>JAPYNO010000099.1 GCA_028283025.1 Pseudomonadales bacterium | reverse complement strand
GGCGGTCAATCCTATTATCTATCCTTCCGGCGGTGGTTCGAGGAGCGGCTGTTTCGCGGTTGGCACGACGCGGCAGGACGTCACGGAATGCTTCTGTGAAGGGCGGAGGGGCGGCAACCAGATCATTACCGGCGCGGACCGGACGACTGTAGGGTGTCAAGACACCAACTAATCCATGCCGGACTGAACTGTCTGACCGATAACGTGTCCTGTCGGACTGCATGAAACGGAGGCGGCTTCCGGGCTGTCTTTCCTACAGGGAAATGTTGGAGGTCTTGCGTGAAGCCTTCACTTCTGGCCAAATATCTATTGCGCCGAGCGTTGCAATTGAAGGTTGAATGTAGGGTGGGGAAAAAATATGAACAAAGTTGCACTAGTGACAGGGGGATCATCGGGCATTGGGGCGATGATCGCTGAGGAGCTCCGCAAAGCTGGTTTCAAGACAATCGCCGCAGCAAGGCGATTGGAGAAAATGTCTTCATTGAAAGCGCTAGGAGTCGTCGCAGTAGAGCTCGATGTGACAGACGAGGAGTCAATTGACCGCTGCCTAGCCGAGGTTCGCAGCTCGGTCGGCGAGATAGATATTCTGGTCAATTGCGCTGGCGTGGCGCCAATGGGCCCGGTCGAGTGTGTGCCAGAAAAAACGGGCAGGCGTGCATTTGAAGTCAATTATTTCGGGCTGGTGTCGTTGACAAAAAAATGCCTACCCTATATGCGCAGGCAGCGTTGGGGACGCATCATTAATGTTTCTTCTCCGGCCGGCGTCGTCACTCAGCCTTTCAATAGCTGGTACAACGGCTCCAAGCACGCAGTGGAAGGGTTTACAAAATCACTACGACAGGAAATGGCCCAATTTGGTGTTGTGTCTTCTATCGTCAGGCCCGGGGCCATCAAGAGTGAATTGATGGATCCTGTTTTCAATGAGTCGGTGGCTGGTTTGTACGATGAGTACGATGCTTCGTACGGTCGCTATGTGGATGTTCAACGCCAGATCTTTTCGAGAAGTAGTGGAGGTGAGTCAGATTCGAGAAAGGTTGCTTTAGCGGTGGTCAAAGCGGCTACTGCCGAGCGCCCAAAACTCAGCTACAACGCGCCGCTGAGTGCTGCGGCCACAGTGTTTGTGTGCAGATTTCTTTTGCCGGAGAACCTCAGCAATCGATTGTTTGCTCGCTACATGGGTTGCAAGGATTCCCCCTAAAACCTTCCCTGTCAGAATCTCACGCGAATGTCGTACTGAGTGCTCGTCAATCATGCAGCGGAAACTGTTGATAGTGACCACTGTAGCTGACCTCTCCAATGCGAATAGAAAACCGATCATTCTGCGCCCATTGGTAGATCTGCCTGAAGTTCGGCTCAAGTTCGGGGTAGGCCATCGTCTCCCAGGGCGCCTCGCCTTCACTAAACCAGCCCCACTCTGCCGTTTCCGCCGTGATCGAAGCATCCAGGAGTTGCTTGACCGGGCACCGAAACGACATATACACCTGATCGATCGACACCACAGAACCGATGCTCATCAATAGCATGTCTTCACTAGGAATGCTAATTTTCGTTTCCTCAAACAGTTCCCTTGAGGCGGCCTGTTGCGGCGTTTCACCCGACTCGATAAATCCTGACGGGAATGACCACAGACCTTTTGCAGGGTCGATCATGCGCCTCGCCCAGAAAAGCTTGTCACCGCAATAGAGAACAACGGCGACCAGCAGTGTGGGATTCGTGTAGTGCACATAGCCACAGTGCTGACAGTACTGCCGCACGCGATCATCCCCGGGCGGCACGCCCTCCTTCAACTCACTTGCGCAGCGATAACAGAACGGCATCATTCACTTCTCTAGGGCTAGTGTCCTATTTGTTCATAAATTTTGGCTCGCGCTTTTCTCTAAACGCCAGAACACCCTCTTTGGCATCGTCGCTGGCCAGCACTTGCGTGGCAACTTTCCATTCTAGGTCATAGGCATCCTCAACGCGCATCCCGCGAGTATGCAATATGATTTCTTTTGCTTTCTGTACAGCGAGCGGGCCGTTACGCGCGATCTTGCCGGCGATCTCCATTGCTTTGCCCATCACCTGATCCGATGGCAGAACGTAGTTGAGAAATCCCAATTCGAGCGCCTCCTGGGCATTCATCAACTCGCCTGTGAGAATGAGCTCCATGGCTTTTGCGAAGGGTATTTGTCTCGGCAGCGTGGTCAATGTGGTGCCTGGCAGCAAGCCCAATTGCACCTCCGGAATCGCGAATCTCGCCTTGTCGGACGCCACGCGAATATCCGCGTAGACGCACAGCTCAAAGCCTCCTGCCATACAGAAACCGTTGATGGCACACACAACCGGCTTGTGATGCGGAAAATGCCGCATGTTCATTTTGGGCAGCAGATCGTCCTTGACCATGCGTATTTCCCATTCATCTTGCGGCTGTCTCGAGCCATTGAGAATAGGCGTCAAGTGATCGAAGTCGCCGCCAACCGAAAAAGCCCTGTCGCCCGCCCCAGTGACTACCGCGACTCTTATGCTGTCATCCTCACCAATATCGTCCCAAGCATCGACCAACCTACAAACCATCTCAGGGGTCATCGCATTCAATTTCGCGGGGCGATTGAGCGTCAGAATCGCGATGCCGTCTTTTTTCTCCACTATCAGATGATGTTCGGAATCCAAGGCTGTTTCTCCCTAATCAATAGCAATCGTCAGTCCACATGTTGTCGTTTGAGGAAATCAACCATCAATGGATTGACGATTTCCGAGCATTCAATGTTTGGACAGTGCCCGCACTCTTCAATGACATGTAATTCGCAGTTTGGAATTCGAGCAGCCATGGCATCGGCGTAATTGGGTTCCCTGAGTTTGTCTTCGCGTCCCGCGATGATGAGTGTGGGATAGGCCACCTGCTCATAAGCCGTTGTGTCTTCGCGGCCAAATTCCGGTCGTGCTTTAGCGAATGGTGACTTGAAACGAGCGGCCGATGTGTTCTCCCAAGCACCGGGCATCTTCGCAAACACCTGCCGCTTCGCAATGTAGCTGGCATCCTCAGACCACTTCGAATCGTGCATCATCGCCTTCAGCAAGCTGGCCATTGCTTCATCGGAGCCATCATAATCCAACATTGCCTGACGGTGCTCATTGTGGGGTGCAAACCCGCCACCACCACAGATAATGAGAGAGCGAATCGGCAGAATACGAGGCTGGCTCGCGGCAATCCCGATGAGGTTGGTTGCACCCATCGAGTTGCCAATAAAATCGGCCTTCTCTATACACAATATCTGTAAGAACCGCGCTAGGTGCCGGTAGACAAATGCCCGCGCGTCGTTGAAGCGATAGACCTTGTCCGTGCGCCCGTAACCGAGCCAGTCAGGCGCTACGATACGAAAGTGCCTCGCAAGTTCTTCAAGGTTGTACTCCCAGCTGATCTCCGCACAAGCACCATATTCGCCTGAGTGCAGCAATACGACGACAGGGCCATCCCCCGCCTCGAGGTAATGCGTTTGAATGCCATCCACATCTACATAGTTGCTCTTCAATGCCGCTCCTATCCCGCCAGCTGGTTTTTCCAACAGTCTATGATTTCAGTGGAAGTGCTGATATAACACAGATGCCGAACCGTATATTTGATTAACTGCTCGGCATACTCGGGGGGGTCGCAGATGACACAATCCTTGGCCAGCACAACGTGATAGCCGATATTCGTCGCCTCAATGGCCGTGCCCAACAGGGCCACATTCAGCGAAGTACCGGTGATCACGAGATTTTTGACGCCACTATGACGCAGAAAGTAATCCAAGTCAGTGCCGTAAAACGGGCTCATCCCAAGCAGGCGCGGCATCACATAATCGTTCTTGCTGTCCCGAGGATACAGCTCTGCAAGTGGCTCAGCATTTGCTGTGCCGGTTTCAAGGCCATAGCCCGGCCCGGCCTTGTGCGCTAGCATCCTCGCCAATGGGCTACTCAATGGATCGCCAAATCCATCGGCCCGACGCTCGGCTGTACAATGAAATATATTGATGCCCCCAATCTCTCGGGCTGTGGCTAGAAAGGCGACCAAGTTGGGCAACACACCCGTGCCCATTGCATTTGTGCGCTGAGCCATCAGCGGAGCATGTTCGCCAAATATGCCTTCCTGCATCTCGCTGACGAGAATGGCGGTTTCACCGTGGTGAAGAAAATCCTTTGCTTGGCGCCTCATTGTGATGCTTCAATCTTACCTAGCCAGTCTAGTGCGCCATCAGGCATTCACGTCGATCACAACACGACCTTTGATGTTTCCGACCAGCAATTCAGCGCCCAGATCGATCACCTTGCTCATCGGCTCGATACGATATACCTTCGTCAACTTTTCTAGATCGAGCAGTTCTGCCAGCGCGCTCCAGGCTCGCTCGCGCACATCACTGCCAGCCATCACCGAGTCCACCCCTCTTAAGGTCACGCCGCGAAGAATAAAGGGCATCACCGAACTTGGCAGTTTAGCACTCGCTGCCAAACCACAGGCGGCAACCAGCCCCTCGTATTTCGTCTGCGCCAATATCGTCGCCAGAATATCGCCACCCACTGTGTCAATTGCTGCTGCCCAAAGTTCTTTTTCCAGCGGCTTTGCTGGCCGATTCAATTCATCCCTAGCGAGCATATCGCTCGCGCCGAGTTCCGTCAGGTAGGCGCCTGCCTCTTCAAGTCGCCCGGTGACCGCGGTCACGCTGTATCCCAACTTCGACAGCAACATCACAGCGACTGATCCCACGCCGCCCGCAGCTCCGGTGACCAGCACCGGACCATCTTCCGGCCGAATACCTTTGTCACGAATAGCGTTGACACAGAGCATGGCAGTGTAACCGGCGGTACCAATGGCCATGGCGTGTTCGGTCGAGAAAACGTCTGGCAACCGCGTCAACCATTCACTCTTGAGACATTGTTTCTGGGCGTACCCTCCCCAAACAGTCTCAGAGAGGCCATGTCCATTCACCAGCACCTTGTCGCCCGGACTGTACTGCGCTGCGCTAGACTTGAGAACGGTGCCTGCCAGATCAATACCACACACCATGGGCAAGCGCCGACAAATGCCCTTGCCGCTGACCGCCAGTGCGTCCTTGTAATTCAAGGTGGAATAATCGATTTCAACCAGTACGTCGTTGTCCGGTAAATCGTTGAGTGATAGGTCCTTGAGCAGCGCTTTGTCGGCGCCCTCCTCAAAGACGATCGCCTTGAAAGTTTCTTGTGACATATTAAATCTTCTGTGTTGTGTAGTTTGAAATGTGTATCACCAATGGCTTTGTTGCTTTTCATAACGCCTGAATCTATTGGCTTTGCGGCCTCTCCATGTGGCGGTCGGCGAGCTCCACGACATCGATCACTTGCATTTCATCGCGCCATCCTTTGGCGTCAATGGCATCCGAGAGCCTCACATTGCAGTTAGGGCATGCGGTGACGATACAGGTCGCTCCCGCCTTGCGAGCCATTTCAACCCGCATTTGCTCCATTTGTCGTTCTTCCGGCGGTGAGTGATACAAGGAAAGGCCACCCCCGCCGCAGCAAAAGGATCGGTCGCGAGCTTTTTCCATTTCCACTCTCACCGCCCCAGGAATCGAGTCGATCACCTCGCGAGGGGCGTCATAGATTTCGTTATGACGCCCCAGATAGCAGGCATCGTGATAGGTGTAGACCGTGGTCTTGTCTTCGTCACTCGCGGTTAGCTTGATATCGCCATTGTTCAGATGGCGCATCAGAACTTCACTGATATGCTCAACTTCTTGATCGATCTGGTCGTAGTCTTTCTTCAGCGCATTCAGGGCATGGGGATCCGATGTGACAATACGCTTGACAGCGCTGTTGTTGATGCCTTGCGTATTCTGCTCCCGCAACTCCTCAAACAGCAGTTCCTCACCGTAGCGCCTGACATCGTGCCCGCTGTCGGTTTCCTTGGCTGCGAGAATACCGAAATCGACGTTCATAGCATCTAGCACCCGCGCGGTCGTTTTCGCAAGCTTGTTCACACGATCATCGCAAGACGACATGGAATCGACAAAATAGAGCGTGTCGGCGCTCACATGACCATCAAGGATCTTCACCTTTTGCTGCCCTTGAATGTCTTGCGCCCAATCACCGCGAAACTCCCGAGGTAACCCTTGGGCGTTGCCCAAGCGTTTGATGGATTCGAGGGGCTTTTTGATCGAGTCGGGAATGTCGCCACTATCCATGCATCCGCGGCGAAGATCGACAATTTTGTCTATGTATTCGATTGTCACCGGACACTCCTCCTCACAGGCACCACAGGTCGTACAGGACCATATTTCATCTGCGTCGTACAGATTGCCAAGCAGCGGAATATCTTTGCTGTTGGCGCTCTTTGAGGTAGGGAACAATGGGTACTTCGCGAACAGATGCTCGCGACCACGGGTGGAAATGAAACGCGGCGACAAGGGCCGTCCTGCGGCATTCGCAGGACATTGGTCCGAACAGCGGCCACAGTCCACACAGGAGTAGAAATCCAGCATACTTTTCCAGCTAAAGTCCTCCATTATATGCACGCCGGTGCGTTCGACAGCCAATAAATCACCACCAGCGGCGACCGTGTTCGGCCGCCGCAGCGAACCCCTCTCCAAGCGCATGAAGAAAATATTTGGTAATGCGGTAATCACATGAAAGTGCTTGCCCAAGGGCAATATGCACAGGAAAAAGAAAAATATGAGTTCATGCACGAAGTAAGCGCCATGATGTGCCTGCTCAAGCACATGAAGCGTTTGCCCAGCGAGCAGCGCTGCAGCCACCCAACTTAAGGTTCCAACGAGAGCGCCTTCCCCTTTCGCCGCATAGACACTGCCATCAAATAGTGCGGAACTGAGCATCAGTGCAATGATCAGGCCCAAAATACCCAAAGCGCCCGCCGTGCGGTCTTTACCAAACCGCTCAGGTACTGCGTATCTTTCCGGCATACACACTGCGCGCCTCATCGCCGCGATGACCGCTGCCGCAAATACCAGGGACACGGCTACCGCCTTGATAGGCTCATAGATCGCCTGCGCCCGCTCTCCCATCCCTAGGAAAACAAAATCATCGTCAATACCCAAAAAAACCAGCGAAATGCTATCGACGATCAGCAGCACAAAACCGCCGAACAAAACGATATGCAGACTGCCCGCCAGCAAATAACGCGGATGCTTGTATTGCAGAAGACCATACTTCAACACCCGGCCTAGCCTGTCGCTTAGAGAATCTATTGATTCAGACGGCGCAGCCAGGAGCAACGGCTGTAGTCGCCTGATCATGATGTAAGTAAAAAGACAAATCGCCAAGATGGGAATGGCGATAGCCAGCACATGTCCTGAAATACCCAGAATCTCAGCGTCGGCAGGAGGCGATAAAGGCGACATTATTTGTTCGTTCTGTGGTTCGTCTGCTGACATGGCTCGCAATGCCTATAGCAGCCGGTTCTCCTCCATAAAACAGACGATTTTCTCAGCTACATAGCCAGCGTCACCCTCAATAGCCTTGTTGAAACCGTCATCAGACAGACCACCAAACATCATCTGCTTCATGTTCTCAGCATAATCTTCAGCTGGCCGAGCATGCACTCTCTTGACACGGGGAGTAGGCACTTGGAGTCTCTTTAGGCTGGTACGATTGAAAGTTAAAGCCTGGTTGCCCCCCGAGCCTCTTGAGGAGATCTGCGGTTTGGGCAAGACCTTTATCGCATTTGCTGAGGCGCGCCTCTGGCGATGCAGGGAAATATAGGGCGGCATGTCCGAGTACAAAGGATCGACAGAGAGGACAGCTGGCAACGCACATGCCAAGCTCTGACGATGCCCGCCGGGCCTTCGCCCCCGGCACCTGACCTGCGCCGCATTGTCTCGGCCAAATGCTCCATCCGGGACATCAAGACTCGATACATCCTTGAGCAACGGCAGGGACAACAGCTCGGACAAGAAAGGCGCGAGAACCGAGAATCGCTCTTGCGCTGTCTGGTTACCACACAGGATAAGATTGAAGTCGCCAGGCGCAATCGACTCCGCCAATAGTGAGGCAGTGTAGAAGGTGTCGCGCCAGTCGTGCGAATCGACATCTATTCGAACCGCTCGATCAGCACCGCAGGCGAGATAAAAGCGCAGAATGTCATCTGCCGCGTGGCTGTCGGCGGTAAACACCGTGACCTCAATGTCCAAATACCGTCGCTTGAGATCCAGCGATAATTCCACAGCAGCGCGCTCAGCAGCGTTCGGATAGCGGTAGGCGGATTGCGCGATGTCGGAAAAATATGCTGGTGGATGAGCAAGTCCATCGATCACGAGCGGCTGCCTTGAAGCGCAAGCCAAATCAATACAGACAGCGATTTTCGCTTGCTGCTGTTTCACCCCGCCTCCAACAGCAGTTCTTGTGACGCCTCTTGCGGCGCCTGCTGATTCGCAAGGCGTTCCAACAATGCCGGCACCACTTCAAACAGGTCGCCAATAGCAGCAAAATCCGCCACCTTGAATATCTCCGCAGCGGGATCGGTATTCACAGCGATGATGATTTCCGATTCGCTCATGCCAGCCAGATGATACGCCGCACCCGAAATTCCCAGCGCCAGATACAATTTGGGTTTGACAACAACACCACTGAGACCCACCTGCTTGTCACGAGGCATCAACCCCAAATCCACGAGCACGCGACTCGCCGCCGAACAAGCGCCCAGAGATTCGGCTAGGGCCTCTAGTAGACGCACGCCATGCGGATTCTTGATCCCAGCACCGCCAGCCACAACTCTTTCAGCCTCTAGGATGGACAAATTCCGAGCTGTAGCGGGTAGAAATTCTCCTACTGAGACCGCACCCGAGTGAGAGTCCAATACGGGTTCGATTCGCTGCACTTCGGGCTTCTGATATGTGTGCAGGGGCTTTGCCTCGCACGCTCCCGGTCTGAGTGTGGCCACCTGAGGCCGTCGTTCACAATGCAGCTCGGCGTACAGGTGATCGTCTAGTACGGGTTTACTTCCTTCCAATACGCCATCGGTGTTGACTGTGAGCCTGACGCAGTCGCTGATCAAACTCCCTCCCGTGCGCAGCGAAAGCCTTGCTGCAATATCTTGGCCGTCCAGGGATGACGCCAGTAGGATGATCTCGGGAGACAGCGCATGACACAGATCGGTCAACACCTCGATATGGGGCTCGCTCGCGTAGTCGCCGAGTGCCGGGTGACACGCCAGCAATACCTGATCCGCACCGTGCTTGGCGAGCGTATCGATATGGCTTTCGGCGCTACAGTACTGCTCTGAGGAGAGCACAAGCGCACAGACTTCGCCACCGCCTTGCAGCATATCCGCGAGTGCACGAGCTTCGGCTAGCAGTTCAAATGAGACCGGACTCAATTCGCCGCCCTGGTGCTCGACAACGCTCCAGACTCTGCCGACGGGGGCGGGTACTTTTCCGTTATCAGTTGGATGATGCACTAAATTCTCCGCGCCAACTGCTCCCCTTCACGGGTAGCACTTTCTATGGCGAGGTCGCCGAGGTGGGAGATGTTCGCATCACCGATGATATGCAGTTCAGGCACTTGGGTTTCCAGCTCTTGAAATAGGGTTTCATTAGGCTGACGACCGGTAATGAGGATAAGGCTATCGACGTTCTCACGAACTATTGGATCGAAGGTATAGACGTTGGAGAAATGGATACTGTTGCCATCGATTTTTTCCAACACATGATCACGGGTCACCGTGGCTTTACTCATGACTCGAGTATTCACAACCTTATCGAGGTAAAAGTGCGCAACCGCCCAGGGGAGATTTGCATAGCTAGTGACAACTTCAACCCGCTTACCGGCATCGGACAGCATTTCGGCGATGCCTGCGCCCACGATATAGCCGGTATCGTCGTAGATCAGCACGTTGTCTCCGGTCTCTTTGCGGCCGAGAATCACTTCTTCAGGCACCAGCACATGATCGCTATCTGCGCCTTCCACCTCCCGCATGTTGGCGGTACTGTAACCGCTGCGGATAAAATGGCTGCCGGTCGCGATCACCACCGCATCAGGTTTCATGGACTTGACCAGTTCAGCGCACGCATCGATTCCAAGCCTTAAGTCGATATCATAGGTTTTCATCTGCACATCCAACCATCGCGCAATGTCCTGAACATCGGCTTTTCCCGGCAGCTTAGACATCCAGTTGATATGACCGCCCGTCACTGACTCCCTCTCAAGGACCGTCACCTTGTGTCCTCGGCGCGTGGCGGTCATGGCGAACTGCATGCCCGAAACCCCTGCGCCAACCACGACAATTTTCTTTGTCTGCTTCACCGGAAGAAGTTCTGTTCGCTCGTTCCCGATATTGGGATTGACCTGGCAGAGCGCGTGTTCCACGGGGATAGCACCCGGTGTGCGCTTGAGTTTGACAGTACGGCCAAAGCAGGCTTCGACGCAGCCTATACAGTAGCGTATTTGATCTAAGTCGCCTCGCTGCGCCTTGTTGGGCCACTCCGGGTCGGCAATGAGTGCCCTGACAGCACCGACCATATCGAGTGAACCGTTCGCCAGTGCCGCCTCGGCTACCTGCGGGGTGGTAATTCGTCCCACGCCCAGCACAGGAATATCCACAGCTTCACGCACGGCTTCCGCAGCGTACAGCATGGGGGTCTGTGGCAGATACGACGACGGCACCATGAGATAGTCCTCCTGCGGCTCCACAGCGGTATCCACACTTAGGTAATCGAGCATCCCATCCCGAGTGAGTATCCAACATCGCTCCACGCCCTCTTCCAACCCGGACCCCTTCACTCGACTCTCATCGACATTCACCCTTGCGCCGACGGCAAGACTGTCGCCGATTTTGTCACGGACATCGGCAAGCACCTCGCCGAAAAAACGCATCCGATTCTCCAGAGAACCGCCGTACTCGTCTGTGCGATAGTTATACAAGGTCGATGCAATTTGGTTCAGGCCGGTGCCATGGCTCAGGTGCATCTCAAACGCATCGACTCCCAAGTCCTTGAGGGCGACAGCAGTATCGCCAAAGCCCTTGCTCAGATTCTTAAGCTCTCGGGTGGTGAGTTGTCGCGCTTGGGTGTTGACCCACTTCATGGGCACAGATGATGAGACCGAAGGCGTCCACATGCCACCTTGGATTGTCGCTTGGACGATGACCTTGGCGCCATAGGCGTGTACGGCCTCCACCTGGTCACGAAAAAAATCCAATCGATCTGCATAACGAATATCCGGGTGGGTCTTGCCCGTGTAGAAAACCCCTAGGGCCTCAAGTGTCACAGCCCCTGCACCACCTTTTGCGCGGGCTTCGTAGTATGAGGTGCCTTTTGGATTGGCCCGCTCGGGCGTAAAATTTATCTTGTGACCCGTCACAACAATGCGATTCTTGAGTTCCATTGAACCCACGCTGATCGGACTGAATAGCAGCTTGAAGTCTGTCATCGCGAAACTCGGAAAGATCTCCCACGCGACAGGCTATCGGCAGGCCTGTCCGTGCTGCATGACGAAAAAGCCTCGGTCATCAGAGAGGTGCATATTTGAACGTGACATACCACTCTCGCGGGCGAGAGTAGTTGGCCGAGGTAAAACCGATAGGATGCGCAAACCCAGAATAAATATACCGCTCGTCGCTGAGGTTTCTTCCTCCGAAAGTGATCGTAAAATCTTGGCTCGGTGTGACAAAGCTCATGTATGCGTGATACAGGTTGACCGAGTCCGCCACCAACGATGGTGTATTCACCGCATCGTTCGCTACCGTGCTTTTATAGGAATGATCAACATGAAACCGCAATTGCGAACCATTTGATAAGGGCAAGCTGTACTCGAGCGCAAGATGGGTGGCCCAATCAGGGGTGTTGACGAATTTATCGCCTGACGTCAAATTGGGATCGACAAGAGGATCTAGGTCGGTATATTGCGCATCGAGATATCCGATACTTCCCGTGATAAACCAGTTTTCCGCTGGCAGGGCCACAAACCCCAACTCGGCGCCTTGTATCTCGCCATCACCCGCGTTATCGAACGTAGGGGATACACCTCGCTGTACAGTCACCTGAATGTTTGTATAGTCGGTGAAGAACACCGCTCCATTGAGTTGCAGACGGTTGTCAAGAAGTTGAGACTTGATGCCCAACTCGTAACTTGTCGCTTCTTCCTCGTCAAATTCCGGTGCTACATTCGGATTCGGTGTCTCAGGCACCAGTAGTCGGGTTGTCCAGCCTCCACTCTTGAATCCTTCGGAATAGGATGCGTAACCGAAAGTGCTCTCACTGAACCGATACTCCACACCCAACTTCACAGAGAGGTCATCAAAACCTTTCGTTTGAACGCCTATGGGATAAATGCGGGTCAAATCGTCAGGGTCCGGGTGTGCTGCGGCCAGCGACCCTGTTCGCGCAGGAAACATGTTCAAATCCCGCTGTCCGCCCTCAAATTCTTTGTTCTCTTTGGTATAGCGAACACCGAACGTAGCACTCCATCGATCCGTCATCGCATAGTTCAGGTGAGAGAAGAGCGCGTAAGCCTCATTCTCAAATTCTTTGGGACCCAATACCTGGATCAAGCCACCCAATAGCGGCACATAGTCCGTCAGTCCACCTTCTTCATAAAAGTAGTAGGCACCAAGCAACCAGTCCAGTTGGCCATTCAAGGCCATGCCGGTGAACTGAAATTCCTGCGAAAACTGCTCCTGCTGTGTGTCGAAAGAGGCGTCACCAGCCACGAACGGCATTCCGCCATCAAAGTCCGCGCCCATGACGGCATCAAGTTCGCGATAGGCCGTAATCGATTTCATATTGATCTGTGGGGTGAATCCCCAATCAATCGTAGTGGTCAGCCCTAAGCTCTTCACTTGAGAAAAATTGCTACCCTCAGCATAGCTCTTGTCGATGTCACTGAGAATGTATTGATCATTGATCGGCAAACGATTATTGTTGGGATCGGAGTCTATATTCGCGCCCCCCAAGACAACGCCTGTGGTCGCTAAGGGCTGCGTGCACACTGGCGCGATTCCAGTCAGGACAGTCAGGGGCGTGTTGATGCAAAGATTGTACAAACCGGCGAGCCCATTGCCCTCGCCAACCTCAATGAGTGAAGTTGCAGGCGCGTCCTCATCGCTCTCGCTGTAGTCGCTGGCAACAGTGATTTCCAGTTCGTCAGCGACGCTCCACAGTAACTTAGCGCGTAGATTGACTTGATCCTGCCCGCCTTGGCTGCCGCCAGTTTCGTCAGAGGCACGCTGAAAATGCCTCACGTCTTGGACAAAGTTGCCGGGAAATTCGATCCTGTCCTGGTATCCGTCGCGTTGTTTTGAAGAAAACGCAAACTGGCTCAGCAATGTGCCTTCGATCAATGGCGCATCCATCGAGCCTCGGAAATCGAGACGGCCATAATCTCCCGTTGTCGCCTCTAGCGCATAGGTGAATTCCTCTGCTGGGTGACGGGTGATGATATTGAGCACCCCGCCAATGCTGTTGCGACCGAACAGCGTACCCTGCGGCCCGCTCAGCACCTCAACACGCTCAAGGTCAAGGAGGTCCACCACTGCACCAATGGTGCGCGCATAGTAGACGCCATCGACGTAAACGCCTACGCCGGGCTCTAGGTTGAAGGCAAAGTCATTCTGACCTATACCGCGGATAAATGGGCTCAGGACAGAACTAGAGCCGGCGAAGGGAGAGGTATTGTCCATCTCTAGGTTAGGCGTCATCTCGCCGATTTGGGAAATATCGCTCAGCCCCCGCTGCTCTAATGCCGACGCCGACAACGCGGTAATTGATATCGGCACTTCCTGAGCGTTTTGCTCACGCTTTTGCGCGACTACAATAATTTCTTCAATGATTGGCGCAGCAGACGCTGACAGCGGTAACGCAACCAGGAGAAAGGCACTTATGAGCTTTCGGTGCTTGCGAGAGCCTACGCTAGTCATTCGGTTTGTCATTTTCATTCCTATCATTGGGGCTTACATAAGTTCATTCGAATTGCGGGCTTGATACCAGCCTAATTGACACATGCCAAACAATTACGCGGCAATCACCCCGCTTGCATTGAAAAGTCCACGAATGCCGCCATACCCGCCTCAAGCGAGCGCGGAGTAAAATTAAACTCCTCTCGCATCCGGGCACAGTCGAACACATAGTAGTAAGAAACGCCAGCGCCCATTGGGTCAAGACCAGTGCCAATATTTGTTTTCGCTTGCGGGATGACAGACTCAACGGTCTTGGCATACTCGGCAAGAGAGACTGCCTCACCAAGGCCAACGTTATACAAGTTGTGCTCTAGCGGTTGATCATGCAGCGCAACAACAGCGAGGGCTGCCCCTGCATCCTCGGCATAGATATAGTCGTCGCATTCATCACCGCCACGCTCCAGTTCATACGTTTCACCTGCGATTGCAGACTCAATCAGTGCCGAAGCGATCGACATAGGGCCGTGACGACCCACCTTCCCAGGTCCATAGATAGTGGCGAAGCGCAGCGCAGCGAACTCGAAACTGTCATTACGCGCGAAGTTGATACCCAGCCCTTCCGCGGCAATTTTGCTGTAGTCGTATACCGCAACCGGATTGCACCTATCAACTTCCTTCACCGGGCGGTAGGCTGGATAGCCAAACTCATCCGGCATATTGCCGTATGCCGCTTTTGAACTCGCCATGACAACTCGCTTGACGCCATGATTCTTTGCGGCCTCAAACACATTGGCCGTAGCCATGACATTGAGCTGATAGCCTCGAAACGGGTCCGACTGCGATTCCGCCGGCAACAGGGCCGCCATATGAACGACCGCTTCTGGCGCAAAAGCCGAAAAGGCTTTCTCAAGTTCATGAGGTCGCGTCACATCGACTCGGTCAAATGCGATATTGCCGCATAGTTCAGGTGCCAGGCTATAGTCTTCGTTGATGTCGAGCGCTAGGACTTCAACCCCGCGACTGATGAAGGCGCGCAGCACCCAGACACCATTGACGCCCATCGCACCGGTCACGGCCACCCGACCTATATTGACTGCATCGGCCACGGTCAAGCTCTATCTGAGTGACATCACCAGCGTGAGGTATTTGTCTACTTCCACTGAGAACTCGGGTGGCACAACCACACTGTCTCCCATGCGCTCGATCAACGCCGGCCCCTTGATGGCATTGCCCGCCCGCAGTTGACTGCCTGCGTAAACGGGCGTCTCAATAAAACCAACATCCTCAAAAAACATACTGCGGGTAGACTTGATTGCTGAGGTCGCATCCGGCCCTGAAAGTTCGTACTCCGCGAACTGCATGGGTTCGGTAGTGCGAGTGGCAGTGATTCGACACAGATCAATCTCAATCCCGCCATCTTTGAATAACGAACCCTCGCCAAACGTATTGGCGTAGCGCTGTTCGAATCGCGCCCTGATATCCGCCTCATGCCCTGTATTCAGATCACCTGCCGGCAGATCAACTTCCACGGTATGAATCTGTTCAGGGTAATGAACAGTCACCGAGCGCCTGATAGACAGTTCTTCAATGGCGCTACCTTCTGCTGCAAACTGACCGACCACCCGATCTTCTAGTATTTGCAAATGTCTGGAAAGATCCTCTATGTCCTTCTCGGAGAAAGGGGACGCAAGTGGGGATGAGGCTTGCGCACTGTGCGCCAACTGACAGGTCAGCATCCCTTCTGCAGAAAACACAGTGGAATCGACCGGTATGAGAATGCTCTTGGCACCAATATCACGTCCATAGAATGCGGCGTGGGTGGGGCCTGCTCCGCCATAGGCCACCAATACGCATTCGCGCGGATCGGCGCCCTGTTCGATGGTATTACGGCGAATCAGATCGGCCATATGGGCATTGGTGATGCGCACGATACCAACCGCGACTTCCTGGGCGGACATCCCTAGTTGATTGCCGAGTTCCGCCAAGGCTTTCTCGGCTTTGTCGTAATGCAGCTTCATCTTGCCGCCGAGAAAATTATCGGCGTCAAAATAGCCCAAATATAAGTCGGCATCGGAGAGTGTCGGCTCAGTTCCTCCAATTCCATAGCAAGCCGGGCCTGGGTCAGAGCGTGCACTCTGCGGACCCACCCGTAGAACACCGCCAGCATCCACCCAGCCTATGCTGCCACCCCCTGCGCCAATTGAACGAACCGCGACCTTGGGCAAGCGAAAGCTGTACTGAGAGACAACGGGCTCCGTCTCCAGAGGCACTTCGCCATTCGAGATCAGCCCGACTTCAAAGGTTGTGCCACCGACATCCGTACAGATGGCATTGGGCTCATCGTAGAGTTTCGCAAGATATTGGCAACCGAGTACGCCGCCGGCAGGACCGGAATCCAATGTGACAATGGGCCGCACCGATGCGTCCGCGACGGATGTCAGCCCATCGCTCGCCTGCATGACCAGAAGCGGCCACTGCAAGCCTGCATCCCGCAGGCGCTGGTCCAATTCGTGCAAATATCCGGACACCTGCGGGCCTACATAGGCATTCATCACGGTCGTGACGGTGCGTTCATACTCCCCGAGCACCGGCGCCAGCTCACTGGAAAGAGTGCAAAACACGCTTGGCGCATGCTCTGCGAGCAACGCCTTGATGCGCATCTCGTGGCTGCTGTTCATAAATGACCACAGCAGGCTGACGGCGATCGCCTCAACACCTTCAGCGCACAGGCTTTCAATGGCGGCCAGCACGCTTGCTTCATCGAGAGGGGCAATGATGTCGCCCTCTACATCGACACGCTCGTGGACACCGCAGATCAACTCTGGTGGCACCAACGGCTCGGGCTTGTTCAGTCGCGATACTTGAATCAGGTCTCGTTCCACCAGACCGGCGCTCTTGGACGAAACCTTACCGATGATCAGGGAATCCTCATGGCCACGGGTGGTAATCAGTCCGGTCTTCGCGCCGCGGCGTGTCAGCACTGCGTTGGTCGCGACAGTCGTGCCATGGACAAACTGGCTAGTTTGAGCGAGCAGTGCACCTAGCGACAGACCCAATTCGCCAGCACTCACCTCCACCGCGTCGAAGACGCCTTTGTACAGGCCGTCATATGTCGTGAGAGACTTACTGATGGTTCGGTGTCCATGCTCATCGACCACGACACAATCCGTAAAAGTGCCTCCGATATCCACACCCACTTGATACATTCTTATCGAACTCCAGCTACTGGAAACACGGCATGACTTCTTGACTGAATCGCGTCAGGCACTGCCGACCTTGCGCCGGGGTAATGCCCTTCGGCGAGACCCAGATAAACGTGAGGTCACTGCCTATATCCCGCACCTTGTGCAAGCCGTCAGTGACCTGCCCCGTGTCTCCAAACAGGATGATGTCATTCTCAATGAGCTCTTCCAACGTCATCGCACCAATGCGCTGATGCCGATCTGGATAGTCCTTGTAGGATTTGTGAACACCTTCGCGTTTCTCAGTCAGCGCAATCTGCAACCAATGGGCAAATGCCTTGCTATACACCTCACCGGCTTCGTCTCGTGCTTTGGCTTCGGTTTCTTCGACAAATACATGACGCATCACACAGAAGAGCGGTTCAGAAAGAAACTCCGAAGGACTAAAACACTCGCGATATATGTCGCCAAATTCCTTGACTTCATCGTTTGTCAGAAATGCGGTCACGAATGGCAGTCCCTCTTCACCCGCATACTGAGAAGACTCCTTGCTGAGCCCGGTGAACCAGACGGGAGGGTAAGGTTTTTGCAGTACACCGGGTGCGAGACTCACCGGACCATGGCTGAAAAAGTCCCCGCAGACATGCTCCTTTGCTTCATTTTTCCACATCTTTCGCATCATCCCGTAGGATTCGATAAAGCGAGGGCGGCTCTCCCCCATCGGCACATCGTAAGCTTTGAACTCATCCGGCCCAATCCCCCGGCCGATACCGGTCTGGATACGACCGTTGCTCAAATGATCGAGCATCGCTGCTTCTTCAGCCAAGCGGACCGGATGGTGAAACGGCAAAACGTTCACCATGTTGCCTAGCAGAATGCGCTTGGTGCGTTGCGAGGCGGCTGCCAGCAGTAGGTTGGGGCTAGGTGCGAAACGGTGGTCGTGTCCGTGGTGCTCGGCCAACCAGTAGGAGTGGTAGCCTAGTTCATCGGCCATCTCGATTTGCTCGAGATGCTCTTCATACACCTCACCAACGCTCATCCCCTCAATCGCGTTTATTTCGTCAAAAATGGCAAATTGCATTATCTTCTCTTTGTGTAAATATCGATAAATGTGTTGTCAATAGACCGGTTGCCGCCTGTTCACGCGGCCTTCTGATGGCGCCCGATGTCGGGGTCTGCAAAAACCACTTCATCGAGTATCTCTTCGCCCTTGATCTGAACGTCTATGGCAACGCTGGTGCCGCAGCCGGGGCAAATAAACTCCCTGAGCAGCACGTCGTCCACCAAGCCAAACGAATTAATCGGGCTTGTCGCCGTAATCGGCAACTCGCGTACTAATGTGCCGTGCTTGAAATCGCTGTCGTAGCCTGACAGCTGGTGATTGCACTCTGTACAGCGCAGTATTTGCTCGCCATTGACCAAGGCGGCTTCAACGGTATCGCCGACCGGATGGAGAACCTCACCGCCGATTGCTTTCTTATCCATCACCTTGCCGGCAGACCGACCTTGCCGCAATCGCTGCGCACGCATATCTGAACGCAGTGCTTTGGTGGCCATCTCGTTGACGATGCCCGATTCAATGCTCACGCCATAGACGGACTTGGCCGATTCCGCAGACACCAGCCCGCGGCGCACGTCCTGCTCAACGCTCATCGGCTCTCGACGCAGCGGATCACCAAAACCACCACCACCGGTCTGCAAGCAAATATGGCAATCGCCAGCCTCGAGGGCCGTGGCATCCTTGGCCTCCATAATCTGATCTGCACCGCCGATTTCGTCGCTGCAATTGGGCACGACACCACTCTTCATCTGCTCGAACACGTCTGATCCGCGCTTGATAAGGTTGAAGCCCACGCTAGACGGAGCGCCACCGGCGAGACCATGACCCTCCGGCTGGCTGATACCGTGAGCGAAGATAATGTCCTCAACGGGCACTGGATTCTTGTGCGGCAGCAGTGCGTATTCGATGGATACGCCTCCGCGATAGCGGCCGGCTCCGGCACTGTCGATACGTTGGCGGCGATAGACCTGCATCACCGGATAGCGGCTCTCGGTGGTTTCCACATTCGGGGTGCCACTTTTCATCGACTGCATGAATCCGCCACTGTCGATACCATCGGCAAAGGTGCGCGCGCCACCACCACCACCGCAGCAATCCATCAACACCGAGGCGAACGGCACACCATTTCGACCAAGACCGGCAACCACTTCGCCATTGATGCTCGGCTGCCAACAAGCTTGGGCTTCCTGCCTGTATTCTGGATGACACAGCAGCATCTTCGATAGTGCAGTGCCAACGATGTCCTGTGTGATCCATGTGCCCATGACAGAACCCATGCTGACCGCCGCAGGGCTCTGGGCATTATTGATCGTGCCCTCGTCGGAGATAATCTCCACGACATTTCGAACGGCGCCAATCGACCAAGGCAAGTCGTAACACAGGAACGTCAGGAACGAGGTGAAACAGCCGCCTTCAAGACCCGCGCGGGAACAATTCACCGAGCCCTGAACCTGCGGCGCGGTGCCGCGAAAATCGACAGTCAGGCTGTCTCCGTGCTTGGTGAGCCGACAACACACTTTGTACAGTTTGTTTTCGTTGCTGTCGTGATCCATATAAGCTTGCTCATACCAGCTGCCATCGGGAATTTCACGCAAACGCTGGCGCAATACGCGCTCAACGTAGTTGATAATCTCTTCCTGGCACTGAATGAAATCATCTCGACCATAGTGCGAAATCAAGTCGTGGATACGATGATGCGCACTTGTCAGCGCTGCGACACGAGCACGCATATTGAGCGCATTGAGTTCCGGGGTGCGGACGTTTCGCAATAGTAGTTCTTCCAAATCCTCGCGAACCTTGAAGTTCTCCACCAACTTGATGCCGGGCACCAGCGGCGCTTCACCAAATCGATCTTGAGCACCAACAACAAAACTCCCTGGCACAGGACTGCCCACATCCGAATCGTGCATGACGATGCCGGTCCAAGCAACGAGCTCCCCCTCCCAGAAAATCGGTGACACCAGAATGGTATCGTTGGCATGAAGCGCCCCAGACCAAGGGTCATTACTGCTGAACATATCCCCTTCGCGGATATCTTCTAACGGCCATTTCTCCAGCACGTAGCGAACCATAAGTTCCACCGGCACGGCATTGGGCAAGATATACACACCGGCAAACAAGGCGCGGCCATCGTGAGTCAGAATACTCGTATTGAAATCAAAGGCTTCGTAGACGACCGGAGAACCGGAGACCCTCGCCGCCATCATCGCCTGTTCGTCGTTAATAGCCCACAGTCGATGGCGCATCACTTCAAACGTCACCGGATCCATGTCTGTCTTTGTTGCTGATGCTGTTGTTTGATTCGTCATGATTAGATACCTATGTTCTTGTTTATTGTGAATAGCGGCCAGAAAGAAGACTGCCCGCATCGGGCACTCTCGGCTCAAGGTTCAAAGCACACAGAATACCGTAGGTTGTGCAAACCGCCGCGGATACCACTGGCTTACCAACGGCATCTTCTACGGCTTGAACTGCTTCGAAGGACGGCATTTGAACGCAGGCCGATAGGACAACCGCGTCTGCATCGTCCGTGTTCAGCTCTTTGGCGATGTCGATGAGCGCAAGCGGATCACGTGCACCGACTTCAAGGTTGTCGGGAATTTCCAAGGCAATATTGTCAATGACCTCAATGCCCTCGTATTCGATATATTCTATGACGAGATTGGCTAGGCTGCGCATGTACGGTGCAATCACTACGATTTTCTTTGCACCCAGCGTATGCAGGCCCGCAACCAGCGCTCCCGCACTCGTAATGACGGGTGCTAGCGCGCCGTTTTCCTTGGCGATGGCTGCCAGTTTCTTTTCAGATTCTCTGTGATAGCCGAGCCCCATCGACATAATCGCAACCAAGCACGCATAACCCATGACGTCAACACGCGCATCAGACAGCTCAGCCGCACAGCGCAAACTCTCCCGATCCATCGCGGCCAACTCTTCCCTAGTCACCTTCTTCATGCGCATGCGACTTGAATGAAACGTAAACCGCTCAGCAAGCACCTCCTCGCGTCGCCGTAACATCATCGGGATTTCCGTTTCCATCGTTGTGTTGGAGCTCGGAACAATCTGGCCAATTCGGTAGTAGCGCCCTTGAGACATCTAGCGCTCCATCCCTACAATGATCGCGAAGCCCACTTCGACTACTCCAACCGAAACACTTTGTCAGAGTGCTCGACCAGATTCCCTTCTATGCCAGCGATCGGAAAACCGAACCATGTCGCATCGATCATATTGTGACGAATGATTTTGATCGGCTGATCGCTGACAAAACAAAAGTAGCCTGCACGCTTCACACAACTTATATTCTGATCAGCAAGCGACTTCGCTATCGCGGCAAATTCTGGCACATCTAAGATATATAACTTAGGCATTTTAGTGCTTCATCAGACTGTATCGAAGAAACGCTCTTGCACCAACTCGCCTTTGCGGCGCCACATGTCGGCCATGGTCTTGTGTTGCGGATTATCATTACCAAACGTCTCAATCATCGCATCTAACGTGAGATTGGCATCCACGATATCGACGGGCTCGATCGGCCTAGTCTGGCAGGCGATTTCAAGGTTGTAGCCATTGGGATCGACGAAATAGAGTGAGTCCAAGGTCTCGTGGGAGACTACCTCGGTGACCTTAACGCCCGCTTCCCGGAATCTTTTCTCGAATTTTTCAAGTTCTTGCGGAGTTTCGACGTTCCATGCCGTATGACGCGCCAAGCCAAGATAACCCTTAAGCATGGTGAACTCTTTTCGCCGCTCGGTGCCCACATAGTAGAAAAATGCGATTGCACTCGCATCGCCCGCTTCAAAGAAAAAATGCAGGAAATCCGGATGGGGCTGACCACCACTTCTACCCCACCCGGTCGCGGAGATCGCATGGCGAATGCGCAATCCCATGATGTCCCGGTAAAACTCGACCGTATCTTTTGGTCGCCACGTAGGGAAAGCGGTGTGATGTACCCCGGTCAGACTTGGCATTTCGGACGGGCTCATTGTGAAATTCATAGTTGTCTCCGACATTTGTTTCGTAGATTCAGGCATGTAATGATTAGTGTTGAAATCCCGCTACCGTGTCAGGTAGGAGGCATCCAATTGCCCCTCTTCAACCAGCTTATTGGTCACATCCTTCACCAACAGCGCTTTGGATGTTTTACCGACCTTGGTCGAAGGAAAAGTCTCCACCAGTTCTATTCTTTCAGGCCACTTGAACTTGGCCACCCCTCGGCTATGCAAAAAACTGCCCAGTAATGGCAAAGAGGGACCCTGCGCTCTGTTGACAGGAATGATGTAGGCACATACTTTTTCACCGTATTCGCGATCTGGCATGCCGACACAAAAGACCTCGCGCACATTCTCGTGCTCGATAATGGCCCTTTCCAACTCCTCAGCACTGATCTTTTCCATGCCTCTATCGATGTTATCTGTGAGCCGGCCCTCAAAGGAATAATAGACCTCGCCGCCTATTTGGTGGGCGCGCATCAAATCACCCGACTTATAAAATCCGTCAACTGAAAACTTCTCGCTGTTGTGCTCTTCCGCTTTGTAATACCCTCTTGTTGTGTATGGCCCGCGCGCCCAGAATTCTCCCGTTTCACCGACCGGAAGTTCCTCACCCGTTTCAGGATCGGCAATACGCACCTCGTCGAAAGGGCTGATCGGGCGTCCGATCATGCCACTGCGGACTTCATCGGGATCTTCCATTCGAGTCCGCATACACAAGCCTTCGGCCATGCCGAAAATATGATTGGACGGAAGCTGCAAGCCCTTTGAGACCAATTCACCTTCGCCCAAACTGACAAAATCGATGACCGAAGAGAGATCAAAGTTGTCAATGGCGCCACTTTCTATCGCACGAACAATCAACGGCAGTGCAGCGCCCGAATGCGTCACCTTTTCCCGTTCGATCATACCCAGAAAATCCTCAGTCTTGTGGGACATTTGCACAACCACCGTACCGCCCGTCAGATGGATCGGCAGGTTGAACTGGATCATTGCCGCATTGTGGATCGCGGGGAGAGGCCAGTAACCCACCGAGTCTGGCGTGTAACGGGCACAATAACCATAGCATTCGGAATTATGTATGTACTCCGCATGAAAGCGCGGGATAATTTTCGGGATGCCCGTCGTACCGCCGGAGAGTTGAAAAGCGACGACATCATCAGGGCCAATATCAAGGGCTTCCATGGTCTGACGCGCCGACCGAGCATCGATCCGCTCAAGTGACGACTCTAGGCAGACCACGCCACCCTGTTCGTGCTCACCTGTCATACGAACCGCTAGGATGTGCTCCAAGCTGGGCACCTTATCTCTCATTTCGAGCGCGAAGGCCAGAGCGTCAAATTTTGGCAAATCCGCCTGGATAAAATGCGCTTTTGCGGCCGCCATGTTCGCAAGGCAGCCTATTTCACTGTGTCGATGAGCCGCCAGCGTACACACAGGCACTACACCTGATTTGAAGCAGCCATACAGCAAGTAAAATATCGAGGCCACATTGCCGATCTGGAACATAACCCGATCACCTGACTTCAAACCCATGTTCAGCAACAATGCCGCGACCCTGTCTGAAATATCGTCCAACTCTCGATAGCTTAATCGCGTATCCGGCGTCACCAGTGCGACATTGCTCGCAAAACGCAATGCGGCTTCATGCAGGGCCTGCCCGAGTGAAATCGATGGCAATGCACCTTGCTGCCGATAGCGGGCAATCGCCTCCGGCGGCAGAGGGGTGACGCCTTCGAGGGTGTGATGACTGGTGTCGGAGCTTATCATCACGCGATGCGCTAGGCGGCAAAGCGCTCCCGCAGCCAAGCGGTCACATGGGCTGCGCAGACTTCTCGCCCATCCTGGCCATCCTTGCCGCCGCGCCCATGGTGGTCTCCTTGCACCATTTCCATGTGTTTATCCTTGGCGGGCAGGCACTCAAACACCCCGCGTACATCGTCGGGAAATACCGTGTTGTCAGCGGTGTAACCAATCACGAGTGCACTCTGGGTAATCGAAGATGCGGTTTTCTCAAGAAGCGCATTGGAAGAAATGCCGGACCAGGTTGAAAGCCAGCTTTCCGGGGTACATAGGCGGCCGAAGCCCACGCTGCCAAAATTCGAGGCGTAAGGGTTTCGCCCCCACACCGAGCCCACCGCACGGTCAGAGGGATCTAGCGAGAGATCCCAACATCGCAAGTCAGCATCGGTACGCCACACTTGGAATATTCCGCCGTATCCAGCCCGTTTTCTCTCCGAGAGCGGCGCGTCTTTGTCTTTGAGCGCGGACTTATACCGCAGCCTTCCCGCCAACATGTCCCGCGCTCTGGCATCAATTCGCATGACCCGCTCTCGCTGAGCGAGTCGATAGCGTTCCACGAATTCTGTCGCATAGGACGAACTCTCAGGCGGATGACGAAACCCATTGTTCGGATCGAATGGATCAAGGTTAGGGTCGCAGGACAATGCGTCATCTTCGTCAATCACCGACGGGTCGATGCAATTCATCAGTAGCGCGCCCTGTCCAGGGTGCGGTGCTACCAGCACCACGGCATCAGCCACCGGCATGGCGGCCTCTGATAATTTGGTCGCACGCCCGGCCGGCGTCCTCGCGATACGCTCCCCCGGGCCTCGCTTCGATTGCTGGTTGTAAAACGCATATAAGCCCGCACCGCCGGAATTTCCCAGCAAGACGATCTTGTGAAATCCATATTTGCGCAAGAAACTCATCCCGACGGCCACCTCGTGAAGCGCAAGTTCATGCTCTAGGCGAAGGTCACTGCCCACTGAGCGAGGGGTTTGCGTCCACACCGCAAACCCTGCATTCAGCAGATAGGGAATGAAGTAGTGAGTTGCTAGAAATTCCCGGGGGTGCATGATGCATACCACGGTCTCAGAGTTGCCGTCGATATAGAGAAAACCGTTGGTGGCAGCGCCGTCGGCGGTTTTCAGTGGAAACACCCCAACTTTGACGGAATCGGGCAGCCCCTGCATCGTCCATTCCGCATTTCGAAAGCCCGCAGTCTCGGTGCTGCTCTCTGTCATGTCTGGACTTTCCACTTTTTAATTATAGTTATCACTATCATCATTTATTTGTCGACTCAAGTCAATGCTCTTTTCCGGCAGCGCATCTTCAATGATCTCGTACCCCTCACCCTCATGTAGCATTGGACAAGACTTTTGACGATAGGCGCATATCTGACGAGAAGGCATTATGAAACATCAAAGACCGACATTACGTGATATGTGGCTAGGAAGCGCACACCGAAGTCCGGACACAACAGCGCTCAATTTTGAAGGAATCCAATGCTCTTACCGACAAGTCGTCGAGCATGCGCAGTCCCTCGGCAGGGCTTTTCATGCCCAAGGGGCGAGACACCAGAGTCGGGTCGCTGTGCTCGCTAAAAATTGTTTGGAAGCCGTGTATGTGTATGCTGCCTGCAACATATTCGGTTACATCAGCACGCCACTCAATTGGCGCCTTTCTGTGCCTGAGTTGAACGCCATACTTGAGGACAGTCAACCGGACATCCTCGTGTTCCAGGAAGGTTTTGCCCCTGAAGTTGAGGGCATCAGAGCCGAACAGGAATCTATCCAAGAATATGTTTGTATCGGCGAACACACTCTTGCTTGGGCCTCATCGTTCACAGACGCACTGAACGTAACGGGTCTCCCCGCCGTTCCGTATCAGGCCAAGGTCGATGACATCGCGCACCTACTATTCACCAGCGGCACCACAGGCAAACCGAAAGGCGTGATGCGTTCACAGCGAGCCGACTACCGGGCGGCACAGAGCATCATTGCGCCTTTAGAGTTCAATCACGGCGGCAAGACGCTGATCATGATGCCGATGTATCACATAGGGGCTTTGCTTATATCCTACGCGCAGTTTCTCTATGAAGGCACAGTGGTTTTGCAAAGAACGGTGGACCCTCTTGCCATTCTTCAAGCGATCGAGGAGGAAAGAACAGAAGTGACCTTTATGGCACCCACCGTGATCAAAGACGTTCTCAATGTGCCGGAGTTTGACCAGTTCGATGTCAGCTCGATGAGAACAATCCAGTATGGCGCTGCGCCAATGACGATGCCTCTGCTGAATGAGATGCGTGAGAAAATGCCTGACGTGGGCTTTGTTAACTCCTATGGCGCGACAGAAATGTCCAGCGTGACTTTCCTATACAAGAATCATCACCGCGATGTCGATTCGGCGCTGTTTGAGAAACACTTGAGCTCAGTTGGGCAACCCTATCCCGATGTCGATATGCGCATTGTTGATGATGAGGGTGAAGACTGTGCATTAGGCGAGGTTGGTGAAGTCCATGTTCGTACACCCACACTGATGTCCGGCTACTGGAACAACTCGCAGGCGACGATACAGGCCATGCCGGATGGCTGGTACGCCACAGGAGATATGGGCTATCTGGACGAGCAGAGTTTTCTGTACCTGGTAGATCGTAAGAAGGATATGATCATCTCCGGGGGAGAAAACATCTATTGCCGAGAGGTGGAGGAGGCGCTCATGGCCCACGGCAGCCTGTCCGATGCCGCGGTGATCGGCGTCCCTGACGAGCGCTGGGGGGAGAGCGTTCGCGCCATCGTCATTCCCAAAGAGGGCAAGCATCCCACTGAAGAGGCGTTGATCACCTTCTGCCAGTCTAGAATTGCACGCTACAAATGTCCGAAATCAATCATTTTGGTCGGTGAATTCCCTAGATTGCCTAGCGGCAAAACCAAGAAAACCGAGCTCAGAGCACTCTACGGCCAGCCATGAAAGAAACGCCTCAATTCGCGCAATCAGAGCAACAGGCAGAAAGCGCCGAGCGCTACCACATCGAAGAGCGGGCGGAAATTCGGCTAGCGCAAAATTATGCAATCTATACGGATATTTACCTGCCAGTACCGAGCACAGTGGTGTGGCGGATATTGACTGATTTCGCCCACATGCCCGAATGGAGTTCAACGCTTCAGGGCATTGACGGAGAGTTTTCAAACCAAAGCCAAGTGACAGTCACTTTCAGAGCGAATGGTAAGGATTGGTGTTCGGAGCACAGCTTGCAAGTGAGACCGGGGGAGAGCTTCGGCTGGTCCGATGAGTTTATGCCGGGTATTGTTGATAACCATCAATACAGAGTCAAGAAATTATCAGATCAAACAAGCCGCTTTATCCAGACTGACAGCTACCACACCGACTTGCCGCACCATCAGGTGCGCGCACATGTGGAGGCGGCCGTGGCACTGTTCACCAGATTCAACCGCGAACTTCGGGCGGAAGTAGAGCGGCAAGTTATGTGACGGCATCTACCAGTTTTTGACTTGCCGTTCTTTCCGCACTTGCCGGTTTGATCGTCGGTGACGGTGATGCCGATCCACCGCCTGCAGTTGACCTTCCCGTTTGCATAAATCCATGACTAGGCAGTCAGCTTCGGCAACATACGACGGCCATTGGTATGCATGATTGCTTCTAACTGTGCCTGCGTGAGGCCAGCACAGCCCTGTTGGACAAATTCAGCGGGCGTGGGTGAACCTTCTGCGTGAGGGTAGTCCGAACCCATCAGAATTGGATCGGCAGTTCCAATTTCGTCGACCACTCTCTTGATATTGTCTTCAGGATAAGCGACAACAAAACAATGCCGTTTGAATACCTCGCTTGGGCGTTCTTTCATCTGACCACAAGGCCAATACCCACTACGAGCCATCCCGCGCATCTTATCCATTTTGTGCAGAAATCGTGGCATCCATTCACAGCCATTTTCAACACTGACCATTCTTATGTTGGGAAAGCGTTCAAAGAAATTCAGATAAATGAACGAGGCCATCGTCATCATCACCGGAATTTCGCTGTAGGTAAACATCCACTGCCAGGCGGTTTGACCACTGCGACGGGACTGTAGAGGCTGCTCTCCAAACGCACGAATAACCGGGTGCATAAAGCAGGCTTCCGAAACATGGTACGAGAGAACAACGTTGTTGTCGTTCAAGATCTTCCAAAATTCGTCGTAGGCAGGATCCGCCGCCGCTTTATCGTGGGCAGGCCCCATGGGCATGACAATAATGCGGGCGCCATGTTCTTCAATTGCCCACTTGGCTTCCTTGATGGCCCAATCCAAGTCCCATAATGCGATCATCGGTGTCGGATAAATGCGATCATCGGCATTGAAGCTCCATTCATCGAGCATGTACTGGTTGTAGGCATGCAATACCGCATTCGCACCCTCACACCCCTTCTCTTGGACAATCTGATCCAAGGGGCCGATGGTGCCGACCATGTTGCCGATGAACAGCAAGGAGCCGTCGACGTTCCACTCGTCTAGCTTATCCATGCGTTCCTTGCGATGGTAAAAATCCGCAGTCGGCATAAAGCGTTCTTTGATCTCTTCACCGCTCGCCAATGCCGCCAACCACTCTTTTAATTTTCCCGGAGGCGGGATACTCCCGTCTTCGTTGATCTCATTCATATTGGCCATGACCGGCGTCTTTCCAACATACACACCGTAGCCGTATTCGCCATGAGCATGGTGAATCAGCCAGTCTTCGTGATACTTCTCTGGTAGATACTGCTTGAAGAAATGAAAGTCCCGTTCGTGAATGTGCGTGTCGGCATCAAAAATGGGGCCGCTATAATCACTTGGTCGGCCTACCGCCTTGTGGAGCTTGGCTACTGACATGGCATCATTTCTCCGCGCATTTAATTGACGATGTATTATTTATTAAAGTGACGACACTGTCCATAACTATTTGCCTGATGCAAACACTGGCGTCTATTTTCGATGAGGGAAGCGGACAACCTCGGACAATAAAGCGACGCGGACTCAAGACTTCAGATGTCTATCGAGAAATCCTAGGATCTTGTTGAAAACCTCGTCGTGAGCGAAGGACTTTACCGACCAGTGTCCTGCCCCTTCTAAAATGTGAAGTTCGCTTTCATTGCCCTGCTCAAGCAAGGCCTGATGCAACATCTCGCTCTGCTCAACCGGCACAACCCAGTCAGCACTGCCATGAACGATAAGAAAAGGAGGCATGCCGGGGCGAATATACGTCATTGGATTAGCGGCTTTCACCTGCTCTAGATTGAGCGACGGCGGCCCCCCGAGGAACTTCGACACAACGGAATCCTTCGCCTCGTGGCGGACGCCCAAGCGATGAGTCTGCTCAGAAATCATACTTAAGTCTGTCGGCCCAAAAAGATCAACCACCGCCTGTATTGGCCCAGCATAGTCGTCGCCTTGTGGAGGCAAATCACCCTCAATATCAGCAACAGCACCGCTGGTGCCGAGCAATGCCGACAGGTGGCCGCCAGCTGAACCACCTAGCGCGGCAATTCGAGATCCATCTAGGCCATATTCAGCGGCGTTCCGGCGAATCCATCGTACCGCCGCCTTACAGTCATGGATTTGCGCCGGAAAGGTAGAGACTTGACTATGCCGGTATTCAATGCTGACGACAGCATAGCCATGCCGCACATAATCCTGCCCCCTCAATCCTTGCAACTGATGCCTGTTTCCCATCGTCCAGCCACCCCCAAACACATAAATGACGACTGGCAGCGGCACTGATGTAGATGCGTCGGCGGGCCTGTAAATATCGAGCAGCAGCGGGCCGTCGGGTGTTCGAGTGAATTCGATATCACGGATGATTTTCACACCCTCCAATAGAGGTGGCGGCGGGGGTTCGGCCATTCTCCGACCAAACCACCCCCACCAATAGGCTAATAGCTTGTAAGCGACAAATGCGGCCAGAAATGCGGCCAGAACGGTGACAAGTGCTGATTGCAGCGTCATATTGAATCCTTCAACGAAACCCTAGCCTATCACACCGCTCTCTTTGAATGCCTCGATCGCATCCCACTCATAGCCAAGCTCCATCATAATCAACTCCGTGTGCTCAAACGCCTGTGGCGCTCGGCTCACCTCGGCGGCTTCGCGATTAAACTGAACCGGGCTTGCCACTAACCTGATGGGCTTGCCACCGTCTATCGCATCCACCTCGCAAATCACATCATTGGCCAGCACCTGCTCGTCATTCGCGATACTAAATCCATCGTTATAGACGGCCCACTGCCAACCCACATGCTTGAGCTTTGCGCTCCAATACGCCAAATCCTGCCCCGCAATCGCCGCCGCAACCCGGTTATACACTTGCGTATGGTTCTTGAAGACACCCGCGGAATTGTTGAACCGGGCATCTTCGCGCATATCCTGCAGCCCAAGCTCCTCGTACAAACTGTGTAGGTGTCGATCCGGCGTCAGAATATTGATCGTCAGGAACTGGCCGTCGGCGGTGCGCCAAGAACCGATCAATGGATTGCCCGGCAACGGCTCCCCGGGCATTTGCGCCCGATGCACCATCTCACCAAATTCCATCGACAGACTGACGGTCAGCGCCGTTGCCCAAGCACCAGAGCCAAGTAGGGACACATCGACCTCAACCCCCTCTCCGGTGCGCTCGCGATGGAATAAGGCAGCCGCCATGCCGCCGGCTATATTCATGCCGCCAATGGAATCGCCGTAAGCACCACCTGGCTGGCCTAGCGGCCCGGCCAGATCAGGAGGTGTGACGGTGGCTGCCGAACCTCCCCGCGCCCAGAAGGCCGTGGAATCGAAACCGCCCATTTCCCTCTGCTCACCCTTATCACCGAAGGAACTGCCTCGGACATAGATGATATTGGAGTTATGTGCTCGCAGATCCTCAAAGTCTATCTTGAAATTCCTGCGCGCCGCAGGCAGATAATTGGTCAGGAAAATGTCACAGTCGGCGGCCAGCTTATAGAGTATCTGTTGACCCTCTTCGCTCCTGAGGTCAATGCCAATACTACGCTTACCCCGATTGGCATGCTCCATCAGTATGTGCCGATTGGCATCAAGTGCCCGACCACTGAGGTTGATAAAGCCTCGCTGGGTATCTCCCACGCCCGGGTTCTCGACCTTGATGACATCCGCCCCCCATTCCGCAAGGATCGCCGAGGCCACAGGCACGAACGTGTACTGCGCGACCTCTAAAACCTTCACCCCCTGCATCACTTTCATGGCTGGCACGCATACTCCTGCAAGAATGACTCAGAAGTTAACATAGGGACAGTGATAGCGCAAGCACAGCACATGAAGCAGATGATAGAGCCAGATGCGCAGGCGGCGGGACGATGAGCGCCTTGACGCGGACATGCTCCGCCACGCAATAGGCGGCGCGCGCAAAGCCATGTAGCATGTGCGTTTGCACATTCGGATGTCGGCATGTCGCTGCAGCCCATGGCCAATATCGCCTTGCGCGCTGCGCGCTTGGGCGCGCGCGTGCTCCTGACCTATATCGAACGCCGCCATCAAATTAAGGTCGAACACAAGCATGGCTACGAGGAAGTCTCCGAAGTGGACAGGCGCGCTGAACAAGCGATCAGCGAAGCGCTCAAAGAAGCCTATCCGGATCATGCGGTGATTGGCGAGGAATTCGGCGGCGACAGGGCTGCGAGCGACTACGTCTGGTACATCGACCCACTCGACGGCACGGCCAACTACTTGGCTGGCCTTCCGCACTTTTGCGTCTCGGTAGGCGTGCTACATCGCGGGGTGCCTGCACACGGCGCCATCATCGACCCGGTTCGCGGCGAGGAATTTCACGCCAGTCGAGGCCACGGCGTGTATCTCAACAATCGACGCCTGCGCACATCATCGACCGAGCGCCTCGAGCAGTCGGTGCTATCAACCGGTTCACCACATCCAGGCATTCGCCACCATTGGCCGAGCTACCTCAAGATTCACGCAAGCCTCGGCACGAATTCGCGCAGCGAACGTCGTAGCGGCTCCGCAGCACTTGACCTCGCCTATGTCGCCGCCGGACGCATCGATGGCTACTGGCAATTGGGTCTCAAGCCGTTTGATATTGCTGCGGGCGTAGTCATGGTTCGAGAGGCTGGCGGCATGGTGGCCGACATCGCTGGCGGCGAGCGCTTTTTCGAGACAGGCAATGTGATCGCGAGCAACCCCAACCTTTTGAAGCCCATGCTGCAATGCGTGCGGCCGAATCTCTCGGATGCCTTGCGCGAAGGCTAATCTTCATTTCGGACTTTATTCGGCCTTCTGCTCAGCAACCACCAAGCTAGAGCGATTAACCTTCAAGAGCAGCAGCGTCGTGGCAGCGACGTAGATGGACGAATAGCTGCCGACGACAACGCCAATGGTGAGCGCCGCTGCGAAGCCACGCAATTGCTCGCCGCCGACGAGCAGCAATGAAACAAGTACCAGCAAGGTCGTTAAGGACGTCACCAGGGTGCGCCCGAGCGTTTGGTTGAGCGAGGTATTGATCACTTCGATGGGCGAACTTCGCCGCAGCAGGCGAAAGTTCTCCCTGATGCGATCCGAAACGACGATGGTATCGTTGAGCGAATAGCCGATCACTGCGAGCATGGCCGCAAGTACGGAGAGGTCAAATGACCAGCCAAAGATCGCAAAGGCGCCCACAGCGATCGCAATATCATGGACAAGCGCGATCACCGCGCCGACCGAGAATTTGCCCGTGAACCTGAACATGATGTAGAGCATGACCACGGCGAGCGCAACAAGCACCGCAAGGCCGCCCTGCTCGCGAAGCTCCTCGCCGACGACCGGCCCAATGAAGTCAATACGCCGAAGGTCGGCGCTGCCGTGCTCAGCTTTGACAAGCGCAAGCAACTCGTTGCCAAGGCTTGCTTGATCGCGGCCTTCCTGAGTTGGCATGCGCACAAGGAGCGTCGAGGCGTCGCCAAAGTTCTGCACCACCGAGTCCTCATAGCCCGACTGCTCAAGCAAGACGCGCACGCCTTCGGGTTCCATGTCCTGATCGAACCCAATCTCGACGAGTACGCCGCCGGTGAAGTCAAGTCCGAAAGAGATGCCGCGCACTGCGAGCGCGACAAGACTCAAAAGCACAAGCGCAATGGAGATGCCCATTGCCAAGCGGCGATGCGCCATGAAGTCGATTTCAGGAATACGCATCTCTAAATCGCCAAACGGCGCACGGTGCGGCGTCCATAGACGAGATGGATGAGCGATCGGGTGCCCACCACAGCAGTAAAAACAGACGTCAAGATGCCGATTGACAGCGTCACGGCAAAGCCCTTCACCGGCCCGCTACCGATGGTCAGGAGAATAATCGCAACAAAGAAAGTAGTCACATTGGCATCGAGAATGGTCAAGAGCGCGCGCTCAAAGCCAGCGCGGATAGCGAGCTGCGGCGGACTGCGAGCGAGCTCCTCCTTGATGCGAGAGAAGATGAGCACGTTGGCGTCCACAGCCATGCCCACCGTCAGCACTACGCCTGCAATGCCAGGCAGCGTCAGTGTTGCACCAAGCACCGACATGATGGCGGTCAAGAGCGTGAGATTAAGAGCAAGCGCAATGACCGCAGCGACCCCGAACACCTTGTAGAAGGCGAGCATGAAGACCACTACCAGCGCCATGCCAATCATCATCGACAGCGCGCCGCGTTCGATGTTCTCCTGTCCAAGGCTCGCACCGACCGTGCGCTCTTCGACGATGTACATGGGCACAGCGAGCGCCCCGGCGCGAAGCAGCAGCGCAAGGTCGCGCGCTTCTCCAAGGCCGAGCCCAGTGATGCGAAAGCGATAGCCGAGGGCCGACTGAATGGTGGCGACATTAATCACACGCCGCTTCTCAACGGTCTCAAAGCTGACTTCTTCTTCGCCATCCACCATGCGCCGCGTCGCCTTTGGCTCGCGCTCGATGAAGATGATCCCCATTTGATTGCCAACATTGCTGCGTGTCGCTTGATTCATGAGCTCGCCGCCGACGCCATCAAGATCGATCGACACCTGCGGTGCGCTTGTTTCAGGGTCGAAGTTCTGCACGGCGTTAGTGACCCGGTCGCCAGTCACAATGTTGCTACGCTCAAGCACAACCTCGCGCCCTTCGTACTCGTAGCGCTCGGTGCGCGCCGCACTCACATCAGGACCCGCCACCAACCTGAACTCAAGATTGGCGAACTTGTTGAGGATGCGCTTAGCATCTGCTGAGTCCTGTACGCCCGGCAGGTCAACAATGATGCGCGATCGGCCCGCCGCCTGCACCAACGGCTCGGAGACGCCAAGTTCGTTGACGCGATTACGAAGGCTCGCCAAGTTTTGCGACATGGCATAGTCTCGAATCTCATCGAGTTCTTCGGTGCGCAGCCGCAATTCGAGGCCCGCAAGCCCACGCACGGTCGCCGCTTGCACCTCATATTCTGCCGCTGTGTCAGCAAGCGCGTCTTCGGCAGCATCGCGTGTCGCCGCGTCCATGAATGCGACCTGCAAGCTGTCTTCAACGAGCCATTCTTCAGCAGCTTGATAGCGCAGGCGGTTGTCGCGCAGCACACGTCGGAAGTTCTCGGCATCGGCTTCGAGCCTGTCGCGCACCGCGCTGTCAAGATCGACTTCCAACAAAAAGTGAATGCCGCCAGAAAGGTCAAGCCCAAGCGACATGGGCTTGCCGCCGAGCCGCTCGAGCCAAGCGGGCGTGGTCGATGCAAGATTGAGCGCGACCACATAGCGGGTTTCGTCGCGATTCAGCCAGGCTTCCAAGATTGACTTGGCGCGCAGCTGCTCGTCGCCCGAAGCAAAGCGCACAAGCAGCCGGTCAGGGACATATTCGCTCGACTTGATAGCGATGCCGCGACTTGTGAGCGCCTCAGTGACTCGACCTTCAAGCTGCGGCGACAAACGCCCGTCGGACACCACCGAGCGCAATTGCAAGGCATAGTCCGGCGTAAACAGATTGGGCGCGGCGTAGATCACACCAAGCACCAAGGCAAGCACGAGTATCGCGAAGCGCAGCCGGAAATCCTCCGGCGCACTCGGGTCGGCATCCCGACCCATGCGGATCAGGCGGTCTCCGATGAGGCTACCGAGCGCCATGAAAGGACGCAGGAAGTCGCGCTAGCTCTGGTCGAGCGACTTGATTGTGTCTTTTGGCAGGGTCGCGTTCACGGCATGCTTTTGCACGCGAAACTCGACACTTTTGGCGACCTGCAGACGCACATAGTCGTCCTCGACCTTGGTGATCTTGCCGAGCAGTCCGCCCATGGTGACAACCTCGTCGCCAATCGAGAGAGAAGACACCAAGGCCGCATGTTCCTTGCGACGCTTCGACTGCGGACGAATGAGCAAGAAGTAGAACACCAAAATCATGAGCGCGAGAAAGCCGAACGTAAAAAGCGGATTGCCCGCTGCTGGCGCCGCCTGCGCCATGAAGATTTCAAAGGGCGCAGATTCAGTGAATTGATGAGCACTCGGTGTGGGCATGGGTGGGGTTCCTAAAGCGGATTTGTTGACAGCGCAGCAATGTACCACAAGCGAGATTCGGGAACGCCGCTATCGAGTCGCTAGCGACCAGGGCGCTATTTCAGCCATCAAGTCACTCAACGCAACCGCCCGTATCTCTCGTGAAAGATCAAAAGAATGCCGTCCAGCATGGACAACGAACAGACGCGCAAGCCCGAGATCTTGCGCGGCAATACGCATGGATTTGGTGATGGCAGGCGCGGACGTGCGCTTGAACTCAAAGCCTTGGCGCTTCAAGCCTCTCACCACAAGCAAATCGAGTTCGGCGCCCGTATGCGTCGCCCAAAAATAGCATTCGTGCGGCCGCACGCCGAGCCTTGCAATGACTTGGGACATTGCGAAGCCTTCCCAAGACGCGCCAAGCTGTGGGTGCGCTTCAAGCTCGCGCATCTCAGTGATGCCGAGTAGCGCATGCAGCAGACCTGAATCCGCGAGGTATATCTTTGGTGACTTAACCTGACGCTTCTTCAGATTCTCGTGCCAAGGTTGTAGCTGCCTCACCACCAACGCAGAGGTCAGAATATCGAGATAGTGGCGAACACTTGCATTGCTGACGCCGAAATTACGTGCGAACTGCGCCGCATTCCACACTTGCCCGTGATAATGGGCGAGCATAGTGAAGAAGCGGCGCATTGTGCTCGCCCCGACACGAACGCCAAGTTGCGGCAAATCCCTTTCAAGAAAGGTATCAATAAAGTGCTCCCGCCAATCCCAACTCGCACCATTGCTCGCGGCCAGATAAGAGCGCGGAAAGCCTCCGCGCAGCCAAAGTCTCTGTTGCTTCGAGAAGCCCACCTCTCGAAGGGAAAGGCCGTCCAAGACATGCGTCGCCAGTCGGCCAGCAAGCGTCTCGTTCCCTTGCCGTAATAGCTCAGGAGAAGCGCTGCCAAGCACTAGGAATCTTGCTAGCAGCGGTCGCCTATCCGCGAGCACTCGAAGCAGCGGAAAAAGGTTTGGCATGCGTTGAATCTCGTCAAAAACCACGAGACCTGTCAGAGGTTCGAGGGCGAGCTCCGCATCAGCGAGCCTAGCCAAATCACTCCGGCGCTCCAGGTCGAACAGGTGAACCGGAGTCTGCCACGAGTCTTTGAGCTGCAAAGCGAGCGTTGTCTTGCCCACCTGCCTTGCGCCTAGAATAGCGGCGACAGGGTACTCCGCGAGTTGAGTGCGAAGGTGAGCAAGGTGATACGCGCGTTCAATCATGCGCTGATTTTACCTTGAAAATTGAAATGCCATGTGCCACATTTCAAGGAAACACACTCGCTTAGCGTGATGCCGCATGGAAGAACACATGAGGCACACATGATGAAATTGTCCCATCACAACTTATGTGCGATATTAAGCCTCTCGACAAGCCTCCTTGGAATACCTTGCTGATGACCAAACGACTCGCCTCGGCAATCTTGTTGCTCGCCGCCTTTCATGCGTATCACGCGCTCGCCAGCGAACGCCCGAACGTCATTATCATGCTCGCTGATGACCTTGGCTGGGCCGATGTCGGCTATCACGGCGGCGATATCGATACGCCGAGCCTTGATCGGCTTGCCGCCGAAGGCATCGAACTCGGCCGCTTCTACACCACGCCTATTTGCTCGCCGACGCGCGCAGCCTTGATGACAGGCCGCAATCCCATTCGCCTCGGCATCGCCTATGCGGTGATCATGGCATGGAGCAACAACGGCGTGCATCCCGACGAGCGCTTCCTGCCCGAGGCTTTCTTGGATGCCGGCTATCAGACAGCAATGGTCGGCAAATGGCACTTGGGACACGCGCAGCAAACCTATCATCCGAACGAACGTGGTTTCGAGCACTTTTATGGGCACCTGCACACCGAAGTCGGCTACTTCCCGCCGTTTGCCAACCAAGGCGGCAAGGACTTTCAGCGAAACGGCGTGTCCATTGAGGACGATGGCTATGAAACAGACCTGATCGCACGCGAAGCAAGCCGCTATATTCGTGAGCGCGACCGCAAGCGTCCGTTCTTTCTCTATATGCCGTTCCTCGCACCGCACACGCCGCTCGAAGCACCGCCCGAACTCATTGAAAAGTACAAGGACATCGAAACCGACCTGCCGCCGGCAAGAAGCGACTACACCGACAGCACACGCCGGATATCGGCGCTGATGATGCGGGAGAGCGCGCGCCCTCTCTATGCTGCGGTCGTGGACGCCATGGACCAAGCCATCGGCCAGGTACTCGATACTTTAGATGCCGAGGGCATCGCCGACAACACCCTTGTGCTGTTCTTCAGCGACAACGGCGGCGCGGCCTATTCGGTGGGCGGTGCCAACAACGCACCGCTTCGAGGCGGCAAGGGTGAAACCTTTGAAGGCGGCATTCGCGTCGTGGCGACCATGCGCTGGCCGGAACGTATCTCCGCGGGCAGCCGCATGGAGGAAATCATGACCGTGATGGATGTGTTCCCAACGCTCACGGAAGCTACCGATATTGAGCCGGGCGAACACTTCCCATGGGACGGTTCGAGCCTGTGGAGTGCAATTGAGAGCGGCGCACGCGCACCGCGGACAGAAGATGTGTTCTTCGTTTCGGAAACGCCCATCTATGGTCAATTCAACTTCACCGTGTTCGATGACGAGTGGAAGCTCGTGCAAGAAGTTGAACAGGATCAATTGACCGTATCGGTCACCAACCATCTGTTCCGCATCTCAGACGATCCAAACGAGTACCGCAATCTCGCCGCGCAGCATCCCGACATCGTTCAAGAGTACGCACAGCGCGTGCGTCACTGGCGCGCCCTGCATCCAATTCAAGGCACGCGCTCGGCCCTCGTGCCACCGCCCGGCTGGCGGGCGCCGAAGGACTGGGCAACCTATCCTCGGGCGATCGACAACCTGCAATCTGAGCCAGCATTCGGCATGCCGCCGTCAACAGTCATCAAGCACTTGCTCGACATGCAGCACGGCGAGCGCGGACGCCTCGTCTACGACTGCGAAACGCGCTGGTATCTTGCTGGCCTCTGCACGCGGAACTAGTGTCCTGTGGCAACATGCTGGCGTGTCGTGTCAATCCTGTGAGACTCATGAATGCACCTGCTCACCCGCCAATTCAAGGCATATATCAAGGTATAGATCGCAGCAAGGCCCCCGAACCGGACATCCTCAGCTGTCCGGTCACAGGTGATCGCTACTACAGCCGCGAATTCGCGCAAGCCGAGTGGGATTACATGTGGACAAAGGTCTGGCTCATTGGCGGACTCGAATCGGAAGTGCCCAAGCCTGGCGATTTCATCACCTGCGAGATCGGGTGCGAGTCGATTCTCATGGTGCGCGGGCTTGATCAGCGCATTCGCGCCTTCTACAATGTGTGCCAGCACCGCGGCAACAGGCTGGTGCATTCACAAAGCGGGCATGTCGCAAGCGACTTTCAATGCGCCTATCACGGCTGGCGCTACGATACGACAGGCATGCTCAACTGGGTGTACTGCGAAGAAGACTTCTTGCAAGGCAGCCCGTGCGGTAAGCGCAATCTCGTTGAAATCCCATGCGATACCTGGGCGGGGTTCATTTGGTACAACATGCATGAGAGCGCCAAACCGCTGCACGAACACCTCGACCCAATCTCAAGTCAACTTGACTGCTATCGCATGGAGCATATGAAGCGCACGCACTGGGTCACTTTGGAAGGCGATTTCAACTGGAAGTGCGTGCAGGACAACTTCAACGAGAGCTACCACTTGCCGTATGTGCATCCGCAGGCGTGCATCTCATTGGACGAGCATTACTCGAACTGCCAGTTCGACCTGTATCCGAGCGGCCATGCACGCATGTTCATGCCGGGCGGCGGCCCGAATCCAAATTACCAAGGCAGCGCGGATGATGTCTTCGCCGCACTCGGCGAAGAACTCAAGTTCTGGGAACTTGACCCCGAACCCTACCGCCATGACCTGCCGCAACTTCGCACCGCCCTGCAAGCACAAAAACGCAAGCTCGGAGAAGCCAAGGGCTACGACTTCTCTCGCTATTCGGATGAGCAGCTCACCGACCACTACCACTACACGATCTTCCCAAACATCTCGTTTAGCATGAAACCCGATGGCTGCATCTGGCTGCGCGGCAACCCACATCCGACCGACCCCGAAAAATGCCTCTTCGACATGTGGTATCTGACCCTCTTCCCAGAGGGCGCAACCGAATACTACTCGGCCTCAATGGGCGATTGGGTAAGCATTGACCATCCGGCCGAGCATCAAACCGGCAAGGTCGGCGAAGTCTCGTGCGGGCCGGGGATCGACCAGGATGTCGCGATTTGGTCATCCCAGCAGCAAGGGCTGCGCTCGCGCGGGTATCGTGACGACTATATGCCGTGGCAGGAGCGCCGTATCCTCTACTTCCACCAGAACCTTGATCGCTATATCGCAGGTGAGGTGTGAGCCAAACGCTGCTCGTCGAACTTGAGGATGCCGAATCACTCGCCGAAGGCGAGATGCGCACCTACAAGGCAGGGCCGTTCGAGGTGCTGGTGTGTCGCGTTGGCGGCGAGTTCCATGCGGTCGAGAACAAATGCTCGCATCAGGCGCGCCCATTGCATCAGGGGCGGCTGCGAGGACACCTGATCGTGTGCCCGGTTCACGGTGCGGCGTTCGATGTTCGCGATGGCGCCCACAAGTCGCCGCCAGCGATGTGCGGGATTGAGCGCTTTACTGTCGTCCGGTCAAGCGAGGGCTGGTGTGTCGAAGTACCGGAAGAAGCCAAGAAAGCGCCTGTCGATCCGTTCGGCAGGCCGCCAATGATGCAGGTGCGGTAGGCAGGCACCTGCATGATGCCAAACATGCGACTTTTTGCTATTTTTGCTGGACAGTGTCGCGACCTTTGGCGCCCGCCTCTGACCGCGAGCCTATGCCTGCTGCTAGCACTCGTAAGCCACGGCGCGCAGGCGTTGTCGCCGACACTTGAGGCATCCCCCAACCCGAGCACGACCGGCATATACACCCTGAGCTGGACGGTGCCCTCGGACACCTACGAAACCACCTTCCTGTACGAATGCAAAGGCGCGCCGTCTGCGTGTACATCGATCGGCAGCTTCAGTCTCGTTGACCAGTCACGGTCATTCATCCCATACCAAGCCTGGCTGAAGCCAGAGGGCACCTACACCTACCGGCTCATGGCGTGCCAGGGCGACTTCTTCAGCAGCGACTTTTGCATCTGGTCTTCCGATGTGAAAGTCGTGGTCGATCACTTCGCTGGCACGAGGGTGGAGAAGGCGAACGCCATCGGCGGCATGTCCTACGAGACCGGCGTCACCAAGGGCGGGGATGCGTTCATCAACATTCCGGTGACAGCTGTGCCGGGCGTGAACGGCCTGCAGCCGATGCTCTCAATCGACTACAGCGACGGGCGCGAGCGGCAGCGCGCGGACACCAATGCGCCGGGCGATATCCTCGGCTACGGCTGGCGCATCGGCGGACTATCGACTATCCGGCGCTGCGTGCGGGGCACTTCGGACAGCGACGGCATTAGCTTGGACACGAGTGATCATCTGTGCATTGACGGCGAGCCGCTGGTACTGGTATCCGGCACGCACCTGCACACCGGCGCCCAGTATCGAAGCGCAAGGGAGAGCTTCGCACGCATCAGCCTGCAAGGCTCCGCGTCATCGCTCTGGTTCAAGGTCGAGCTACCCGATGGCCGGGTGCGCGAATACGGTCGCACGGCGGACAGCGAGCTACGTTTCGCTACTAGGACCGGCGTGGTGCGCACCGTGACCGTCCCCATCCTGTGGTCGATCAACAAGGAGACTGACGCCTTCGGCAACGAGATGACCTACGAGTACCGGGAGGAGGAGACTCTCGGCGCACGGCATCCGAAGCGTATCGTCTATGGCGACAACGGCGATGCGGAGGTGGTGTTCGAGTACGCCGGACGCTCCGATGCGAGCGAGATGCGGGTCGCGAGCCGAGTGCAGCGCCAGTGGCTGCGCCTGAGTCGACTGACGGTGCGCTTTGACGGGCGCGATGTGCGCGAGTACCGTCTTGAGAGCGAGCGCACTTCCGAAGGCTGGATTCGCCTTGCCAAGGTGCAACTCTGCGGCTGGCGGAACGAAGGAGCAGGCAAGAAGGAATGCCTCGAGCCGATGTCGCTGACGTGGGAGACGCCATCGTCAACAGTCCCGAACGTGAAGACGTGCGTTGCGTCCATCACTGACCCTCTCGGGCGCGGCACGACCTTCAAGCGGGGCATTCTCACGTCAGCCGGAACGCACGACTTCCTGTTCACCGCGGCAGAGCAGCGACTGTTCGGCAACGGCACCACGCCCACGCACGCAAAGGCGCTCACAGCCAACAGCGCGGGCAATGTGAAGTCGGTGGTCACGGAAGTCAAGCGCGACAACGGCATCGGCGGCACACACAAGACCACCTACGCCTATCAAGGACGCGGCTGGCAGAGCACGATGAACTGGGGGTTCCTCGGCTTCTACGCCACGCGCGAGACCGACGAGGCATCAGGCATCTCCACCTACATCCAGCACCGCCTCGACTTCCCGCATTTCGGCAGCCCAGCGGCGATCATCGATTCCAAGGGCAGGCACGGCTCATCGGGCGCCGAGGTGCTCTCTAGGCAGCACTTCACATACGGTAATTCGAAGGTCTCCCACGGCAGCGGCCCGAATGCGGCGAGCACTCGCCTGCCCTACGCAGCGGCAGCTACTTCGCTGGTCTACGAAGACGGCAAAGCGCTCGGTGCCGTCCAGACCCGTGCGGCGGCGCCCACCATCACAGGTTCGGCGGTGTCAAAGTCCGTAGCAACCATGCTCGCCGGGCACAGCGCCACGAAGGGCGCCGCGGGCAGCGCCTGGGGCGATACCGGCACACACACCATCGGCTCAGTGCAGCGCCGAACAAGAACCACAACCAATTTCGACAATCTCAACACCACATCTGCCTGGCTCGCGGGCTTCCCGTCGGGTGTCACCGTCGAACACTTCAAAGGAACTTCGACAACGGCTGAGCGCACGCAGAAGCTCACCCGGACGCGGGCAAGGAACGCATCGAACGTGGTAACCGACGCGGTTGGCAAGGAGGTCGCCTTCTCCGGCAACAGCGAACTTCAAATTACGACCAGCTACACTCGCGATTCAAACGGCAACATCAAGTCGGCCGCCACGGCCGGCGGCTCTAAGGGATACGTCGCCTCGCGCAGCGAAACGCGCTCGGATTTCGAAGACGCACGCTACCCAGAGAAGGTCACGAACGCGCTAGGACACGCCGAGACACTCGAATGGGACTCCGCGCTCGGCCTGCCGACGCGCATCAAAGACGCCAACGGACGCATCCTCACTATCAAGTACGACGCCTTCGGTCGCGAGGTCTCGCGCAAGCGGGCGTGGGACGGCGTGACCGAGACCCTCGCATACGCCGACTGCGGCTCGTCGTGCCCAGCGGTGTCTGCGACAGCCTCGGCCTGCGGCACAGGGGCGACGATAACAGCCGACCTCGCGATGAAGGTCACCACCACGTCAACCGATGCGCCAGAGCGGACGGCTTACATTGACGAGCTGGGCAGAACTGTGCGGACGAGCGTCGAGTCGTTCGCATCGTCGGCCACGAAGCGCCTCGCCGATGTTCTGCACGATGGGCGCGGTCTGGTCGCGTGCGAGAGTGAGCCATACCACACGGGCGCAACGAGGCGCTACACGAGCTTTCGCCACGATGCACGAAGCCGCGTCACATCGGTGAAGAATGCGGACGGCGGCAGCGTGAGCATCGCCTACTCAGCGGAAGTATCGACGAGCCGCGTCAAGGCGCTGGTGAAGGAGAAGGTGCTCGATGCGGACCGCAAGGCCATCAGCGGCACGCGGGACTCGGAGCACTATTACAACATCATGGGCGAGCTGGTGGAGACAGTGGCAGGCGCACAAGTGCCCGAAGCGAGGCGGTCGATCACGCGCTACGCCTACGATGGCGGCGGTCTGCTCGAAAAGGTAACGGTGGAGAATGGCAGCACAGACCAGGTGACATCGTTCGACTACGATGCCGCTGGCAACCGCACCGGCGTGAAGAACCCGAACTTTGCTGACATCGCTCTCGGCTACACAGCGCTCGGCCAGCTACGAGAGCGCAAGGACGCACGCGGTACGACCACTTGGACGCACGACCTGTTGGACAGGCCCGTCCGCCGGAGCGATCCGGGTGGCGGTGCAGCAGTCTGGAAATGGGATCCGTCGGGGGCGCTTGGCCTGCTCAAGAGCCGCACCTACAACGATGCGACTTCAACGGCGGTGGAGTTCGATGAGTCCTACGCCTACGACAGCCACGAGCGGCTAAAGACGACCACCACGACCATCCGCAATTCGGCAATGGCGGCGGACGCCTTCACCGTCAAGCGTCACCACACCTACGACAGCAAGGGCAGGCCGAGTAGCACAGAGACCGAACCGTCGAAGCTGAAAGTCGGCTACGAGTACAACGCGAGAGGCTACCTTTCGAAACTCAAGCGCGGCACGTCGGCGCTGGCGACACGGACGGCCATGGACGCCCGGGGCAACGCCACCATAACAGCCTATGGGAACAGCGTGACAACGACCCGCACCTTCGACGAGACGGGCCGGGTGACGGGCATCGAAACGGCGAAGGGCGCCGCGAAGCTACAGGACGAGGCCTACGGCTGGCGCAGCGACGGGCTGCTCGCCAGACGCTCGGTCGGTGCGGGCACCGCCACCGACACGGAGCTCTTCGGCTACGACCACCTCGGACGGCTCGACAGCGCGAAGACCTACATCGACCAGTCCAGTCCGGGCAGTTCGTCCACCGCGAACCGGGTACTCTCCTACGCCTACGACCGACTCGGCAACATGACATCCATGGCGGGCCGGAGCATCGGCTACGCTGGCACAGGCAACGCCGGGCCGAACGCCGCGACGTCAGCGGCGCTTCAAAGCGCAACCACAATCTCCTACGATACCAGCGGGCATGTGACTCGCTACGATGCGGCGAGCGGCGACGACACCTACATCGAGTGGGACGGGCGCGGCATGGCCACGCGCATCACCCTGGGCGACTCCAGAACGGATGCGACACCGACGGCGCGCGATGAGTTCCGCTACGGGCCGGACGGCGAGCGCTACTACCGCAAGACGACCTGGAGCGAGACTGTCACCGACGAAGGCACAGGCAGGACTTCGACGCGCACGCGCTGGGTGAAGGTCTACCGGCTCGGCGGCTACGAGCGCGTGGTTCACGACCCGCACGGCGAAAACGCCTGGGTGGACAAGACGCTCGCCGCACCAGCGCAGCTCGTGCGCAAGGCGAAGACCGCATCGTCCACGCCGACGAGCGCACTGGAGTACCTGCATAGCGACCACCTCGGATCGCTGGCGGCGGCGACGGACGCGAGCGGCGGCAGGCTGCAGTCCCTCGCTCATGACCCATACGGCACGCGCCGCCGCGCGGACTGGACATCGGCGCTGCCGCAGGGCGAGGTCGCCGCGCTTGCGGACGGGCAGAACGAAGGACGATCCCGCCAGGGGTTCACCGGGCACGAGCATCTCGACCGTACCGGCTTCGTGCACATGGGCGGACGCCTCTACGACCCGCGCATCGGGCGCTTCCTGAGCCCCGACCCGATCATCTCGAATCCCTCCTCGGGGCAGGGCTGGAACCTCTATTCATATGTCGGCAACAGCCCTTTGAGCGGCGCCGACCCCTCGGGCCTGTACTTCACGACCGGGCTGCACTGCCCGGGCGCGCACGGCGGTGGCGGGTTCACGCCCATCTCGCCGGTGCTGACAGGCAGGCACTTCCAATGGCGCTACCAGGTCACGATAGTCGT
>JAPYNO010000098.1 GCA_028283025.1 Pseudomonadales bacterium | reverse complement strand
CGCGCCTGACGGGGGACTTCACTGCCGAAGGCGCGTGCAATTTGTTCGGGCTGGCCGTCCGACTCCGCCAAAATTCCTCTTTTTCAACAGGCTGCTAGGCTCTCTAAATTGACACGCCCGGCACATGGCCGGGCGCGAAGGGGGTACTACTGGTGTAGGTGCGAGGACTCGTCAACCGACGCGTGGAGGTTCGATTCCCCCTACCTCCATGCCGCGCATCCTATCACGCTTTTCACGCTTGCAGGTCGTCCTTGCCATGAATGTAGAGTTCGCTACGTTCTTTGCGAGCAATCTCCCGCCCAGCCGCGATAGCGTCCCTCTGCGTATCGAACACGCGCCTTGCCTTGCTCGCTCCGGTTCTTCGCACGGCCCACCTGCCGCTGCGCATCCCTCTCCACGTCCTGCCGAGCCGACAAGCAAACATTCCGAAATGCTCAGCCGTTACATTGGTTGATTGACACGCACTATCGCGCTAATCTTGTGTGCCACTGCCAGCTATCTGTGTCATCTTGTGTGAAGTCCGCTGCGCAGACGTGTCCACCCGCGCATTCGAAAGAGGAAGACCGCATATGCTTGATTTGTCGCTTGATACGAATCTTTTGGACCCCGATCTCATCCCGAACAACTTGGGGCCGCCGCATCAGCTTTTTGATGCTTGGCGCGAAACGGATCCTATTCATTGGAATCCGCCTTCGGAGAGCTACGATCCACCGAGCCCTAACGCGTCGCTGCGCAAGGGATTTTATGTGTTGACCCGTCATGCCGATGTGCGCGAGGTGTCGCTTGATCAAGACCGATTCTCTTCCCACGATGGCGGGCCGATCATTTGGGACTTTGAAGGCGAGCAGCTTGCCCGCCAGCAGGCAGGTCTCATGGGCATGAGGCCGCGAGACCACATGGCGATGAAGGCACTCGTCGCGCCGCCGTTTGGCGCCAAGGAGCTATCGAGCTTTTATCCTGAAGTGCAGCAGGTCGCGAAAGAGATAGTGGACTCGGTGGCGCATCTTAGCAAGTGCGAATTTGCCTTTGACGTCGCTTCCAAACTGCCCGTCTACACGTTCTGCAAGCTGCTCGGCGTGCCTGACGATATGCGCGAGCGTGTCTTTACACTCGGCAATCTGATTGCTGACACAGAGAAGCGAGATCGCTCCGAAGACGAAGACTATGCCGGATTCGAGCTCATGCGCATTGGCAATGATCTGGCGCGAGAAAAACTCACAAACCCAGACAATTCGGCGATGAGTCGCCTCGTGCATGGCGAGGTGGAAGGGCGCAAGCTCGACGAGGCGAGTATCGGCATGTTCTTCGTGACGCTGTCGATTGCGGGTCACGAAACGACGCGCAACACCGCCACGCATTTCTTGCGCCTGATGCGCGAACACCCTGATCAGTATGATCTTTTGAGAAGCGATCTCGATAAATACCTCCCCAACGCCATCGAAGAAGTGCTGAGACACTCGCCGCCGGTGATCAAGTTCCGCCGCACGGTGACGCGGGATACCGAGGTCAGCGGTCATCAGTTCCGCAAAGGCGACAAAATTTACCTGTCTTATCCGGCCGCCAACCACGACCCGGCCGTGTTTGACGACCCGCACAAATTCGATATTACGCGCCCAAATGCGCGCAAGCATTTGGCGTTCGGCGTCGGCCCGCATTTTTGTATGGGCGCCGGGCTTGCGAGGTATCAATTGCGCGCGCTGCTCACGCAGTGGCTCACGCGCTTCCCGGATTTCACCATTGACGGCGAGATGGAGATGCTGCCGAGCATCTGGTTCAACGCTGTGATCAAAATGCCGATCAGCTTTACGCCCGAGATTGCGTGAGCCGCGCTTAGTTGACGGTGCAGGCTCCTAGCTTGCAATTGCAAGGAGAAAACATATGGAAATCAATGGAATTGGCGCAGCGGTCACAGGTGGCGGCAACGGCATCGGCAGAGCCATCGCGCTGGTGCTTGGGCGCGCTGGCGCCAAGGTGGCGATCGGCGACCTTGAATTGGATGCCGCCGAAGCCGTTGCCTCGGAAGTGCGCGCGCTCGGCAGCGAAGCCATTGCCTTTGCGCTCGATGTCACTGATCAGGCGAACATGAACGACTTTGCGGATGCGGCTTGGCAGGCCTTTGGTTCGGTGCAGATGCTGGTCAACAACGCTGGCGTCATGTCGCCGGTCTTGCCGCTCGCGCACTCAAGTCTCGACGATTATGCGTGGGTGTTTTCGGTGAATGTTGGCGGCGTATTAAAAGGTGTGCGCGCGTTTGTGCCGAGGCTCGTTGAGGCTGGCGAGCCTGCGCATATTCTCAACACTGGAAGCGAGCATGCGCTCGGTGTGCCGCACATCGGCGCTGGCCTGTACACGGCGTCCAAGCACGCTGTGATGGCCTTGTCCGACGTGCTTCGCGCTGAAATGCCTGCGCAGGTTGGCGTCAGCGTGCTGTGCCCGGGCCTCGTCGGCTCCACGCTTTGGAGGGCAAGCGAGCGCAGACCGGAAGCACTCGGCGGGCCGAGCGAATCATCGGAAATGGCTGGCGCGTTTATGAATCATATGGGCATGTGCGCGGATGAAGTGGCGGAGAAGGCTATCGCTGGCGTGCGCCGAGGCGATTTTCTGATTGTCACGCATCCACATGCGGTCGAACCTGCGGCTAAGCGCTGGCATGAAATAGAGTCGGCGTTTGAGGCGCAGGCGCCGCGCTTTGACGGCGACGAAAAATATGACCTCAGCGACTTCATGGCAGCGCAGGTATTAGGAGAACAAGGACAATCCGCATGACAATCACTCTCTATCAGTTCGCGACATCGCCATTCACCGAGAAGGTCAGGCGCGCGCTCAACTACAAAGGACTGGCGTTTGACGTCCATGATGTTGATCGCATGAAAGCCCGTTCCGGCGGCTATGCGGAGGTGAGCGAAAGCGGCAAGTTCCCGGCCATTGTCCATGACGGCGCCGTCGTGCTCGATTCGACCGAGATCATCTATCACCTTGAGGGCGCTAGCCCTGAACCTGCGCTCGTGCCAGCGGATGCTCGCGACGCCGCGCTTGCCCATGCCATTGAAGAATGGGCTGACGAAAGCCTCTACTTCTACGAGATGACCATGCGGCTGACTTGGGAGCACAATCTCGAGGCGGCGCTCGATGAATTTGCCAAGAGCCTGCCCGGCGTACCAAAGCCGCAGCTCAAAGAGCTGATTCGCACGGCAACAAGCGAAATAGTGACCGCGCAGGGCATTGGCCGCAAGTCGCGGACGCGCATTATTGCTGATGTGACGCGCCATCTCGACATGCTTGAGAACCTGCTTGCAGGACGCGATTGGCTGGTGGGTGATCATGTCAGCTTTGCTGACCTTGCGGTGATTGGGCAGCTCAATGCGCTGTTGTACGCCGAAGAAGCGCGCGCGGCTGCGGACGGCAAACAGGCGATCGCCGCATGGATAGCGCGGCTCGATGAGATAGCACCGAAGTAGGAGCTAAGCGAATGGCAGGCAATCACGACACTATTTGGGCGGCGCTTAGTAGCGCGATTCGCGACCGAAGCAAGGGTCAAGGCGTGATTGCGCCTGTGCCAAAGGATGTTCGCCTTGACTCGAAGGTGTGCCTCGTCACAGGCGCGAGCAGCGGTCTTGGCAAGGCGGTCGCTGTCGCGCTCGCTGCGCGCGGAGGGCGCGTGCTGCTCGCCTGCCGCCCGGGGCACACCGGCCTTGCCGAAGACATCAGCGCCCTTTCAGGTTCTCGTCAAGTTAAGCTCTGCGAAGTTGATATTGCTGACCTCGATTCGGTTGCCGCGCTGTGCGAACAATTGAAAAACGATGCGACGCGCATCGATATTGCGGTATTGAATGCAGGGCTCATGCCGCGCGAAGCACGCAAGTCCGCGCAGGGGTTTGAGCTGATGTTCGCCGTTCATTTTCTTGCCAATCGATTGCTCGCTGAACGCATGATTCGCGACGGGGTGCTTGCTGCTGCCGGAGACGAGGCCGTGCGCTCGCGGCTCATCTTCGTCTCATCGGAAGCGCACCGGTCGTCACCGCCGATCGATTTTGAACAGTTTGCACGATTCACCCCTTATGGCCTCAAGGACGGCATGAAGCATTACAGCGTGAGCAAGCTGCACCTCACGACCTATGCGCGGGCGCTCGCGCGTCGCTTGGGCGATGATTTTGCGGTACACGCGCTCTGCCCGGGGCCGGTCAACTCCAATATGGCACGCGAAGCGCCTTGGTTCTTAAAGCCCTTGGTGTTACCCATCATGCGCGGTTTTTTCTTGAGTCCAGAGAAGGCGGCTGAAGCCGTGCTGTACCTCGCTTGCTCCGAGGATGCCGGTGCTCGAACTGGCATCTACCTGCACATGATGCGCGAAAAGGCTGTGGCACCTTTGGCCGAAGATGAGTCAAATGGTCGGCATTTGATCGAGCGCAGCGATGCGCTTCTCACGAACTACCTATAGGCAAAAGAAATGTTTAAGCACTTAGTTGAATCCGACGAAGTGGTGATTGAAGCGCCGATTGATCTCGTATGGTCGATTCTGACGGATGTTTCCACTTACGGCGAATGGAATCCATTCACGCCAAAGATCGACACCGATTTTACGATTGGTTCGGAAGTGCGTCTCGAAGTCCACTTCGGAAAACTCAAGCTCAATGAAACCGAGATCATGCATGCTTTCGATGCGCCAACACGTCTCGCTTGGGGCGCTGGCATGTACAAAATCGGCTCTTTCCCGCTTGTCACTGCGTTGCGTGAGCAATGCCTGACAAAACTCGCAGATGAACGCTGCAGCTATGTCAACCGCGACCAACTCACCGGACTGATCACGCCGCTCGTGGCAGTCTCGTTTGGCAAGGCCATGCGCGACGGGTTTAATGCCGCCGGGTACGGATTGAAGCGGTATGCGGAGGCGCGGCA
>JAPYNO010000097.1 GCA_028283025.1 Pseudomonadales bacterium | reverse complement strand
CGCATCAGCTTGGGAAAGCAACATGGCACGAAAGAGCTGCGCGAATTGAACTCTGCGCACACAGCACTTCGGGATGCTGAGAACGACGCGAAGCAGCTCATGGACGAAGAGGCTCGTTTACCCGATATCGAGCTTGCGATTGAGCAGGCTCGCCACGCTGAAGGCTTTTGCAAACATATTGAAACCGCCCAGCGGCTTGCGGAGACGATCAGGAAACGCACTATCTCTCAAACAAAGCTCGAGGCATTTGCGCCGGGAATGGAAGCGATCGCCCGCATTGAGCCGGACGCGCTCGACACGCTGAACGATCGCATCGATGCGACTCGGACTGAAGTTCGCGACAGGCAGCGGGCGTGCGACGATGCAGTCGCGACACTCAAAGAGATCGGTCTTTCGAGCGCTGAGATCGTCCAAGCAGAAACAAATCTCACCGCAGCGCTCGCCAAGTTGAACAGCCTGCGGTCTGCGCACGACCAGCTTGAACGACACGAGACAGACGCGGCTCGCCACTCTGTTCGTCTGCGCGAAGCTTCCCAAGCACTCGGTGGTGGCGAGATGCCGCATTTGAACCACGAGAAGTTGCAGCTCGCCGAAGGGTTCGCAGCTTCGCTCCTCAAGAGCGAGTCCGAAGCGAGAGAGCTCGCCACCCAAATAGAACTCGCTGGCGAAGCACCGGCTGGCGAATTCATCAGACAGCACGAACAAGGGGTCGAAGCACTGCGCGAATGGCTCAACGCGGCGCCTTCGCAAATCTCTGCCGGTCCAGCGAAATGGGCCTTGGCGGTTGCGTTTGTCGCCGCGCTTGCATCTCTTGGCGCCAGCGCATTGGATCCCGTCTTCAGCATGGTCGGCATCGTTGTCTCGCTCGTCGGCATTGGTATCGCCTGGTGGCGACTCGGTGCTAAACAAGATACGAGCGGCCAGCAGGATGCGGAAAAACACTTCGGGCAGACTGGGCTGAACATTGCAGATTGGGACACGCACAGCGTTCGCGAAGCGCTCAAATCGCTCGAGGTCGAACTCGACCAGTTACATGCCATGAGAAGCCGCGCGGAAGGCGGAAGCAAGTTGCGACTGCAACTTGAGGGAGCACAAAAAGCCTTACAGGAAAAAGAGACTAAGCGGGCGCAGCTTGCAGAAGAGATTGGGTTCGATCCCACACTTCCACTCACCGAACTTGATCGCTTCATTCGTCTCGCCAAGGATTGGGACGAGGCGAGCGTCTCACTTGCCAAGTCTGAATCGGACATTCAGCAGTCGAAGGCACGGATGAGTGCGTTGGCCCAAGCCGTGTCGGACTTACTTCGCTCTTGGCAGGTTGAGGCATCTAACGACATCAACGTGCTCGCGGCGGAAGTTGACAAGTTTCAGGAACGTTTGAGATCGGCGAAGGCGGCCGCACAAACGCTTCATACTGCGCAAGAGGGCTTGCGCAAGCTCGAAGTCGAAATCAAGCAGCAAGAGAGTGATCGAACCGGCCTTTACCAGCGCGCTAGCATCGAGAACGGCGACTACGAAGAATTTTCTCGCAGGCTTAAACAGCGAGATGCTTGGACGGATATACGAAAGCAACTCGAAGCGGCCGAGACGCTTGAAGCCCAAGACCTAGAAGCGCTGAATGGCGAGGAAGATCTCATCGAACTAGCGATGAACCAGAAGACCGATCAGCTCGCTTCGCTGCACGCAGAATACAAACGCATTGCCGAGACCCGCGATGACCGCATCAAGCAGCACACGCAGATCAAGACGAGGATCGAGCAAGCCGAGGCTAGCAGCCGAATGCAAACGGCTGTGACAGAAGTCGCAGAACGCCGCGTAGATCTTGAACGCAAACGTGACCAGCAACTGCTCTCGGATGCCACCGACCTCCTGCTCGACGATGTCGAATCCGCATACACGAGCGAGCACCAGCCGCAAGTGCTCAGCGAAGCCGACCGCCTTTTGCTTCAAGTCACAGCGCATCAATTCTCCCTCAAGCTGAGCGATAAGGGCGAGTTCGAAGCAATCGATGAGCGCCAGAAGGCCCGCCGCAACCTTGATGAACTGTCCACTGGAACGCGCATGCAAGCCCTGCTCGCAGTGCGCATAGCGTGGGTGCGCCACCGGCAAGCAGGCGCGCTCAACCTGCCAATGTTCCTCGACGAAGCCTTGACGACCAGCGACGAGCAGCGTTTCATGGACATCGCCAAAACCTTGGAGCAGCTCGCAAGTTCAGCTGGCACGCAGGTTGTTTATCTATCGGCGAGGCAGGGAGAGAGCGCGCTATGGGAAGCTGCCATCGGCGATGCGCTCAACTGCATTGACTTGCTTCGGGAGCGCGATGACGCGAGAAGCGAACAGTCGCATGGATTCCCGCTCCCGTCCCGACAGGCAACGCCCAAACCCAAAGGCAACCCGGAAGACTACGCCAAAGCGCTCGTCGTGCCGAGCATCGACCCGCACAAAGACGCTGGCGAGATGCACGTGTTTCACCTGCTACGCGATGATTTGGATGTGCTTCATCGGCTGCTTGACCTACACCGCATCTCGACCGTCGGGCAACTCGAATCCCTGCTTGAGCACGCGCCGTCGAGCGTAGGCGAAGCCGAAGCTCAAGCGCGTCTCCACAATCGATGCCGCGTGGCGAGGATGTGGGTCTTGGCGTGGCGGCAAGGACGGGAGCGTACACTCAGCATCGCAGACATGGAGGCATCAGGCATCATTAGCGATACGTTTCTGCCTGGCGTTCGTTCGCTGCTGGAATCTGCCGATGTCAAGGGCAATGCGAAGCTATTATTGACAGCGCTCGGCACCCGCAAGCTCAAGGGTTTTCACGCAAAGACCATTGAGGCACTAGCAGATTGGATGAGAACGCATCGCCACATTGATGATCACCCGCAATTGACTTCGCAGCAGCGCCAGCAACGAGTCATGCGCGAATTTGCCAGCGAAGAAGAGGACTCTCTACGAGACGTGAGCGGTTGCCTTGACTGGCTAGAGGCCGGACTCGAAACGGATACGGAGGAATAAGTACGCCATGCCCGATACATCCGAATCTCAAGCCAACCTTGGCCTGATCGACATACTTCAAAACTTGAACGACCGAGAAATCTATCTCATCATCGGCATCGTTCAAGGTTTCGCCGCATATGCACTCGTCGAAAATGTAGATTGGTTAGCTGATCGTCGCCATCTCCAACTGTCCCTTTGGATGATCGTGCTCGTGTGGCCGCCCATCTTTCTTTTGAGCTATGCACGAGCACACATCAAGCGGGCGCTGGTGTATGTCAGTGGCTTTTCTCTGTGCTTGGCGCTACTTGCACTACATACAGGCTGGCAGGCCATGCCAAGCGATGAATACGACTCGTATGGCCTAGTGGCGGGCTTCATTATCTCTATGCTCATAGCGATATTCGTCGCCTTAATTCACTTGCAACCGAGAGTCTCGAACGAGGATGCTAGCTACGAAGCGTTCTTCACCCTGTCATGGCGCAACTTCCTCACGGTGGGATTTTCTTTCGCGCTCATGCTCGGCGTGCGGCTGGTGCTGTTCCTATGGGAGTCGCTTTTCGCCGCTATTGGCGTTGATTTCTTTCAGGAGCTTTTCGGACTCGGCTGGTTCATGGGGCCGGTGCTCGGCGCCTCATTTGCGTTTGGCTTGTACAGCTTCCGCGCCGCCACTTCGATCATCGACAGTGCCGCCTCGCTGCTCGCACGCTTGATCTGGCTGTTGCTGCCGATTCTCCTGCTGCTGATCGCCACTTTTCTCGCCACGCTGCCTTTTGTCGGCCTTGAGCCGCTATGGGACACTGACCGCGGCACATCGATTCTCATGGCCGCCAACCTGCTTGCACTCTTCTTTGTCAATGCCGTGTACCAGACGGGCGAGCGCTTACCCTATCCGCGTTGGCCGCACAGCGCACTGATGATCGGCGTTGCACTTTTGCCAGTTGTCAGCGCCCTCGCCTGCTACGGGCTGCTTCTGCGTGTCGGGCAATATGGCTGGAGTGTCGATCGACTGTGGGCGATGCTGGTGGTTGTGCTCATGGCATGCTTTTCGCTCGGCTACGCCTACATAATTTTGAGAACGCGAACCGATTGGCAAACGAGGCTGCCGGACATTAACCGCACCATGTCTTGGGTGGTACTGGTGTCACTCTTGCTGACGGCATCGCCAGTGCTGGACTTTCGCTTGATTTCGGCATGGAATCACTTCTCGCGCTACGAATCGGGTGCCATCGAACACATTGATCTCGAATATGTGAAAACAAGGCTTGGAAAACCGGGCCATGCTCGGCTCGAAGCACTGCAAGCCAAAGAACCGGACATTCTCGAACGACTCAAGCCGGAACAGGACTTGGCGCAGGGCTATACCCAAGAGGAAATTGAAAGCATCGTCACAAGGCCGGACGCATTCGATATTCCCGACGCATTGTCAGTGGTCGTGAGACAGCGCGACTCATCGCCGCCAAAGATGCTGCTGCGCTTGCATCTCAACGATGATGATCAGTACGAATATGTGGCCATCTGGGGACATACCGGATTCTTGTATGCGTTCTGCTGGACGCTGGTCTCTGACGAGTGGCAGAACTGCGGTTATCCGACCTTGACAGGAGATGAGGAAACCTCATCTTTTGACGAATGGCACGATGCCGAGATCGAGCCAGTGACACCCGCCCGCCCTTATAAGGATGTGCGCATCGGTGACCACCAGTTGGAATTCCGGTAGACTGACCGCCGTTTTCGTGCCAATGCACGAGCGAGGCATGCCGAGGTGGTGAAATAGGCAGACACGCTAGCTTCAGGTGCTAGTGGGGGTAACCCCGTGGAGGTTCAAGTCCTCTCCTCGGCACCATTCAACTGTTAACTATTAACTGTTAATCCAACTTTCATGTACCCAACGCTCATGCTGGCTCCCCGAGCCGCAAAAGCTGCTTGCCACGGTTCTGACCAGTAAAGAGCCTATTCAGGGTATCAGGAATGTTCTCGAACCCTTCCTGCATATCGACCTGATAGACGAGTTCGCCGCTTTGCACCCAGGCGGTGAGTTCTTCGGCAGCTTTGGCGAAGCGATCAAGGTAGTCGATGACGATGAAGCCTTCCATGCGCGAGCGCGTAATCACGAGGTTCATGAGGTTGCTCGGGCCTGGTATGGGCGAAGTCGCGTTGTAGCTTGAAATGCCGCCGCATAGCACCACCCGGGCGCGCAAATTGATGTGATTGAGCGCGGCTTCGAGAATGTCGCCGCCGACGTTGTCGAAGAAAATATCCACCTTGTTGGGACAGAGTTCGCCGATGCGCGCGTGAACGTTCTCGGACTTGTAGTCGATTGCCGCATCGAAGCCAGCTTCTTCAGTGAGCCATGCGCACTTCTCCTCGCCGCCAGCGATACCGACTACGCGACAGCCCTTGATACGACCAATCTGACCCGCAACCGAGCCTGTCGCGCCCGCCGCGCCGGAGACCAGAAGCGTCTCGCCCTGCTGCGGTTTGCCGAGGTCAAGCATGCCCCAATAGGCTGTCTGGCCGGTGGTGCCAAGGACTGACAGCACCATGGCTGGATCTGCGCCAGCAGGCAGTTTGGTCAACATCATGGAGAAGCCGGGGCGCGCAACAAAATAGTCCTCCCAGCCGCCGAGCGTTTGCACAAGGTCGCCACTTGTATAGTCTGGATGATTTGATTCAGTCACCTGGCCAATCACGCCAGCGCGCATGGGTTCGCCGATTGGCACCGGCGGCAAGTAGCTTTCGCGATCTTCCATCCAGCCCCGCTGCGTCGGATCAAACGAGAAATAGAGATTGCGCACCAGCACTTCGCCATCACCGATCTTCGGGATTGGCGATTCGCGGTATTCAAAGTTCTCCCGCCCAACCACGCCGTAAGGCCGCTTGGCGAGTAGCCACTGTCGATTCATGCTCATTGAAGCACCATTTTATCTGCGAAGGCAGCGAGTATAGCCCGATGGCGCGTCTTTAACCCGGCTTCACAACCCAGCTTCGCTCGCTTTCAGCCGCAACAGACGCGCCGCGCTTCTTGATGTAGTATCTCTCTTTCGGATTCAGGTGGGTGTAGCTCTTTGCCACGGCAAGCCTCCTTCGTTGTTGTGAACCGGAGGATGTTACCCCACCCGGCCCCTCTTAACTTCTGAAGCGTAGCACTTGTAGGTTGAAAGTAGAGTTTCTTTCTTCGCCGTTTCCTTAGGTCTCACCGCAATCGGAATTTCAAAATGCCCGTTTCCACAGTTTTCAAGTTCAAGAGCATAGGCCCCTTATCGCATGCAGAAATGGAGCTAGGCCAGCTCACTGTAATCGCGGGGCGAAACAATACTGGCAAGACTTACCTTGTCTACACGCTCTACGGTCTTCTCGACATGTGGCGCGGTTGGCCTAGCGCAAGTGTGTTGTTAGACGAAAAACGACGGAATGGGATGAGTTTCCCTGATTTTTCAGGCGCGTCTAAGGCATTGAGCCGCGTTGGCCACTTCTCCGCGCCGCTATTCCGAGATTCACTCAAAACCCAGAGACAGGTGCTGACCAAGAGCCTAGTCCGGGATTTCTCTAAGCACGCCTTGCCGGACGTATTTAGTTCTCGTAGCGAGAACTTTCCGAATTCCTCTATTGAAGTTGTTTTGCGGGACGACCCTTATGTTGCCGGGCGATCTTCCATCAGGGCACTAGGCTCGAACTTGGAATTGCATTTTGCCGACCATCACTTGAACATAAGCGCGAATCCTGCTCCCCCTGAATCCGACGAACTTCAACGCATCCTAAGTGATTTGTATGTATGGGCATTGCTAGGCAACGAGTTTGACACCCCTTTCATTCTGTCCGCAGAACGCTTCGGGATTTCACTGTTCTTTCGGGAACTCGACTTCACGAGAAACCAACTCGTCGAAGTCCTTCAGAATCTGGCAGAGGAAGAGAAAAGGAACAAATTTTCGCCCTATGTGTTCATCGATAAGGCGACAAGCCGCTACGCCAAGCCCATCAAGGACAATATCGACTTTACAAGAGATATTCCAGTAAATAGAAAAAAGTCGAGTGAACTCTCACAGGAAAAGCTATTTGAAGGTGTCAAGGAAATGATGGCGGGCTACTATCAAGCATCGGGTGACGATCTCTTTTTCGTTTCTAAAGCGCGCAAGGAAAAGAGATTCAAAATACCGTTGCACCTCGCCTCTTCATCTGCCAGAGGCCTATCAGATCTTTATTTCTTCCTGAGGCACCTAGCCAAGAAGGGGCATCTGCTCATGATCGATGAGCCTGAAAGTCACTTGGATACCGCAAACCAGATTGAGCTCGCACGACTCTTGGCGCGCCTTGTTAGAGCTGGCCTCAAGGTACTCATTACTACGCACAGCGACTACTTGATCAAGGAACTGAACAACCTGATTATGTTGAGCAGCCCGAATCCAAACAATGACGAAATAAGAAAAACTTACGGCTATGGAGAGAGTGATTGTCTGAGCGCTTCATCCGTCAAGGCCTACATAGCGGAGAATGGCACTCTTACCGCGTGTGTCGTAGACGAACTTGGCATGGACATACCGGTGTTTGACGAGACAATTGATCGCATTAACCAAACATCGAATGCCCTGAGTGAAAATTTCAAGAAGTCTCACAATGCCTGAATTTGAGTTTTCGACGTGCCTAGGCGATATCCTGAACGACCAAGCAAGAGTCAAGACCAACGGCTCTGCTGTCCTAAGGGAGCAACTGCAAGACGGCGAACAAATGCAATTGCACCTGCTCAATCTGCCAGAAGGTGCCTTGATATTGAGGCCGGAGAAGCTTGGTAAACTTGCCGGATTACGCGATGGGGAATGGCACAAAGCGTGTGACTTCGTCGTCGTGTGCTCCGTGTGCGGATCAGATTTTGTCATCTTTATCGAATTGAAGCGAACTTTAAGGGACGGCGTAGGACAGGAACAATTGAGATGGTCTCAGCCAATCATCCGTTATCTTCGATCAGTTTGTCTGCTGAAGTCTTCGTCAGTCGGCAACGCGCCCGACTTTAACGCCGTTTTCTGGATGTTTGGGAGCCGCGACCAGCGCAGGCTCGACAAACAGCCCATTCGATCAAAACAAGATGTGCGAACAATCGAGTACAGGGGCATTTCCATCAGAGTAAGTCTGCAGAACAAAATCGAACTCGCAGAACTCTTGAGATAAGCCCTCAGAGCTTAAACTGGATTTTCCCACACATTCTCAAAAAACAACTTATCTACTGGCAGCCTGCTCACCGGCCCATACCCTTTGCCGACTGGATAGCCGACCGGAATCGCCGCTGCGGTGTACCAGTCTTCGGGAATGGAAAGCAGAGCTTTGACTTCCTGTTCGTGCTCGCAAAGCAGCGTCGTTAGCACGCATCCCAAACCTTCCACGCGGCAGGCGAGCATGAAGTTTTGCACAGCGGGGTAAATGGAGCCGCCGCCGACTACTGACACCCTGTCTTGCCCTGCATCGGTGACTGCGAGATGCTTAGGGTTGAAGCACACGACCGCTACAAGCGGATACTCATGCATGTGCGCGGCCATGTAGCTGCCGGAATCAAGGACGCGCACCATGCGCGCCGCATCCTCGTGTGACAAGCCGTCAATGTTTCCATACTGCGCGCGATACGCCTCCCACGACGGGGTGTAGAGCTCTCCGAGACGCGCTTTCTTGGTGGGTTCGGTCACTAACACCATGCGCCAGCCTTGGCGATTGCCACCGGATGGCGCATGCCGCGTTGCATCAAGGATGCGGGCAAGAACTTCGTCTGGAATAGGATCGGGTCGCAAGCGTCGCACAGCACGCTGTGTGCGCAGAAATTCATAGAATGCTTCGGCACCTTGCGTTGGCATGCGATTGATTATTCCTCAATGGCGCCGATCGATGAACGCGGCGGTGGCGGCGCACCCTGCACTTCGGCGCGAAGGGACTCGATGCGCGTATTGACTTGGCGACGAAACGCATCGACCGACTTCTGGAACTCTTCGTTTTCTTTGAGCACCTTAGACAACTCGGACTCCATGCGCGCTAGCGTGATGCTCGCCGTGTTGGACTTGTCGGCGGAGTCGCGCGCCGTTCGGCCGATCTCTGTCACCAGCCGGCTTAACTGATCTAGCTGGTTCATCATGTCCTGCTGATTCTGAAAGCCCTTCTCGATGCGAGCGACCGCCGCATTGAGGCTATCAAGCTGCTTGTTGATATTGGCGATGCGGCCTTGCTGTGTCTTGAGAGATGCCTGATTTTCGTTGATCCAGTTCTTGTTGCGTTCGTTCGAAACGGTCCACAGTTTGCGGATCTCGTCTTCCCAGAAATCGATTTGACCCTCGATCTCGGTATCGGCGCGGCTGCGTGTCTCATCAGTGATTTGCAGCCTCGCTTCGATCTCCTTCAGGCGCGCACGCGAGTCTTGATCCTCGGATTGCAAGGCTACCAGTTCGGTTTGCGCACTGAACGCAAACCAACCGAGCACGACGACGCCGACAAGCCCTAGCACAAGCAAGGCGTAGACTCCGCTCTGGCGGCTGCCGGGCGAAGCACCCGATGAGCCGCCGCGCCTTGAAGTACGCGAGTAGCCACCGCTACCGCCGAGGCCATCGGTGGTCAGCGGATCTTCAGGCGAGGAATCTGACACGGAGCGCCTGCTAGAGGATGTTGGCGAGGTACGCCATGACGACAGTCAGTACCAGCGAACTGATGATGACTGCGCACACCGACTCAATCACCGACTGCATCTTGCCCCAAATAGCGTTTGCCTCGATCACCAGAATGAGAATGCCGAGCACAAGGACATTGGTGAGGCTGATGCCCATGACCTGCCCGGCGATGCCCGGGGCGTGCGCACTGAACGTCATGAAGAACAGCATCGGCAGCGAAAAGAGGGTGTTGGTGCGCGATGCAAGCAGTGCTTTGGCGGCTGCGGCGCCCGCATTCGGGTCGGCCTCGCCTCCCCCCTGCACGGCTTCGTTGGATGCAATGACGATGCGCTGATTCGGCCAGATGATGAGCCACACGTTCAGGAACATGATGGTGGCCATGACGCTGCCCCACGCGATGTAGGTGGTCGAGGCCATGCCGCGGAAATACAGCAGCAGCACGCCGGTCAGGAAGGTGAACATGGCTGCCCAGCGGAACCACCAGAGGGCGCGCGGCACAAGTTTGGTGAAGGCGTCGGTGCGCGACGAGGCATCAAGTTCCTTGAATGCGCTGCCCTGCACAAAGTTGAAGTAGTAGAGGAGTCCGATCCAAGTGATGCCAAACAGGGTGTGCCCCCAGCGGCTCAGTACATCGATAAACACTTCCATGCCCATAATAGTCTCCCTGAAGTGGTTCGAAGAAGAAGTTGACGGAATGATACACCCACCCTCGCACGCCGACAAAGTCTGGCGCACTTGCCTTTTGCTGTTGTGCGCGCTTGTCACTCTCACGGGATGCGGCGTGCAGTTCTTCTACAACAATCTCGATGCCTTTGTTGAGTCCGCGATTGAAGACTACATTGATTTGACACCGGCACAAGAGGCGTTCTTCGAGCGTGAGCTTGAAGTCCTGTGGCGCTGGCACCGGCGCGAAGAACTTCCGCGCTATGCACACGACTTGGAGGACTTCTCAATGACCCTAGCGCAAGGCGTGAAGCCTGCCGACCTCGATCAAACCTTTGAGACAGCCGAGGGGTGGTGGCGGCGCATCGAACGCGAAGGCAGGCCCGTGGCGAAAAGGCTCCTCAAGAGTCTTGATGATGCGCAAATCAATCAAATTCCGGAGAAATTTGCAAAGGAAAACGCACGTTGGCAGAAACGAGCAGCGCGTCGGTCACACGAAGATCGGCAAGACCGGTGGCGCAAGAACTTCAAGCGTATCATCGAGCGATTCACGGGCGCTTTGAACCGGCAACAACAGGCGCTGCTCACCGAAGGCGCTTCCGAATATCGCCCAGAAAGCGCGAGCTGGGGCGAGTATCGACTGCGCTGGCAGGCTGAATTTCTGACGCTGCTCAAAGCCCGTCACGACGATACTTTTGATGACCAGTTCGAGACTGTGTTCGGTCCGCAGCAACGCTTCTACAGCCAAGGGCTGATCGACGGACAAGTACACAACCAAGCGCTTACCAAGCGCCTGCTGCTCGAAGTGCTCGCATCGCTCAGCGCGCAGCAGATTACGAGATTGCAGAAGCGCCTCGCCGACTATGCCGAAGACCTGCGTGAGCTCTCACAGTCTTGAGGCTAGTGTCCTGTCATTTGCACGCCTCCAGAAGCTCGACTCGCCGCCGTACCAACTGCTTGAACAACGCCAATTGGCCTTGTGCGCGGCGAAGGTTGTCCTCTGGCGCTTCAATATGAAAATACACATCGCCATGCAAGTGGTCGCTATAGAAGCGCAGCGCCAGCATGAAGGTGACATGCAACAACGCATCGAATAGCGCTTGGCTTTTGGGCGCAAGCGCACCAATTCCGTCCCGAAAGCCCGCCGCAAACGCGCTCACGCGCTCAAGGTCGATTTCGGCATCCACATCATCCTCGCCGCCATGCACTGCACCTGCGCGCACAAGATCGCCAAAATCGAGCGCGCGCCTGTGCCACATGACGGTATCCAAGTCGAGCACGGCGATCACCCGTTCGCCACTCGCATCAAACTGGATGTTGTTGAACTTGCAGTCACCATGCACGATACCAAAAGGCCCCGATAAGGCTGGCACCTGTCCCTTTCGTGCAAGTAGCTCATTGGCCACATGCGATGACGACGACAAGCGCCCGTATGAATCTGACTTGATAGCGAGGTCAAACTGACCTAACACAGCCTTGAAGTCTTGAAAGCCCTTGATGCTGATGCGGAGCTGATCAGGCGGCAAGTCTTCAAGCGCGGCCTGGAATCCGCCGAACGCGGCGCCTGCAGCAAAGCACTGCGTACTCGATTCCGGCAAATCCATGTTGCGACTTGCCCCCAAATGCGCATACGCGCGCCAAAACTCGCCTGCCGCATCGATCACGCAGGGTTCGTTACTTTTCGTCAACATGCGTGCGGCGACTCGCCCGCGCACAAAAGGCTCAATGACTTCGGCATTGGCGATGGGCGCACCTTCCGACTCGACCACATAGCTCTCGTGAATATGGCCCCGCAAGAGCCGCCTCAGCGTGTGCGATTCGGAACTGCCCGTGAACGCACGCCACGCACCGGCACACGCCGCACTGGCTTCATCGACCATCCAATTGGCTCAGCAAGGCAAGATTCAACTCTGCCACAGGCGATTGATCGTGCTTTTGCCGAAACTCCGCCAAGGTCATGTGTCCGCTCACCACATCCGCAAGATCGGCGAGGCGCTCGGAGAGCGGAAGAATCTCGCGAACCTGTGGCATTCGCTCGGCGATCTTTTTGATCACAGGATATTGCGCGCGCCAGCGCACCGCGAACTCGCGCTTGTCCTTGGCACGCGCGAAGCGAAGCGCTTCTTGACTTTCCGGGTCCACAAAGTCCACAGGCCGGTCGAGCGGTGAATCGACACTATAGGGACGAGCGGCACTTTCAATGCGATCTTCGATTCGTTCAATCATGGCATCACCGAGCAAGCGGGCATACCACTTGACTGGTTCAAGAGAGGCGAGCAGAACGCTGAAGTGCTCGCGCTCAAGCGAACTGAGATCAAGCGTCTCTAGCCAAGCGTCCGCACCAACTCGAATGCCTGCGATTCGGCGCAAGTGAGCATCTGTCTGCGCTCTCTCTGGAAGCACTGACGCCTGCCCCGACCACAATCGGCTCGCGATAGCTGGCATCCGACTCCAAAGGCGCGTATCGAGCTGATCTTCACCAACGAGCTCGCCCCACAGGCAGGCTTCACCGCCCAACACCGGGCCTGTCTCGACACCTTCAAACACATCGGCGAGCGGCGCCGTGCGCACTTCATACCACTCAAGTGCTGCTCGGACGCCAGCGAGGGAGGGATGATGAAGAAGCGCCGCCTGTGCCATCTTGTTGTCTGCATCTGGATCGAAGGCGTGATGCACCTCGGGCGGGAAAATGAGATCGAGATAGTAGGGCGCAGAGAGAATGCTCGCGTGGCCTTGACTGCGCGCTGCGCTAAGAAACTTCGGGTGGCGCCACGCCTGCACGCAGGCTTCTAGTGGAAGATTGGCGGCGAGCGCTTCGTCCCAGAAGATCACGCGCTTGCCGTGACGCGAGGCTGTGTCAACGAGAAACTCGGCAAAGTCGTCAGGCTGCGAATAGTCTTCGCATTCATCACCACCTAAGTGAATATACATGTCGGGAAAAATCCCCACGAGCTCAGCGATGATCCTCGCAATCGCTTCGCGCACTGCCGTGCGTTCGCAGTCCACATAGGCTTGATGCACGCCGAAGGCTCGGGAAGGCGCAGCAGGCGCTTGTCCCTTTGCAAGTTCTGGGCATAGCGCGAGCAAGGCGGTGGCGTGACTTGGCAGGTCGATCTCAGGCACCACACGAATGCCGAGCTCGGCAGCGAATGTGACGAGTTCGCACAACTCGTCTCTTTGATAGTGCGGCCAAGGCGGCGTGCGGCCTTCAATCGCAAGCCGAAGCCCTTGATCGTCCGACAGATGCAAATGTAGGATGTTGAGCCTATAGGCCCACATGCCAAGAAGTGTGCGTTTGAGCGCTTGGATGCTCAGGAAGCGCCTCGCAGGGTCGAGCATCAGGCCGCGCCAAGCATAGCGCGGCGCGTCCTTCATGTTGGCATCCGGCAGTCTGCCGCCGGCATCAACCATCTCAGCCACGCGAGACAGCGCGCGCATAGCACCCCATACAGTCGCTGCATCAACTTCGACGCTGTCGCTGCGCGCTTGAAGCGCAAAAGACTCGTCCATTTCGAGTCGCGGCCAATCCGATGCCTCGCCGTCAACCCGAATCGTCACTCGACCGACTTTCCAAACTTCGCGCAGCAGCCCAAGCGAACGCTCAAGCCGAACTTGTGATTGGTTTGAAGCTGAAACTCTGTCCATGATCCACGGGGTGCGCATTCACGGGCACTGTACGATGAGGTGATCAGTATGGGTTGTCAATGGCATCGCGTGTGGCTTTCAGCACAGAAGGTCGAGGATTCAAACGCAACCCGACGAGGTGTGCCAAGATGCCGTATCTCGCTCCACCCACACGCACATGAACATACGCGAACGAATTGAGGCGGTGATTGCCGCCGAGGCCGAGGCCATCAACGCTATCCAAGTGACCGATGCCTTCGTCGAAGCTGTTGAGCTTCTGGTCGCAGCCAAGGGCAAGGTCATCACCACCGGCATCGGCAAAGCCGGTCACATCGCCGAGAAGTTTGCCGCAACGCTATGCTCGACGGCGACGCCAGCGATTTTCCTGCACGCGGCTGAAGCCGCGCACGGCGACCTCGGCATTCTCGCACCAGAGGACGTGATCATTGCCTTCTCCACTAGCGGCAAATCGGTGGAAGTCTTGGAGGTGCTTGAGTTGTCACACCATCTCGGCATCGCCCACATCATCGGGGTGACGTCGCATCCGGATTCCAAGCTGCGCGATTTATCAGACCTTGTGCTCGACATGGGTGAGATCGAGGAGGCTTGTCCGATTGGCCTGACGCCGAGCAGTTCCATGGCAGTGATGCTCGCCATCAGCGATGCCATCGCCTTGGCGCTGCTCGAAGCCAAAGGGGTGACGCGCGAGGACTTCGGCAAGCGACACCACGGCGGCTACTTAGGTCGCTCGGCGCGGATTGACAATATGCCACATGGGGGTTGAGAAGGGCCTGCGCGGGTGGTCAACGCAGGAGGTCGAGCATCCGACGGAACGACTCAGGTGTATGCGCAGGCACCGGCGATTGAGCGAAGCCCTTCGTGTCCCGCGTCACGATGTAATCCACGTTAGCTTGTCGGGCAGATTCCGCGATGACCGCATCCTCAAAGTCGAGCATGCTGCTTTCGAGCGCGGCGTGGAGTGGCGCACCGTACACGGGCACCACTTCCAAGACAGAGAG
>JAPYNO010000096.1 GCA_028283025.1 Pseudomonadales bacterium | reverse complement strand
TGCAAGAATGTGGGGCCTGCCACACTGCGTTGTCGCGCCTTGCCAATGAACGAAATGGCCTAGCGCCTAAAATACACGAATTAACCGGACAGGACACTAGCCATGTGCGCCGCATTGAGCGAATCGCCTGCTAAGAATCGCGCCCAAGAGGTGCTGCATGAGACCTTCGGTTTCGAGTCTTTCCGCCCAGGTCAAGAAGCAGCGGTCGATGCGCTGCTCGCAGGCAGGCATGCGCTCATCGTCATGCCCACCGGCTCAGGCAAATCGCTTTGCTTCCAGGTGCCCGCGCTCGTCAAGGACGGTTTTGCGGTAGTCGTCTCACCACTGATCGCACTCATGCAGGATCAGGTCTCGGCCCTTAAGCTTGCGGGTATTGCCGCCGATAGCATCAATTCCGGCAATAGTTGGCAGGACAATGATGACGCTTGGCACCGCCTCACCCAAGGCGAAACGAAGCTCATCTACCTCTCGCCTGAACGCTTGATGAGCGAGCAGATGCTAGAAGACCTGCAAGCACTGCCGGTCAGTCTCATCGCTATCGACGAAGCGCACTGCATCTCACAGTGGGGGCCTTCCTTTCGGCCAGAATATGAAGATTTGACGCGACTACCCGAGCTGTTTCCGGGTATCCCCATTGCCGCATTGACAGCGACCGCTGATGCGGTGACGCGCGACGACATCGCTGCGAGATTGTTTGCGAACAAGGTGTCGCAATTTGTGCTTGGCTTTGACCGGCCGAATATCCGCCTGTCCGTTGCGAGCAAGCAGACTTGGAAGACGCAGTTGCGTGAATTCTTGAGCCGCCATCCGGGCACGAGCGGCATCATCTACTGCCTGTCGCGCCGCAAGACCATTGAGACCGCGGCATTGCTTGAAGCCGACGGCATCACTGCACTTGCCTATCACGCTGGCATGGACAAGCACGAACGCGAAGCCAATCAAGACAGGTTCATGAGCGAAGCAGGCATCGTCATGGTAGCGACCATCGCTTTCGGCATGGGTATCGATAAATCGGATGTGCGTTTCGTCCTGCACTTGGATCTGCCTGGTAGCCTTGAAGCCTATTATCAAGAGATCGGGCGTGCAGGCCGCGACGGCGAGATGGCCGAAGCGCACATGCTCTATGGACTTGCTGACATGGCCATGCGGCGTCGCTTTATCGAAGAGGAAAACGCTGGCGATGATCGCAAGCGACGCGAGCATAAGCGCCTCGACGCCCTGCTCGGCTATTGCGAGGCGCCGACATGTCGGCGGGTCGCACTGCTCAGGTATTTCGGTGAACGCTCAGAGCCTTGCGGCAACTGCGATGTCTGCCTTGATCCGGTTGAGCTTGCAGACGGCACCATCGATGCCCAGAAACTTCTGTCCGCCGTCTACAGGTCGGGGCAAAGATTCGGCGCGGCACATGTCATTGACATTGTGCGCGGTAGCGAGACCGAGCGCATTGAGAAATGGGGGCATCATCGACTGAAGACCTTTGGCGTCGGTGCTGAGCGCAGCAAGGATGAGTGGCGCTCGATCATTCGACAATTGGTGGCGGCCGGGCATTTGCGCTTGGATATCGCAGGCTATGGCGGCCTGTCGATCACGCGCACAGGCAATGACCTCTTGCGCGGGCGCACCGAGTTCCGCTACCGCAAAGACAAGCTCGTCAAAGCGAAGCCTAGAACGCGCGAGATTACCTTGAAGAAGAAGCCTGAGATAAGAGAGGAGGACATGTCGCTCCTCGATGCGCTGCGCGCACTGCGCCTTGAATTGGCACAAGCGCGCGGCGTGCCAGCCTATGTCATTTTTCCTGACCGAAGCCTCCTAGAGATGGCCGAAAAGCGACCGAGCACCATGGAAGAGTTCAGCGAAATCAACGGTGTTGGGGCGGTCAAGCTCAAGAACTTCGCGCGAGCGTTTCTGGCGGTGATTGCAACAAAGGGCAAGATTTAACTCCCTGCCGAGGGCTAGGGGAACTTAGTCAACCCTACGGTCGCGGCTGCCCCCGCATCAATCGGCTTAATTGACTGATCGTGGCTGTGTGCGGCTGCTGCGCCGCCACGGGGCCGCACAGCAGCGTCATTGCCGCCAGCGCGGCGGCGATCAGCGCTCGCGTTCTATTGAGGTGGGGGGACTGTGTCATGGCTGTACCTTTCAAAGCGGTCAGTAGCCGCCAGTACTACCACGTTAAGGCACCAATGTTTTGCGAGCACCCGTCGCTAGATCAAAGTGCTCGCGCAAGTGCTTGCCGTCGGCTTGAAGTTGCAGCCGCTCTAGGCTGACAATTTCGATCATCGCGCCTGAAGCGCCCGGCGGCGGCGATTCTTCTGCCCCGCTCTGCGCGAGCAATGCATCAAGGGATTGTTCCGCATCCATCACGCTGCCTTGCGGCACGGTTTCGTAGAGCCAGTCGAGCGCTTTTGAGATAGCTGGTCTGCGTGGCCAGTGCGTGTCGATGACCTCTCTCGACAAGGGTGCAAGCATCACACACAGTCGATACTGCACCTTGATCGAATCCCAGTAGGTCAGGAGTTCGGTTTGCGGCGTCAGCTCAAGTTGCTTAGCCTTTGAAGAATGTCCGCTGTAGAACACGCCAAGGCCTCCGGCGAGGTCTCGCAATACGAGAATACGCAGACGTGGGCACGTCCCGTCAAGACTTGCGAGCACGCACAGCTGCGCCCACGGATCCTCGGCCGCCCGCGCTCGCTCACGGTCAACGAAGAACTGCCCGATCATTGCACGCCGCCCTTGGGCGTGCGCAGCAGGTCGAACTGCGCAGCCCCAAAATCGAGTTCGCGCCAAGGACAATTGACCGAGAAGCGGGCGAGTCCACATGTTGGTAGCACATCAATCACAGCCCTGTCCGCAAGAGCGTTGACAAAGTGGGTAATGCTTGGATTGTGTCCGGCGATCAACAGTGATTGAATCGACTCTTCGACCTCGCGCACAACGCGCAGCATCGTCTCGGCGTCGCCGTGATAAATGCGAACATCGGTCACATATTGGGCATTGGGGCAGACGGTGCGGGCGGCTTCGGTAGTGCGCGCCGCACGCACCGCTGACGATGTCACAATCCGTTGCGGCAAGTCATCCTGGCCGCGCAGCCAATCACTGAGCGCTCTAGCGTTGCGCAGGCCGCGTTCATTGAGGTCTCTGTCGAAGTCGGGAAGCGCCCTCGACCAGTCCGACTTCGCGTGGCGCAGAACCCAGAGCCTATTCATAGGCGCCAATGAGCTCTTGGAACGCGACCTGCTGATTGCCGACCGCCGAAGACGGCACCAGAATGATGGTCTTGACGCCGCACTCGTACCAAGCCTCCACGCCTTCGCGAACCTTGGAGGCGGTGCCGAAGAGCGTCACGTCCGCAAGCCACTTGTCGCTCATGCAGGCGGTGACGGCATCGCGGTCTCGCGTCGCAAGCGCCTTTTCAATCGCTGTCATTTCCTCCGCATAGCCAGCTTCCTTCCAGTAGTTGCGGTAGTTCGTCATCGCCACATATCTGAGAAGGGTGCGTCGATGGACTGCTTTGGCGGCGGCTTCATCGTCCGAAATGCAGGTCGGAATCATGGCGCCGATGAAGAAGTCGTCGCCGCTGCGCTGCGCCTCGGAGAGCACCGAAAGGCTTTCCGGCATGTGCGACAGGGCGCCGTTTGCGAACACCATGCCGTCGCCAATCTCGCCTGCGAGCGCGATCATGCGCTTACGCATCGCGGCGAGGACAATGGGCGGGAGAACACCAGCGCGAGGCACGGCGCGCAACGCCTCGACGAACTGCCGTACATCGGCGAGCGGTTTGCCGGCTGTGACCCCGGCGCGGTCTAGCATGGGTTTGTGGCTGACACCGATGCCGAAGCGAAATCGTCCGTTGCTGATTTCCGAAACGAAGGCCGCAGAGTAAGCAAATTCTTGAGCAATGCGGTGGTAGATCGGAACGATGCTAGTGCCGAGTTGCACAGTGGAAGTTCGCATCGCGATAGCGAGGCTGAGCGACAAGCCGTCAGTGAGACTCGTGCAATAGATGCCTTCGAATCCTTGGCGTTCGATTTCTTGGGCGAGGTCGAGGATGACGTGGCGCTTGCCGGGAGGTGCGGCGAGGCTGACGGATGGCTTGGCTGGAATCATGAATCCTTTGGATGTGCGTGGGTGATTCGAGCGAGAATACAACACTTCCCACTTCCACTTGAACTTCAAAGCACTCATGAGCCTCCTGCTGCAAGCTCGAATCGACAGTCATAGCGAAGGCGGTCAGCTATTGTTCGCGGGCTTGTCGCTATCGATCAATCGAGGCGACCGCCTTGCTTTGGTCGGGCACAACGGCTGCGGCAAATCGACATTGCTGGCGCTGCTCGCTGGCCATAGGGCGCTCGACGATGGCGAAGTAATGCCGCAAAAGGGATTGCGGCTCGCGCAGGTGGAGCAGTTCATCCCATCGCGCCTGACGCATGCCGCCGTGCTCGAAGCGGTGCTCGATGCGTCTGCCGATCAGCGTCAATCTTGGCGCGCAGAAGCGTTGCTGTTTCAGCTTGGATTTGACGCGAGTGACCTCAAGCTGCGCTTGCAGGATATCTCTGGCGGACGTCAGACACTCGTGCTCGTGGCGAGGACAATGCTGCAGGGCCCTGACCTGATGCTGCTCGATGAGCCTTCCAATCACCTTGACCTCGATGCCCTAGTGGCGCTTGAACAGCGCCTGCTCGCCTTCCAAGGCGCATTTGTGGTTGTCTCCCACGACCGTCGATTCTTAGACCGCGTGACGAGGGAAACCCTCTTTATGCGTGATCGCTCGATACTGCGAATTCGCCGCCCGTACAGCGAAGCCAAGCAAAGGCTCGATGCTGCGGACGAGGCGGCGCGCGCCGCAAGGGATGCCGAAGACAAACGCATCGACAGCCTTCGCCGCAGTGCGCAGCGCCTTGCCCAATGGGGCCGGGATTTCGACAATGAGGATCTTTCAAAGCGCGCAAAAGCCATGAAGCGGCGCATTGAGCGCTTGCAGGACGAGCGTACCTTTGTCACGAGCGGGTCGCCACTCGAACTTTCTTTGCAACTTGGCACTTCTCGTTCCAAGCTCGCACTGAAGATTGACGAGACATGGGTGCCGCATCCTGCCGACCCGTCCAAGCGCCTGTTCAGCGTGCCTGAAACCGCGCTCCGCAATGGCGATAAGGCTGCGCTTCTCGGCGAGAACGGAGTCGGCAAATCAACGTTCATTCGCATGATTGTCGAAGCCGCAGGGGATACGCAGAATGCGACCAAGCTTCGATTGAGTCCGCAAACCAAGCTTGGCTACTTTGATCAAGAGCTCGGCGAAGTCACTGGCGAGCAACGGATGATCGACTTCGTGCTGAAGCGCACGGCGCAGGACAGCCAGACAGTCACCGCCCGGCTCGGACGCGCAGGATTCGACGAGGCCGACCGCCACAAGCCCTTGTCTGTTCTTTCTGGCGGCGAGCGCGCGCGGCTGATGTTCGCCGTCATCTCCATGTGCGCACCGAACTTCCTCATACTCGATGAACCGACCAACCATCTCGATATTGAGGGACGCGAGCACATTGAGGCCGAGCTTGAAAAGTCCAAGGCGACGCTCTTGATGACATCGCATGACCGGCTATTCACGGAATCCTTGGCGACAAGGTTCTTTTGGATTCGACAAGGCCGCCTGCTCGAAGTGCCATCGCCTGATGCCTACTTTGAAGCGACCCGCGCAACCGAGCCGTCATCAGAAGCAGCGGAAGATGCCGACCCGACAACCGAGGACGAGACGCTCGAACGAATCGTGGAACTTGAAGGGAAGATCGAAGCCATGCTGCGCCGCAAACGCAAGCATCAAAAGCCGGAGCGGGTAGCGCACTGGCGCGCGGAGGTATCGCGGTTGAATGCGAAGCTAGGCTGAGGACCGGGGCTATGAATCAACTCGCGAGTGCATCTAGCACAAATTGAGGATCGGCCTTGATGAGGCGAAGAAAATTGACGGCAGCGACATCCGGTTTACGCTTCCCCTGCTCCCATCCCTTCACAGTATCAATGCTCAACTGAAACTTATGAGCAAACACTGTTCGGGACATACGAACTCCGGCCCGAATCGCC
>JAPYNO010000095.1 GCA_028283025.1 Pseudomonadales bacterium | reverse complement strand
GCACCGGTGTGCCACACAGCAGGCTGGGCGACAACGCACAAGTTGACAAGGCGCTCGCCGGACACGAGCATCTAGACTGCACCGGCTTCATGCACATGGACGGGCGGCTCTACGACCCGCGCATCGGGCGCTTCCTGAGCCCCGACCCCGTCGTCTCGGATCCCTCGTCGGGACAAGGCTGGAACCTCTACTCCCATGTCGGCGGCTGGCCGTGGGACGACGGGCACGGGGCGGGGTTCCTTGTGCCGGCGGTCTCCTTCTTCATTGCCAGGGAACTCGAGTCCGTCCCCAGATCCAGGCGGTGTCGCTCAACCAGGAGGCAACGCCTGCGGACGGCAGGATGTTCTCCCCACTGCCGCCTTGGCTGACCTTCACGCCGGGCGAGGCCGCCAGCATCGGCATCGGGCTCATCCCCCTCGTCGGCACCGCGGCGTCGGTGTACGAGGTGGCGACGGGGCGCGACCTTGTCACCGGGGAGGAAGTGCACCGGGGCATGGCGCTGATCGGGGTCGTGCCGGGCGGCAAGCTAGTAAGGTCTGCCGTGCGCAAGGCTGCGGATAATGTCAGTGACGCGACTCTGCATCGGCGGCTTCGCCGGGATCTTGAGGCACAGTCACCGCCACCCGCGCACATGACAAGGCCGGAGGCGCACCACGACCTGCCTCTGCAGTTTAAGAAGCAGTTTGTGAAAGCGGGCATAGACATCAAATCTACCAAGTACGGCCGTTGGGTCGAGCGTAGTGCACACCGCAGTTGGCACAAGGATTACAACGAGAAATGGAAAGACTTCTTCCGATCAGCTAATGATCCCACTAAAGAACGAATACTGAAAAAACTCAACGATTTAATGGAGTCGGGAGATTTCCTGCCGATTTGAGAATGAAAAGCTTCTATATGATTGACGACCGGTCATTCGATACGAGTGGGATGCCGTGGATCCAAGATTTTACCGAAGGCGTCGTGGAACTTGACCAGTGCGCTGCATGTGGAGTGAGCAGGCGATACACGCGGGGTGATATGTGCGCGTCGCTGATGGAGCGTAAAGGCACTCAATGGCCGGATTTGATCGGTACGGGCTACATGGTGGGGCTGTTCGTGGCTTCAAAAAGTTTCTTGCAGGCACTGCTGTCGAGTGGCGTGCGAGTCGAGGTGGGGGGCCGTGTGGCAATCAATCCACGAGTCCCCAAGCGCCTGTCGCTGGAAGATGCGCCGGAGTATTACTGGGTGGATGGTGAGAAGCACTTGGCGGCGAAGATGGACTACGAAGCGAGCGGTTTCGTGGGAACTGAGTACTGCGCGGCCTGCGGCGCACGATCATTTGATATTGCGGCTTCAAAAGTCACGAGCTATGTATTCGAATACGATGCCACATCAGGCTTGGACTTGTTCACGACCGACATGAACCCGCGTGTATTCTTCTGCACCGAGCGTGTTCTGGAGTGTTGTCGAGAGCACCGCCCAAAGAACGTGGCGATCAGGCCGCTGGAGGAAGGGCCTTTTGCAAAATCAGTGAAGTTCTGGTAGCGCGAGGCGTTGAGACCGGACAGCGGCATCCATGACAAGGCCGGAGGCGCACCACGACCTGCCGAGGAAGTTCCGGAGAGATCTCGAGAAAGCAGGTCTCGATATCGATGACCCGAGGTACGGGCGGTGGGTGGAGCAGCATCCTCATCGACAGTGGAGTAAGGCGCTTAACAAAGAATGGACGGACTTTTTTCAGGAATTCGGCGATCCCTCGCAGGAGCAGATACTACGGAGGATGACCAAACTGAGGAGCTCGCCGGAATTCCCGAGCATTCGTCAATGACACGGCTTTTTCAGATATACCACCGGACTTTTGATGCCAGAGGCATGCCTTGGATCGCCGAGTTCACTCAAGGCGAGGTAGCTTTGGATCGATGCCCGATCTGCGGAGTGAAGAGGCGTTTCCCGCAAGGCGACATGCGAGCGCTGCTCGAACCAATCGGGACTCAATGGCCAGACCTCATTGGCAACGGAGACCTCGTTGAACTGTTCGTGGTCTCAGGTCGGTTCGTGGAGGCTCTGCGCTCCTGCGGCATTCGAGTGGAGTTGGGCGGCCGTGTCGAGTTCGACGAGCCAGGCCCGAAGCGCCTGTCGCTCGCGGACGCGCCGGAGTACTTCTGGGTGGACGGCGAGCAGCACCTGGCGGCGAAGATGGACTATGAAGCGAGTGGGTTCGTGGGAACTGAGTACTGCGCGGCCTGCGGCTCGCGATCGTTTGATATTGCAGCTTCAAAAGTCACGAGCTATGTCTTCGAATACGATGCCACCTCAGGCTTGGACTTGTTCACGACCGACATGAACCCCCGTGTGTTCTTCTGCACCGAACGTGTATTGGAGTGCTGCCGCGATCATCGACCGACCAACGTCGCCATCAGGCCGTTGGAAGAGATGTCGCGCGCGAAGTCTATTAAGTTCTGGTAGTGGAATGCATCTGACCTGGGTTGCACCTTCAGTCGTGAGGATGAGACGAACAAGAAGAGAATGCGTTGATAGTGGGAATCGTGCGAACAGTATCGGATAGATCCCGCGTCGGGGCAGGGCTGGAACCTCTACTCGTATGTTGGCAACAGCCCTTTGAGCGGCGCCGACCCCTCGGGCCTGTGCTTCACGACCGGGCCGCACTGCCCGGGTGCGCACGGCGGCGGCGGGTTCACCCCCGTCTCTCCGGTGCTGACGGGCAGGCACTTCTTCTGGCGTCGCCACGTCGCGATATTCGTCAGGTGGGCGTTGTGAACGGACGGGCTGTTCAGGGTCTCGCCGTCGGACCGCGACCACCGGCGCAGGTTCCTCGTGCCGACATTCTCCATCTTCTCGAGCATCCAGCTCCACTCATCCCCCAGGCAACAGGCGGTGTCCCTCGGCCAGGAGGCGTCGCCTGCGGACGCGGGCATGTCCTCCCCGCTGCCGCCCTGGCTGATGTCCTCGCCAGCGGAGCTCGCCAGCATCGGCATCGGATTCATCCCCTTCGTCGGCACCGCGGCGTCGGTGTACGAGGTGGCGACGGGGCACGACCTCGTCACCGGGGAGGAGGTGCACCGCGGCATGGCACTGATCGGGGTTGTGCCTGGCGGGAAGCTGATCAGGGCGGTTGGCGCCAGAACCAGCACGACCACGGCCGCAACCAAGCCAATCGGCGAATTCGGGCCGCGCGGAAGCCGGCTCACTCTGCGGCAGCGCATGATCAGGCAGCACGGCCCGCCGCCATCGCACATGACAAGGCCCGAGGCGCACCACGACCTGCCGAGGAAGTTCCGCGATAGGTTTCAGAATGCTGGTCTCGATATCGACGACCCGAAGTACGGGCGGTGGGTGGAGCAGCATCCTCATCGACAGTGGAGCAAGGGGCTTAATGACGAATGGCAAAAGTTCTTTAATCGGCACCAAAATCGTCGTCCCACTCAAGCGGAGATACTCGATAAACTGAGTGAGTTGCAGGAACTAGACAGGTTTCGGGGCATTGCACAATGAAAGGGTTCTATCAGATCACACACCGGACGTTCCACACGCGCGGCATGCCATGGATCGCTAAGTTCACACAAGGTATCGTGGATCTGGGACAGTGCCAAAGCTGTGGTGCGCTGTGGCAATCAGCGCACGGCAATTTGCGCGCATTGCTGGAGCCCATCGGAACCCAATGGCCTGACTTTATAGGTACGGGTAGCTACATGGACGTACTCGTGACATCAGGTCGGTTCTTGAAGACTCTTCGTTCATTCGGAGTGCTTGTCGAGACCGGTGGCCGCGTCGAGTTCGAGGAGCCAGGGTCGAAACGCCTGTCGCTCGCGGACGCGCCGAAGTACTACTGGCTGGATGGCGAGAAGCACATGGCGGCGAAGATGGACTTCGAGGCGAGCGGCTTCGTAGGCACGAAATACTGCCCGTCGTGCGGGAGTCGCTCATACGATATCAGAGCCACAAAAGACATCCAGTTCGTGTTCGACTACGATAAATCTTCAGGGCTGGACCTGTTCTCAACCGACATGAACTGGCAGGCGTTCTTCTGCACGGAGCGCGTGCTTGAGTGCGCTCGCCAGCACCGCCCGACCAACGTCGCCATCATGCGCGTAGAGGATGGGGAGTCGGCGAAGCCCATCAAATTCTGGTAGCTTGCGGAGACTGAACGAGCTATAGGGCTCGCCGAGATTCCCGAGCGTTCATCAATGACGCAGTTTTTTCAGATACATGACCGGTCTTGGCATGCCAGAGGCATGCCTTGGATCGCCGAGTTCACTCAAGGCGAGGTAGCTTTGGATCGATGCCCGATCTGCGGAGTGAAGAGGCGTTTCCCGCAAGGGGACATGCGAGCACTGCTCGAATCAATTGGGACTCAATAGCCAAATATCATTGGTGCCGGGCAATTCGTCGGGCTATTCGCGGTCTCAAGTCGCTTGAATTGCCCAAAACCTCTGCGCTTTGCTCGCCTTGCGTCGAATCTCAATCGATGGATTCGACGGAGACGGATGCCACACCCTCTACAATGGCACCAATGAGCAATCCAAGCGAACACCTGCGCGTGCAAGTCATTCAGCGCCTTGCGGACGTGCCGCGCGAAGACTGGCAGGCTTGTGCCAAGGGGAGCGACTCGAACAAGCCAGAACCGTTCCTCAGTTGGGACTTTCTCGAGGCGCTCGAATCGAGCGGCAGCGCAACGGCGCAAACCGGCTGGCAGCCACTGCATCTCGGCGTGCGGTCCGCGTCAGACGAATTGCTCGCGGTGATGCCGCTCTATCTCAAGAGCCATTCGCAAGGCGAATATGTCTTCGATCATGCCTGGGCCGATGCGCTGCACCGCGCCGGCGAACGCTACTATCCGAAATTGCAATGCAGCGTCCCGTTCACGCCCGTCACGAGCACGCGGCTGCTCGTGCGCGAAGGCGCTGACATTGCCGCCATGCAAGCGCTTCTGGTGCAAACGGCGATTGGGTTGACCGGCACAGTCGAAGCATCGAGCCTGCACATCACCTTTCCCACCGAATCCGAATGGCAGACCTTCGGCCAACTCGGGCTCCTGCAGCGCATCGATCAGCAGTTTCACTGGCAGAACAATGGCTATGCCCGCTTCGACGACTTTCTTGCCGAACTCTCATCAAAGAAGCGCAAGAACATCCGCCGCGAGCGGCGGCTGGTGCAAGAAGCCGGCATTTCGCTTGAATGGGTGACAGGCAGCGACCTGACAGAGTCGCATTGGGATTTTTTCTATCGCTGCTATCTCGATACCGGTTCGCGCAAATGGGGCGCACCCTACTTGACGCGCCAGTTCTTTAGCTTGATTGGCGAGCGCATGCCAGATCAGGTGCTACTTATCCTGTGCCGTCGTGGCAATCGTGAAATTGCCGCCGCCATCAACTTCATCGGCGCACATGCCCTCTTTGGACGCAATTGGGGGTGCGTTGAAGATCATGAGTTTTTGCACTTCGAGGCCTGCTACTACCAAGCCATCGAATTTGCCATCGCGCACGGCTTAACGCGCGTCGAAGCCGGTGCGCAAGGAGCGCACAAGATCGCGCGCGGCTATGTGCCGAGCCTCACCTACAGCGCGCATTGGGTGGCACACGAGGGTTTGCGATGCGCCCTCGAAGACTATCTCGAACGCGAGCGCGAGCATGTGGGCACGCATTTGCACATGCTCTTGGAGCATGCACCTTTTCGCAAAGACCTCCGTCTCGCATCATGCTGAAATCGCTGCTACGGCTTCGCGAGTATGTCGTCAAGCAGCGAGTGCTGCTCATCCTTGGCATCTCGGCGTTCTTTGTCGCACGCCTGCTTGAAGGCGCGGTTCCGCTCTTGCTCGCCAAATCCATCGACCGACTCGCCGCTGGCAACCCCGATGTGCTGCTGCTTGTGGTCGGCATTTTCGCCGCCGTCTTCAGCCGGTTCGTGGTGGTGAGCCTCGCGCGCATGACGGTGCGACTCGTCGGCCTGCGCGTTGCCTTCGATCTTCGCGAACGGCTCTACAGAAGTTTGCAAAGCCAAGGCATGCACTTTTTTAACCGCCACACCATTGGCGACATGATGACGCGCGCGGTCGCTGACATCGCGCTCATTCAACGGCTCTTTTCCATGGGCACGATCTTGCTTGTGATACTGGTCTTCGCCACGATTGTCGGCTTCGGCTACATGCTTGCGCTCTCGCCGATGCTCACGCTCGCAGTATTGCCACCCCTGCCCTTCGTTGTCGTACACGCCTGGTATTGCTCGCGTCGCATGGGCGTCGCCTCGGCGCATGTCCAGGAGCGGCTCTCCGACTTGGGCGCGCATGTGCAGGAGTCCCTCTCCGGCATCCGCACCATTCAAGCGATGGTGCAGGAAGCACATGAACTCAAGCGTTTTGGGCGCACCAATCAAGCGTATGCCGACGCTTTCTACGAGCAAGCCGCCATCAACTCGCACATGACCGCATGGATGCCGAGCCTCGCAGCGCTCTCGACGCTCACTATCCTTGGCTTCGGCGGCACGCTTGCACTCAAAGGCGAGATCAGCGTCGGCACCTTGCTCGCTTTTGTCATGTATCTCAACATGGTGGTGCAGCCTTTTCGCGTGGCTGGCTTTATCGTCAACTTGATTCAACGCGGCGCAGTGGCATCAACGAGACTCTATGAGGTGTTCGACCTTGATCCCGAGATTCCTGATTGTCCGAAGCCAGATGCACCGACACACATCGCGGGCGACATGAGTCTTAGAGGCCTGTCATTTCGTTACCCGGGAAACGATGCGAAAGTGCTCGACGAGATTTCCCTTGAAATCAATCGCGGCGAGACGATTGCCATTATGGGACGGGTTGGAAGCGGCAAGTCCACCCTGCTGAGCCTCATGGTGCGCCTTTTGGACTCGCCCGGAGATGCATTGCGACTCGACGGGCATCCAATTCGCCACTTTTCGTTGGCGCGCCTGCGTAGCCAAGTCGCACTCGTGCCGCAAGACGCCTTCCTATTCAGCGAGCCGATGCGCAGCAATTTGACCTACGATAATCTTGAACGCGAGGATGACCGCATTTGGCTCGCTTCTGAAGCCGCCGCGCTTGCACGCACTATACGCGAGCTTCCAGAGCGGCTTGACACAGTGATTGGCGAGCGCGGCACCACACTGTCGGGCGGACAGAAGCAGCGGGCAACGCTCGCACGCGGCTTCATTCGCGATGCGCCAGTGCTGCTCCTTGACGATTGCTTTGCGAGCGTCGATACGCAAACCGAAGACAGCATCCTGAATAGTTTGCGCGCGCTTCGCCGCGGCAAGACGACGCTTATAGTCTCGCACCGAGTCTCGACCGCAAGGCACGCGGACCGCGTGGTGATCCTCGATCATGGCCGCATCGTCGAGCAAGGCGCACCGAGCGAGCTGCTTGCGCAAGGCGGCCTGTTCGCGGCTCTTGAGATGCTGCAGCGCGAAGGGCGCCGCGACATCGATTCCGTGTGGGATGCCTTGGAGGCGCACGCATGACGAGCCGAACAAAGCAAGCACCCCGCGACCACTCAATGTTCGATGCGGACTTGTCCGGGGAAATTCTCAATCTGCGCCTGCTGCAAAGGCTGTGGAGATGGCTGAAGCCCTATCGCACGACGCTTCTTTTCAGTGCCGCGCTCGTTCTGCTTGCCTCCTTCTTTGCCGTGCTCATGCCGATTGTGTTCACGGTGGTGGTCATCGATCACATCATTCTCGGCACGCAAGAAACGCCTTCGCTCGGCATGGTGGCGTTGCAGGAATGGGTATCCGCTGCCTTTGACTTTTCGCCGATCGCCGCCGCCTGCCTGATCTATGGTGTGCTACAGCTTGCCTGGGCAATGCTTCGTCATCAGCACACGCTGACTTTGACGCAAGCAGTCTTGAACGGCCTGCGCGACCTTCGCGGTGATCTTTTCAATCATCTGCTAACGCGCCCATCTTCGTTTTACGACCGCGTCGCCGTTGGCCGCGTGATGACGCGCGTCACCAACGACATCGAAGCATTGTTCGAGTCCTTTCGAGGCTTAGGCAGCCTCATCGGCGAGTTCGTGCCATTCGTCGTCGCGCTCGCCATCATTGTCTCGATTGACATCAAGCTGAGCGTGCTACTTCTTTGCATTCTGCCGCTTGTGGGCCTCGTCACCGCGCTTTTTCGCAAAGTCTCGCGCGAGCTGTTCCGCCAAGTCAGGCAAAGCGTCTCGGCACTCAACCAGAACTTGCAAGAGAATCTCGCCGGCCTTGGCGTCGTGCAACTCTCCGGCCGAGAAGCCTTCAACCTCGCCCGCTACCAAGGCATCAACGAAGAGAACTTGACTTCGGAGACGCGCTCGATGCGCATTGAGACCTTCTATCACGCCTTTATCGACTCGCTGACGGCGGCGGCAGTCGGACTCGTCGTCTGGTACGGCGGCGGCGCCGTCATTCAGGAGCAGATATCCCTCGGCGCGCTGATTCTCTTCACGCGCTATCTCGACATGCTGTTTTATCCCATCGTCATGCTCGGCGAACAGACCAATCTGCTGTTTCGCGCTATGGCGAGCGGCGAACGCATCTTTCAAGCACTCGACTGGGACGAGCAGATCCACGAGCCTTCGCAGCCGGTCACGCTCAAGCAGCGGCTCGTAGGCGAAGTCGAGTTCAGGCACTTAGACTTCGCCTACGAGCCAGGCAATCCGGTCTTGCACGATGTGTCCTTCTCGATTGATGCAGGCGAATCGCTCGCTATCGTCGGGCCGACAGGTTCAGGCAAGAGCACGCTTATACGCCTGCTCGCACGCTTTTATGACTTTGACGATGGTCGCATCTTCCTTGACGGCATTGATATCAATGACATCCACACGCGGGATTTGCGCACGCGAATCGGCGTCGTGCTGCAAGACTTTCATGTCTTCGCCGGCAGCATCCACCACAACATTGCCCTCTCGAACCCGAAGATCAGCCGCGAGCGGGCGATGGAAGCGGCACGCAAAGTCGGCGCAGACGCCTTCATTCGCGAACTCCCCAAAGGGTATGACACTGAACTCTCTGAACGCGGCCGAAATCTCTCGCAAGGACAAAGGCAGCTACTCGCTTTTGCGCGCGTGCTCGCTGCCGATCCAGAGATTCTCGTGCTCGACGAAGCCACAGCAAACATCGACACGCAAACTGAAGGCATCATTCAAGCTGCGCTTCGTGAAATCACTAGGGATCGCACCTCGATCATCATCGCCCACAGACTGCAAACCATCCAGGAAGCGAGCCGCGTGCTAGTGCTGCATCATGGGCGCATCGAAGAGATCGGCTCGCACGAGTCCTTGCTTGCGCAGGACGGCCTCTATGCGACCTTACACAAGCTACAGTTTGTTGATCGTGAGACTGATCCGGACATCATCGAACGCACGATGGAGCGACGTGGATGGGATTGAGATCATGCCGCACACGCATGTTCTTGAGTTGTTGCATGGGGGCGGGATTCTCTAGCGCCTCGTCTCCAGAATACGCCCCGCCGTTTGCGACAATTCGTCTTGATACTTAAGAAGCGCCGCGACATTTGGCGCACGCACCTTCGCGCCTGCATCATCCGCTCTCCGAAAGCAGCTAGCAATTTCCTCGAAAACTTCCCGTGCGCGTGCGACGCAATATTCTCGTTCCGATTCAGTCACAGCCTTCGGCAATGACCGAATGACTTGGTCATACAAGGTCATCACGCCGACGAATCGCTGTGCCGCATTCTCAAGGCGTTCAATCGCATCGTCGTCAAACTCGTAGTGCGCGACATGATCGACCTTCACATGACCGTTCAGCGCCCGAATCATTGAGGCTTCATTCGCATGACCTGCTTCTTCTGCTTGGCTTGCGAGGGAAATCATGTCATGCGTTTTCACAGGGTCTATACCGAGCGAGATCAACATCGCTTTTGCCAGACGCTCGGCGGCATCTGCGCTAAGGCTCACGAATTCACTGCAATCGGCATCGTCTACAAACGATGGCCGACCACCTCTTCCGATCAGGCCATATGATCGCGCACCAGCGACCATCCGCTTATACGCGGCTTCAAGATGTCTCAAGAAGATATTTGTGTCCATCAGCAAGCGCTCTCTTTTGTGTTGATCCTGCCACTCACCAGCGATGACAACGCCATCGCGCACAACAGCGCGCCAAAATCCACCCAAGTAGCGACGCTTCTCAGCAATTTTTGCCTCTGGCACAACAAGGCAATTCACTTCGCAGCCGTCCTGCCTCGCCGCATCAAAGGCGCTGTCGTCCGCAAGCGCTTTCACGCCTTCGCCCGAGGTAGTGATGACCGCAAGGTCCCAATCGCTGTCATCGCGCCAATCGTCGCGTGCGCGCGACCCGAAAAGCACGACAGCAAGTGCGCCATCGATCTGTTCGAGCGTGGCTTGTGCGCCCTCGATCACATGTCGAGGCGCGAGATTCGCACGCATTGTCGAGTCCGCAATCCAGCCAAGTGCAACCTATGGGGGATAATATACCTTGATATCTTGAACTCGATACGTTGAGATAGCGCCTTGGCGAACAGCTTCCAGCACACCCTCAACCAAATTCGCGCCATCGCCAGCAGCGAGCCCGAGAAAGGGCGCATGTTCGAGCGCTTGATGAAGACTTACTTCACTGAAGACCCACTCTACGAGACGCGCTTCGTACAGGTGCAGCGTTGGCAAGAATGGGCCGCCGCTCAGGAAGGCTTTGACATTGAAGATACAGGCATTGACCTCGTGGCGAAGCAGCAGGACGGTGGGTTCTGCGCGATTCAGTGCAAGTGCTATGCCCCGGACACTCACCTCGAAAAGAAAGATGTCGATTCGTTCATCTCAGCCTCGGCGCGACAACCCTTCACGGCGCGCATATTCGTGGACACCGGCGGTAGCTGGAACAGAAATGCCAAGAAAATGATCACCGGCGCCGAGCCATCGTGCCAAGTGCTTCGCTTCGATGATCTCGCAAGCGCCCAGTTCGATTGGCCGGACCTCGTTCTTGGAACGCCCGAAGACCTCAAGGCGCGCCGGGAACCCTTCTCGCTGCGTCCGCATCAACAAGCCGCCTTCGACGATTGTCTCCAAGGCTTTGAAAGCCATGACCGCGGCCAACTCATCATGGCCTGTGGCACGGGCAAGACCTTCACGGCATTAAGAATCGCCGAAGCAATGGCCAGCACCCGCGGCCGAGTGCTTTATCTCGTACCGTCCATCTCGCTCTTGCAGCAATCCATGCGCGAATGGGCCGGGCAGCGACGGTGTGCGCATCGTTACATCGGCATCTGCTCGGACACTCGCGCTGGCAACGACGACGAAGATGCGCCCATTGAGGAACTTGAGATTCCCGTGACCACGGATCCGCCTGCGATTGCCAAGGCGCTTGCCGAGTCCTCACATGAAGCCATGACTGTCGCCTTCTGCACCTACCAGTCACTGCTGCTCATTGAGCAGTCACAAGCGGCTGGCGCCCCAAGCTTCGATTTGATTCTCTGTGACGAAGCGCACCGAACAACTGGTATCGACAGTCCCACCGAGGATGCCACCTCCCCGTTTGTGCTAGTTCATGACAACACGCGCATTCGCGGCACAAAGCGCCTGTACATGACAGCGACGCCGCGCCTCTATACGCAAAGTGCCAAGACCAAGGCAGCGAGTCGCGATATTGAAGTCTTCTCCATGGACGAGGCATCGACCTACGGTCCGAGACTGCACCACCTGCCCTTCTCACGCGCCGTTGATCAGAACCTGCTCTCAGACTACAAGGTGATCGTGTTCGCGCTCTCTGAAGCGCATGTGGACACGGCGCTGCAAGCGCACCTTGCGACCACCGATGGCACTATCAACTTGACCGATGCCGCCAAGATCATTGGCTGCTGGCG
>JAPYNO010000094.1 GCA_028283025.1 Pseudomonadales bacterium | reverse complement strand
GCCGAGATGCGAGCGCTCGCTCTGGAAGAAGCCGAATCCCTGCAAGAGCAACTCGAAACCTGCTTTGATGCGCTCCGAACGCTTCTTCTGCCGCAGGACCCGAACGAGCAGGCGAATGTCTTTCTTGAGGTGCGTGCGGGCACCGGCGGCGAAGAAGCCGCGCTCTTTGCTGGCGACCTGTATCGAATGTATTTTCGCTTCGCCGAGCAGCGCGGCTGGGACACGCAGATTGTCAATGAGCGCGGCGGTGCGTATGGCGGCTTCAAGGAAGTCATTGTTCGCGTCGCTGGCAAGGCGGTGTACAGCGCACTCAAGTTCGAGTCGGGCACGCATCGCGTGCAGCGCATCCCGGAGACCGAGGCGCAGGGAAGAATTCACACTTCAGCCTGCACCATCGCTGTGCTGCCCGAAGTCGAAGAGATCGAAGATGTCGATATCGACCCGTCGGATTTGCGCTTCGACACCTATCGCGCATCGGGCGCTGGCGGTCAGCACGTCAACAAGAAGGACACCGCCGTGCGTATCACGCATCTGCCGACTGGCACGGTTGTCGAGTGCCAAGATGAACGATCACAGCTTCAGAACCGGCAGCGTGCGATGGCGCTGCTGCGTGCGCGTCTGCTCGACGCCGAGCGGCAAAAGTCGCAAAAGGAACAGGATGAGGCGCGGCGTGCGTTTGTCGGCAGCGGGGATCGATCAGAGCGCATTCGCACCTACAATTTTCCGCAGAACCGCATCACCGACCACCGCATCGGGCTGACCTTGTATCGGCTCGAAGAGGTGCTTGAGGGCCGGTTGGAGCTCTTGACTGAACCCTTGCGTGCCGATCATCAGGCGAAGCTGCTGCTCGCTATCGGCGATGAATGAGCGCTTCAGCATCAGGGCGCATTGCACGGGCAAGTCGATGGCCTGGACGCTTGCGCATCCCGAGATTGAGCCTGATGAAAATTCGAGCGACTGTATCGAGGCACTGACGAGACGCTTAGAGCAGGGCGAGCCGCTCGCCTACCTGCTTGAACGGGCGGAGTTTCACGACGTATCGCTGAAGGTGAATACGAGCGTGCTCGTGCCGCGTCCAGAAACTGAACTGCTTGTGGAATTGGCGTGCGATGAGATTGTTAAGGGCGCAAAGGTACTTGAGCTCGGCACAGGTTCCGGCGCAATTGCGCTTGCGCTCGCCAAAGCAAGGCCGGATGTTGACATTACTGCGACCGATGTGTGCGAGAAGGCACTCGAATGTGCGAGAGAAAACGCGCGGCGGCTCGGTCAGGCACCCACATTCTTGTGCGCCGACTGGTTGGCGGGCATTGAAGGTCAGTTCGATGCCATCCTTTCAAATCCACCCTATGTCGCGGCTGATGATGACTGCCTGACGCAGCCGCCGCTCGCCTTCGAGCCGAGGCATGCGCTTGACGGCGGCAAAGACGGTCTCGAAGCGTTACGAAGAATCGTTGAGAACGCCTTGCCAAGACTGAATTCCGGCGGCATGCTCGCACTTGAGCATGGGTTTGACCAAGGCGAGAAGATGCGAGAGATGCTTGAGAAGAAGGGCTATGTGAACATCGCGACGCTGCACGACCTCGCTGGCCATGAGCGGGTGAGCTGGGGCTGGCGCGCATGAGAGAGCGCATAGGAGATGATGCGCTGCTTCGCTTCTCGCGGCACATCATGCTGCCGGAGATCGATGTGGCGGGGCAGGAGAAGCTGCTCGCATCAAAGGTGTTGATCGCCGGGCTCGGTGGCTTGGGTTGTCCGGCTGCGCTTTACCTCGCCGCCGCTGGCGTTGGCGAGTTGCATTTGGCGGACCGGGATGAAGTCGAAGTCTCGAATCTTCAGCGGCAGATCCTGTTTGGTGATGCCGATGTGGGCGCGCCCAAGGTGAACGCCGGAGCGGCGAGGCTCAACACCCTCGGAGCGCCAACGCGAGTGATGGCGAAGGCGTGCGTGCTCGATGATAACTCGCTGCCCGATCTCCTCACACAAGTGGACTTGGTCATCGATGGCACAGATAATTTCGCGACGCGCTTTGCCATCAACCGTGCGTGTGTGGAAGCGAGAACACCGCTTGTATCGGGCGCGGCGATTCGCTTTGAAGCGCAGTTGAGCGTATTTGACTCACGAGACCCAACGTCTCCCTGCTATTCGTGCCTGTACGCCGACGCTGATGCCGACGATGAAGCGCTCAATTGTGCTGAAAACGGTGTCGCCGCGCCGCTCGTCGGCATGGTCGGCAGCTTGATGGCGCTCGAAGCCATGAAAGTCATCACCGGAGCGGGCGATACGCTCAAGGGTACGGTGCTGCATGTGGACGGGTTGCGCGGAGAGTTTCGAAGATTTGCGCTCGGGCCGCGGCAGGGGTGCGTGGTGTGTGGCTCAAGATTCAAGTAATGACTGCCAAGACCGATGCGTGTGGATGGATTCGTACCGGAGGGGAAATTTCTGAACGCTCTCTACCAATTCTCGGATGGATGAGTAGCATGTTCACAGTCCCCAACAGCCCCCGCAAGTAGTTCGAGGCCTGCTCAGGGGACCAAGTCTTCGCCGTATGGTTCCAGATGTCGTCAAGATCCTGTTGCGCGGCAGGAGTGAGTCGATAGTCGCTAATCGCCCGAAACGGCAAGGGAACGATGCTTTCGAACTAAAAATTCTTCTAAATCAAACGCTTCGGCTGGTCCACTCGCGATGCCTTCGTCCACTAGCTTTTGCAATCGGCAAAGGGCTTGAGCATGCTCCTGATCTCGACGAACCAATGCGCGAAAGTAGTCGCTAGTGTTCGCATAGCTTCCGTTCCGAGCCTGCGCTTCAACCCACAACTTCATTGGCTTCGGCAGGGAGACGTTCACTTTTGCCATTGATTTTCGCTCACCTCAAAAGAACTACGATAATGAAGTCTCCTGCCACCAGTTGTCAATTTCGTGTAGCGGTTCAGGACATTTCGGAATATGTGCCCGCCGACTCGCACTGCGTCAGCCTGAATTGGCCTGCATATCCGGTCGCTGGCAGGCCAAGTGCGCACCACCGATGCCGGACTGGAGGGCGTTAGCTCGTGGTGCAGCCTAGGCGGACTCGTTCACTAGAGGGAAGCGT
>JAPYNO010000093.1 GCA_028283025.1 Pseudomonadales bacterium | reverse complement strand
CGCCAGCAATGGCACAATGTACCGTCGGAGATATTCAGATCTCAAAGGTCAGTCCGCCCGGAAATCCGAATAGAAGCACCCAGAGCGGTCTTCTCATCCAGTTCCAACTGCCCTCAACCTGCCCGGTCGCCACTCCGCCCCTCGATTTTTGCGTGGTTGTCTGGGACAGCAGCCGGTGCCGGGAGGGTCATCCTTGTGAACAGGGTTCCGGGTCCGCAAACAGTTATGTGGGCAACGCTACCGGGGTCGGCTCAGGATGGACACGGGGAGGTCAAGGAACGCTCTGCAGCAGGGGAAACCTCCTTGCCCTGAACCGACTGGGAAGAGCGAACACCACAGTTCCGCTGCTCCTGGATACAGGCGCCGGGACTCAAGACAGTAGGAAGAAGCAGGAGCATGTCTCCATCATCATGTACGATCCGCCCCGGTTCCTGGTCATTCCGATCAAAGACACCATCTTCGATTGAACATTGACACGATCACGATAATTCCCGCCATTCTCTCGGGGACCCTGTTTTCCGGCCAGTCAGGAAATCCTTACTGCATCATGGATGAATCCTCATTACTCTCTTGGCAATTTATTTGACTACTGTTCAGGAAATAACTTAACTTGCCTTCCAAAGTGGCCTGATCCTGATACTCAGGATTACCCTTGACTGAGCAATTTCCATCCGCCGGAATTGTCTTGAAGCAGATCTGCACAAACGGTATCTTGCCGGTACGGCCTTGCGAGGTTGTATTTGGTTCATACTCCGCATACGCGAAGGCCTTGTAGAGGGTGTCGGGCTCAAGCCCAGTGATAGTGCGGGAGATCTGGCGGCCGTCGGCGGCTGTATATACATCTTTCAGTTTTTTGTCGGAAGGCACCATCATACTGCCACTCGCTTTTTCGACCCTCAACCAAATGGGCAGAAAGCTGTGGTAGTTTTTGCCTTTCCAGTCCCTTGGCCCCACCGTCCAACTGGGAAATTTGTTCAAATCAATATAGCTGGAGCCTCCTTCGCCTCGCAGACTGAATTGGTTCGCGTGTTTTAAGGAGAGGGTCACACTGTTCGCTCCCTTGTTGGATACCCTCAGGGTACACCAACCGCATTTATTCAGCGGGGTACAGGTGTTGGCCTGCGCCATGCTTCCCATCGTCAGCACCGCCGCTAGCGACACAATGGTCGTAATGACCGTGAGATATCGTCCAAATCGGATCATCATTCAAACCTCTATGTGAAAAAATACAGTCTACTGGAAATGATAGGGCGAACTCAGAAGACTGCGAGACGCACCGACCACAGGGTTGGCGGGGCTACACGCCGATGGTGGGTCACATCGCCGGGACCGGCTTAGGTGGTGACGTCCGAACTGCGCCGGGGCAATGTTCCGCCCGCCAAACCGGTAAGACGAGCCTTGTGCGTCGCCTATTTCCGAATCATCGCTACGCCAGACAAGACCTTCCCTAGGCTAGCCGCAATTACAACCCAAGCACGCGCTTCGCGATGACGTTTTTCTGCACCTCGTGCGAACCGCCAAAAATCGACGCTGCGCGGCCATTGAGGTAGCGCCCCATGATGCGCTCGGTGCCGGGTTCGCCCGGCCAACCTTCGTTACCGCCCTCAAAAGGCGAGATATGGTTGAGGCTCGGCAGTCCGTAGTAGGCGATGGCCTCGACTTTGAGCGTTTCAATCGCTTGCGAAAGATCAGAACTGGAGTTCTTCAGAATCGATGATCCCGGCCCGGGGGAAGCGCCTTGCATGGCGTCCACTGCCATCAGCTCGGTCAGCATATGCGATCGGTACGCGACCTCGACCTCGCTCACTTTACGGCGAAAACCTGGGTCGTCAATCAAACGCGAGCCGTCAACCGCTTCGCGCTCCGCAATCAATTTGAGATCGTCAATGGAACTCGCAAGCCGCGCGGAAGCGCCGCCGCTGCCGCGCTCAAACTCAAGCAGGTACTTGGCGACGCTCCAGCCTTCGTCCTCCGGCCCGACGCGATTGGACTGCGGCACACGCACATTGTCAAAGAACACTTGATTGACCTCGTGATCGCCTGCCAAGGTGATGATCGGCTTGACTTCAATGCCGGGCCTGTCCATTTCGATCAACACAAATGTGATGCCCTGCTGCGGCTTGCCGCTCGAATCGGTGCGCACGAGGCAAAAAATATGATCCGCGAAATGCGCGTGCGTGGTCCAAATCTTTGAGCCGTTGACGATGTAGTCATCGCCATCCGCCACTGCGCTGGTCTTGAGACTTGCGAGGTCTGAGCCTGAGCCGGGCTCGGAATAGCCTTGGCACCAGTAGTGTTCGCCACTTAAGATGCGCGGCAGGTAGTAGGCTTTTTGCTCGTCCGTGCCGTATTTGAAAAGAACCGGCGCGAGCATGCCAATGCCCATGGGGATGAGTCCCGGCGCCCCAGCCTTGGCGCACTCCTGACCGAAAATGTACTTTCTTGTGATGCTCCATCCGGTGCCGCCATGCTCGACTGGCCAAGCAGGCACCGCCCAGCCGCGCGAATTGAGCACCGATTGCCACTCGAGAGCAAGCGACTTATCCGAGAATACCGAGGTCACGCGCGCGGCGCGATGGCGAATCTCATCACTGAGCTTCGTGTTCAGAAAATCGATGACTTCTTGGCGAAAGGCCTCATCGTCCGGGTGAAAGTCGAGATTCATGGTTGCTTGCCTAGGATGCGTGATCAAAGGCTTATGATAAGGGACTTATCCTGACACAATACGCACATCCTTCCAATCACTAAAACAGCATGGCCACTATCATCATCACCGCCGAAATCGACCTGCCGCCAGAACGCCTCGAAGAAGCGCTCAAAGCAGGCAAGCCGTTGATTGAAGGCGCACTTTCCCAAGACGGATGCCTCGACTATGACTGGTGTCCGAATCCGCTCGTGCCGGGGCGTATTCGCGTGTTCGAGCGCTGGCGCGACGAGGCCTCGCTCGCCAATCACTTCAACAACCGCTGGTACAAAGACATGGCGGCAACCATCGGCTCGTTCGGCTTGAAGGGCGCGGTCAGCGCCAAGTACCGCTGCGATGCCGAGGAGCCTGTCTACGACGACACAGGCACGCCGCGCGCGGAGTTTGTGTCGCTCAAGGGCTAGGGAAGCTCTTGTCTGATTCTGACTAGGGCGTGTGAACACGCACTAAGACTTAATTCTCGAATACCCTGCAAGAATCCGATCAATCTCCTCGTCGCTATGCGCCGCCGACAAGCTGCAGCGAAGCAACGAATATTGACCAGGCGTTGCCGGCGGCACGACAAGATTCACATAGACGCCGGCAGAAAGCAGGCGTCGCCAAGCACAAAGCGCCTCGGCAGGGTCTTCGAATCTGGCGGCAACGACAGGCCCCGGCTCCGGGCCGAGGACAAAATCGAGCTTCTTGAGTCCTGCATACACACGTTCAAAATGAAGGCGCAGCCTTGTGCGAAGCTCAGGCCGCGCCTGCATCACACTGAGCGCCGCGCGCACAGTAGCGATGGACGCTGGTGTCGAAGAAGCTGTGAACATATACGCCCGCATCGAGTGCCGCACGGCATCGAGCCCTGCGTGGTCGGAGACGCAATAGCCACCGACGCTGCCCAAGCTTTTGCTAAATGTGCCGAGCACGAAATCCATTTCCTGCAAGCAGCCTTCTTCTTCGGCGCGGCCGAGGCCTCGGGAGCCAAGAATGCCCAAAGAATGCGCCTCGTCGATCATCAGATACGCACCGCTTTCGCGCTTGACCTCGACGATCTCGCGAATCGGCGCACGGTCGCCGAGCATGGAGAATACGCCCTCAGTGATGATCAAGAGATCGCCGACCTTTGATTTGAGGCGCTTCACGCGCTTGCCGAGGTCGGCGGCATCGTTGTGCCGAAACCTGTGTACATCCGCGCCGCTCATCTTGGCCCCGTCATAAATGCTCGCGTGCGAGTCGGCATCCATGACGATGGCGTCGCCACGCCCGACAATCGTTGAAATGACACCAAGGTTCGCCTGATAGCCGGTCGTAAAGACAATCGCTGAGCGCATTCCAAAGGCATGGCTCAGCTCAGCCTCAAGTGCGTGGTGGGATTGATAGCTGCCATTGGCAAGACGGGACCCTGTGGTGCCGGTGCCCTCCTCGTCGAGCGCTGCCTTGCCAGCCTCGATGCACGCCGGGTCGTAGGTGAGGCCAAGGTAGTTGTTGGTACCTGCAAGAATGACCTCATTGCCGTCCACAATGCCGCGCGTCGGCGACAAGACACGTTCGATCGGCGTGCCCACAGGCGCGACGCCGTCCTTAGTCAGATGCGCATACAGATCGGCGATGTCCGCAAACTTGTCAAACAGACCCATTCAAGCTGCCTTCATCGTAACTTCAATAAGGTCGCCAACACTGCGAACCTCAGCGAGGTCGTTGATCGGCAGGGCGATATCAAATTCGTCCTCCAAAGACTCGATCAACTCCATCACATCAAGGGATGTCAGCCCCACTTCGTCGAGCAGGTCTGTTGATTCGGACACACGAAGACTCTTATTGTGCCTATCGCAGTAGTCTTGCGCGAGACGCAAAACGGCTTCCTGACAATCGACACGATTCAGCATGGCGCATATGGTACGACAAAGCGAGAACGCAGATGTGTGGGCGGTACACTCATACAGGGCGGGCGAGAACTCGCAAATCCTTGGCCTCGCCGAAGCGCTTCAAATGCCATTTGAAGACAAGCGCCTTGTCTACAAGCCGCTCGGCGCACTCGGTAATCTTTTCCGCCGGGTGGGGCTTTTCGGCATTGACAGAGGCGCTTCAAGCTCGCTTGAGCCACCTTGGCCAAGGCTGATCATCTCCGCTGGCTTAAGAAATGAGCCGGTGTGTCGCTGGATTGCAAGGCGGTCGGGCGGACGCACGCGCCTTGTGTTTCTTGGCCGCACCTGGGCACAGCGAAGCGAATTCGATTTGATTGTCACAACGCCGCAATACCGCCTGCCGAAGGAGGGCGGCGTACTGCACAACCTTGGCACTTTGCATCGCATCACCGAACCGCGCCTTTCGGAGGCGGCGCAGGCTTGGGCTGCGCGGCTCAATCTAGAAGGCGCGCCCGCGATTGCGGTCTTGATCGGGGGCCGCAGCGGGCCGGTCACGTTTGCAGCGCGGGCGGCCAAGCGACTGGCGATGCTCGCGAGCGCGCGCGCCGCACAGATTGGCGCAAAGCTGCTCGTGACTTCGAGTTCGCGCACCGCTCCACAGGCGATTGACGTGCTTGAGTCCTGCTTGCCTGAAAGCGCACATGTGCATAGGTTCGGCAGTGATGAGAACCCTTACTTCGGTATGCTCGCCCTTGCCGATGAGATCATCGTCACCAGCGATTCAATCGCCATGCTGAGCGAGGCTTGCGCGACTGGCAAGCCTGTGTGGATTTTCGACCTCGGCGCAAAGCCACGAGACAGAGCGCTTGCCACCGAGCTCTATCGTCTGCTCATGCGCTGTGGGCCGAAGCACCTGAGCCGCGACCTTGGGCTGGTGCATGAAGCGTTTGTGGGCGCTAGCCTCGCGGCTTGGCTTGATGCAGACGCGCCGCCGGTAGCAGGTGGACGGACAGCTGATCTATCGCGGACAACGCAGCAGGTCAGGAGATTGCTTGAGGCTTCTCGATAAGTGCGGGGGCGGCAGCATGGACGAAGCTTGAACGGGCTTGCTGAGTGCGATGCTAAAGGGTCGGCCGCTCCCGTGACGGCTGAATTTGGCTTTCGCCCGTTTCCGAGCCGTGGAGGAATCGTCACAAATGAGTTGATTAATCGGTTGCGCGAGGGTGAGACATGATCTTTCATGCTCTTAAGCGCGGCTGGTCGCTTAGCACGCTAGCGGGCAAGGACGTGTGTTTGGACAGCGTGGCGAGCACCCGGCCGATGCGATCATCTTCCGCAAGGGATGATTTGCTTCGCCCGTTCCTCTTGACGGTTTCGAGCGCTGACAAGAGGTTTCCATGATCGGATAGAGCTTGCCGCAAATGGGTTTGCAGCTCGTCTAGTCCCCTATGACTCAATCCATCGATGAGTGCAAAAATCTCATCCTCCGCCTGCCCTCTGTCATAGGGATTGTTGACACAGGCTTTCGCGGTGACGTGGGCAAGCCAATCGTCGGGCATTTGGTGCGTTTCGCGCAGCCATTCAAGAGCGACCAATGGATTAAGTATAGTTGTCTGTAAATCAAAGGATTCTGCGTGGGTTTTTATCCAGGGCTGAAGACCAATCACATCAATGGTCGCGATATTGTTGGTAATCAAGATGTCGTGTCGCCCCGCCAATGCCTCAACGACAATTTGCTTGTCACGAATGCCGTTCGGTGTTTTGATGTTGAAGAAGCTATCGGGAAGCGCATCTTCCAATAACGTCAATCGCTGCTGGGCGCTCGCTGAATCCTGTGCGTCAATCGCATAGGCACCATTCGGTTTCGCCAACTCCGCCTTCAACCATGCGGCAGCACTGATAGCTGCCTTGGTAGCGAATCTCCTCACTTGCATTCTTGTCCAATTCTGCTCGCAATTTTCGTTCACCAACTTTAATTGCGCAATCCACTTCCTCTGTGTTTCGATGTTTTCCCGACGCACGGTCTCTCTTGCGGCTGTTGGCGTCAGCGTGAGTCGCGTCCCTAGTGTCTCGCACAACGCGCCCCAAAATGACCGCACTTCTGGCAGACAACACAAGTTGGTGTCGAATACAAACACGCTATTCTTCTAGCTGCTTCTTGCTCGGACTCGTCTTATTCGCTAGCCGCATCGCCGCCTTGATGAGCCGGGCTTCATGACGCGCCTTGGCCGCAAGATACGGGTTGTAGTGAGGATCGGCATCCACCACATCGGCCCGGCCAGCCTCAATCGCTGCGACAAACTCGTCTCGCGCACTTTTCTTCTGCTGATTGACCGCCATCGTTTGGGAATTATGTAGCAAAATCAGCAATGCTGATTTTGCCCATTCTTTGACGTTTCACAGGCCGACCAATGTCGCCACCTCCACGCCCAGCAGCGCCAATC
>JAPYNO010000092.1 GCA_028283025.1 Pseudomonadales bacterium | reverse complement strand
ATTATAGGCAAATTGGCTTTATACCATAAGTAGCAAAGCGACGCGAGCTCTCACTCTATGGGCAGCCGTGGTCTGCCGTGGGTGACGGGCTGGCGTTCTTTACAAGGGGTCGAGATTGCTGCCAGGCATGCCAAATGCCCCGCATCCCTAGATACGCTAGAATTCCTCGCTCCCCAAATTGGAAAGACCTCTTGGACATACTTTGCCTCGATCTTGAAGGTGTGCTGCTGCCGGAGATTTGGCAAGGCGTTGCGCGGCGCACTGGCATTGACGAACTCTTGAAGACCACGAGGGATATTCCCGTCTATGACGATCTCATGCAGATGCGCCTTCAAGTCATGCGCGAGCACGACCTGCGGCTTGATCTCGTGCATGAGGTGGTCTCGAAGCTTGAGCCGCTCGACGGGGCGGCAGCGTTCATCGAGTGGGCACGCCAGCATTTTCAGGTGGCGATCGTCTCGGACACCTTCTACGAAATCGCCCTGCCGCTCATGAAGAAGCTTGGCTCGCCGATGCTGCTCTGCCATAGCATGCAGTCGAGTCACGGCGAAGTCACCGGCTACCGCCTGCGGCAAGACGACCCGAAGCGCCAAGTCGTCAAGGGCTTTCAAGCCATGAACTACATCGTTCATGCGGCGGGCGATTCCTTTAACGATCTAACGATGCTCGAGCAGGCGGAGCGCGGCTATTTCTATGGCGCGCCGCCGAATGTGACCGAACACTTGCCGCATTTGCCGCAAGCAAGGGATCACGCCGAACTTCGGGAACTCTTGACACTGACGCTTGCGGAGTCCGACTGATGCCAGGTGTTTCCGCTGGCAGGCGATTGCAAGCGGCGCTTCGATCAGAGCAGCCACTACAGATTGTTGGTGCGGTACACGCCTATGCCGCGCTCCTCGCCGAAACCGCGGGCTTTCGCGCCATGTATCTCTCAGGCGCAGGCGTCGCCAATGCATCAATTGGTGTGCCTGATCTTGCCATCACAGGCCTTGAGGATGTGCTGATCGATATCAGGCGCATCACGGGTGCGACTGAACTACCGCTCTTGGTTGATGCCGACACAGGCTTTGGTGGCGCCTTCAATATCGCCCGCACCGTGCGCGAGTTCATACGCGCAGGCGCCGCCGGGCTGCACATCGAAGACCAGGTGACCGAGAAGCGCTGCGGTCACAGGCCGGGCAAAGCCATTGTCAGCACCGAAGAGATGCAGGACCGCATCCGCATGGCGGCTGATGCCAAGACCGATCCCGACTTTATGATCATGGCGCGCACCGATGCGCTCGCTGTTGATGGCTTCAATGCTGTGATCGAGCGTGCGCAAGCCTTTGAAGAAGCTGGCGCGGATGCGATTTTCGCCGAAGCTATGACCGATATTTCGCACTATGGACAAGTGGTCGCAAGCGTTCATATTCCGGTGCTCGCCAATCTGACTGAATTCGGCTTGACGCCCATGTTTCATGTCGATGAGCTGCGCGAGCAGGGTATCGCGATGGCGCTGTATCCCTTGTCGGCCTTTCGCGCCATGAACAAGGCGGCGCTCGATGTCTTTGTCGAGCTACGCACCAAGGGGACGCAACGCGGTGCTTTGAAACGCATGCAAACGCGCGAAGAACTCTATGAAGTGCTGCGTTATCACGATTACGAGCAAAAGCTCGATCAACTTCTCGAACAGCGAACAAGGAGCAAAACCTAATGGTGGACAAAGCACTTGGCGGCGCGGGGCTGCGTGGGCAAACGGCAGGACAGACTTCGCTGTGCACCGTCGGCAAGACTGGCACCGGATTGACCTATCGCGGATACGATATTTCAGATCTCGCCAGCAACACCACCTTTGAAGAGGTCGCCTATCTCATATTGCACGGCGAGTTGCCGAATGCCGAGCAGCTCTCCGGCTTTTGCGCACGCCTTCAGGTGCAGCGCGAGCTGCCAGCAGCGCTTCGCGACGTGCTTGAGCGCATTCCGAATTCAGCGCATCCCATGGATGTGATGCGCACGGGCGCTTCAATGCTCGGTAATATCGAGCCAGAAGGCGACTTTTCGAATCAATTGAGCGCGGCAGAGCGGCTGCTCGCGAGCTTGCCGGGCATCATTCTCTACTGGTACCGGTTTTCCCATGACGGCGTGCGCATCGAAACGGCTTCAAGCGCCCCATCGATTGCCGAACACTTCTTGACCATGCTGCACGATGCACAGGCTTGCGAATTGCACTCGCGAGTCATGGACGCATCGCTCATTCTCTACGCAGAGCACGAGTTCAACGCTTCGACGTTCACTGCGCGCGTGTGCGCCTCAACCCTGTCTGACATGCATAGCTGCGTGACCGGTGCCATCGGCTCGCTTCGAGGCCCGCTGCACGGAGGTGCCAACGAAGCGGCTATGGAACTGATCGAGCGCTTTGAGACGCCCGAAGAGGCTATTGAAGGCGTCAAGGGCATGCTGCGGCGCAAAGATCTCATCATGGGCTTCGGCCATGCGATCTACCGCACGAGCGACCCGCGCAACACGGTGATCAAAGCACACGCCGAAGCACTTGCGGACGAGGCTGGAGATCGCAAGTATTACGAGATTTCAGCGGCCATCGAGAAGTTGATGTGGGACGAGAAGGCACTCTTTGCGAACGCTGACTTCTTCCATGCCAGTGCGTATCACGCGATGGGCATCCCGACCAAGCTGTTCACGCCTATCTTCGTCTGCTCGAGGGTCACTGGATGGAGCGCCCATGTGATGGAGCAGCGAGCCAAGAATCGCATTATTCGCCCGAGCGCCGAGTATGTTGGCCCTGAGCCACGGCGCGTCAAACCTATTGCTGAGAGATAAGCATGTCCACAAACGTTGACCTCAACATCCGCCCAGTGGCGGACGGGGAAATTCAGGCGATTGCCGATTATGTGATGGCCGAACCGCGCTTTAGTGATGAAGCCTATGAGACCGCCAGATACTGCTTGATGGACACGCTTGGATGCGGCTTTCTCGCGCTTCGTTATCCGGCGTGCGCGAAGCATCTTGGGCCGATTGTGCCGGGCACGCAGGTGCCGAGCGGCGCGCGCGTTCCAGGCACGCAGCATGTCCTTGATCCAGTCAAGGCGGCGTGGGACATCGGCTGCATCGTCCGTTGGCTCGATTTCAACGACACATGGCTAGCAGCAGAGTGGGGGCATCCGTCAGATAATCTTGGCGGCATTCTTGCAGTCGCCGACTATGTCAGTCGCAGTTCTTCTCGTGTCTTGACTGGGCGCGATATCCTGACCGCCATGATTCAAGCGCACGAAATTCAAGGCTGCCTCGCGCTCTTGAACAGCTTTAATCGGGTCGGCCTTGATCATGTCATTCTGGTGCGGGTCGCTTCGACCGCAGTTGTCACACGCCTTCTTGGCGGTTCGCGGGAGCAGGTTGTCGATGCGGTATCTCACGCATGGCTCGATGGCTCCGCCCTTCGCACTTACCGGCACGCACCGAATACCGGACCGCGCAAGTCGTGGGCGGCGGGTGATGCCACGAGCCGCGCCGTGCGACTTGCCATGCTGGTGTTAAAAGGCGAGATGGGCTATCCGAGTGCGCTCTCTGCCAAAGGCTGGGGTTTCTATGATGTGTCTTTCAAAGGCAATCGATTTGAGTTTCAGCGTGACTACGGCTGCTATGTCATGGAGAACGTGCTGTTCAAGCTCTCCTACCCGGCTGAATTTCATGCCCAAACTGCGGTCGAAGCTGCCGTCGCGCTGCACAATCAGGTCGCACACAGACTGAGCGAGATTGAGCGCATTGAACTTACCACGCATGAGTCGGCGATTCGCATCATCAGCAAGGAAGGGAAACTCAATAATCCCGCCGACCGCGACCACTGCCTGCAATATATGGTGGCTATCGGGCTGTTGACTGGCAATCTCACGGCAGACGACTATGAAGATGACGTGGCTGCCAACCCAGAGATCGATCAGCTTCGCGGCCTGATGCGCGTGCTTGAGGATGCGCGCTACAGCCGCGAGTATCACGAGCCTGATAAGCGCTCAATCGCCAATGCGGTGCAGGTGTTCTTCAAGGACGGTAGCGCGACCGAGAAAGTCGCGGTTGAGTATCCGGTTGGTCACAGGCGGCGCCGGGCCGAGGGCATTGCGCTTCTTGTCAAGAAATTCCGCACGAACCTTGCAACGAGATTTCCAGAGCGCCAGGCGAACGCAATCCTAGCGGCGCTTGACGATGAGAAACGCCTTGAAGCCATGCCTGTGCCGAAGCTCATGGAACTGATGGTCATATAGATTTTCAATTGCCTGCGGGATAGAGGCTCGGCAGCGCGTGCGATCTTGTCTGCTTTTGCTCGCGTAGCCAATCTGCTCGCAAGGCGTGTGCGGCTTTTCGCAGTTCGCTTGTTGTAGGCGATGCTGCTTGGCGAGCGAGATTGTCGTACAGGCTCGCTTCGCCATCTTGGAGCTGCGCTTCCAAGGCGGCATGTGCGGGATGATCGCCGCTCACATGACGAAGCCAAGCGCGAAGCGCTGCGATCAACTCGGCTAGATGCTGAGCCGATCCGACACGCGCAAAGGCGCGCGATTCGGGCGTGTCATGATCCTCGTTTGTCCGTCTTTGCAAAAGGGCAGGGCGAAGGGTGATCAGCCAGCTAGCGCCTAGTCCCACACACAGTAGCGTGAGCGTAGCGTGCAGCCAGTCGAACCGAGGCCTGTGAGAAGGCATCGGAGTGTCCATGCGAATGCCGTCCGCAAGATTGTCGCCCCTGTTCGGTTGTGTGTTCGGAGGCGGCGCATTTGGGTCTGGTAGAATTTCGATGTCACGGGCAGGCAATGAAGATTCGCGTAGCTCATCGCTTTGCGTGTCCCACCAGGTCACGCGCACTTCTGGCAGCGAGAAAATGCCAGCGGTCGTCGGTACGAGCGAATAGCGCTCAAGGCGCTCGCCACGAACTTCCCCGTCCCTGATCGCATCGGTGAGGCGTGGGCTTTCCGGATAGGCCTTGATCGATGCAGGGAATGCGAGATTGAGCGGGGCGACCTGCGATGCGAGGGCATCCACAACGTGCACGCGGACATCAAAGGTGAGTGGTGTGCCAATCTGCCCTTGCAGCGCGTTGAATTTGGAATCGATGCGAACATCACGCGCTGGCAGCCAAGGCTTGTTTGCTGGGAAGCTCGCGGGTGGTGGCCGGACATTCAGCACGATTTCTGAAGTGCGAATGGGTGAGATGAGCGCTCGTCGCCCGCTATGAAGCATCACCTGAATGCGCGCCATGACCTCAACGCTTGGAATGATCAATTCGCCTGGCTGGTCTGGCACAAGCACATATTCGCTGATGTAGACATTGTACTGAAGACCATCAATGACTGCCGTCGTTGCGCTTGCTTCGCCTGATGGCTGCACGCTCGCGCCCGCAACCTCCGGGATGCCGGGCAGGCTGCCATAAATCTGCACATCCGAGCCGTAGTAGATGCGCCGCGTGAGAAACACAGCCTGGCTTTGATAGGGCGCCTCGTGCGAGACATCGACTTCAAAGAATGCCTTGGTATTGATTTCTTGCTGCGTTGCTGCGTCAACAGATTGGACTTCGAGTTGAAGCGGATTCGTTTGTTCATTGCCAAAGGTCAGCGCCGGGATGGTGAGCACGCCTGCTCGCAAGGGGCGCAAGGTCAGTTTGAGCGTGAACTCCGAGACTTGGATCTGGCCGTTGACAATCTGCATCGAGCGCTGGCTGGAGCGCCCTTGTACTTCAAAGTCCTGCTCGAGTGCGGAAAGATCGGGGGAAGATTCTTCGGCAGCGGTCAATTCAAGCTGCACGGTTTCATAGAGGTAGATTTGGCTTGCGCTCAAGCGTGCGCTCGCCGCGTGTGTGACCTGCGCGAGGCAAGTGAGCACCGCGAAGAGTACAAGCCAAGGTCTGATCACCACGGCTGCTCCGAGTCAACGCGCGGCTTGCCAGCCTGCGTGCGTGCTCTCGTCTCGAACAGGAACTTCTGCCGCAAGAGTCCGCCAGGATCATCAGGAACACGCCGCAGCAGGCTTTCGATGCGCTCGCGCTCGCGCGCTGCTTGCGCGATGGCATCGATCTGAAGATCGTCACCTGCTGTTGGCTGCGCTTCACTCGGCGACGCTTCTTGCTGCGAGGCTTCGCTTGGCTCAGACGAGGATGCGTTCTCTTGCCCGGACGACCGCTCGCTTTCTGCCAGTGCTGGCGCTGTATCGTTGTGCGCATCTGATTGGCTTGCGCCGCTTTGTGAAGACTGGCCTTCATCTGCATCCGATTGATGTGCCTGCTGCTCGCCTGATTGATCGGATTGATTCTGCTGCTCATTCAAGAGCGCCTCAAGTACAGCTTTGTTATGCGCGGCGTCCTCATGCGTTGGATCTTTCGTTAAAGCCTTGTCGTAGGCTTCAATCGCCCTTGGCACATCGCCTGCGAAGGCAAGGCTGTTGCCAAGGTTGTAGTAGTCATCCGCTTGCTTGTGCGCAAGATCACCAAAGGTCGAAGCAGCATCGGCAAAGGCGCCGCGTGAGAAGTTGGCAATGCCGCGCCAGCGCGCATCCTCAAAGAGCGATGCTGCGGTTTCTGGGTCCTGCGCTTGCAACGCTTGAAATGCTTGATTGTCGCGTCGCTGCCAAAGATCGTTCCAGAGGTCGGCGGATGCTCGCGTCGGGGTGGTCAACAACGGCACGCACACGAAGGCGAAAAGCACAATTGGCAAGGCCCCGCGCCGAAACGTGAGCAACATCAGCAGTGCGAGCGGGATGGCGAATGCGTAGGCCATATCGATCCACATGTTCACCTGCTGCCCGTCTTCGCTGGAATCGAGCCTGTCAGGTGCTTCCCCAAGGCTCGGTAGAATCGCCAAAAGATCATTGTCGCTGACCTGCACTTCGCTATAGGCGCCACCGCAGAGTCCGGCGAGTTCGCGTAGCCTCGGCGCATCAAGCTGTGCGATGACACGGTTGCCATTTGCGTCGGCAAGCCATTGTGTTCGGCCTTCGTCGACAGGAATCGGCACTGGTGCGCCCGCGGCGGTGCCGACGCCAAGTATTGAGAGAGGGTATCGGGGGTCGCAGGCGCTCGCCGAATCTTGCAAGCCGCGGATGCCATCGGTAATCAAGAGTATGCGGCCTTGCTCATCGGTGCGATTTTCAAGCAATCGGTTGGCGAGTTCGATCGCGACAGGTGTTCGGCTGCCGAGTATCGGCATGATCTCTGGTGTCAGTGAATCGCTCATATGGCGAATCGTGTCAACATCGTCTGTGAGCGGCGTCACGACATGCGCATCGCCCGCATAGGCAATGAGGGCCGTCGTGCCTTCTTGGCGTAAGTTCAAGAGATCGGCCAGTTCGCGCCTTGCGCGCTGCAAGCGCGATGGCTGCGTGTCCTCAGCATACATCGACAGCGACAAATCGAAGAGAACGACCAGGGCATCGTCCAGATTGCGGGTGGGCATGTCTTGGCGCTGCCAAGTCGGGCCGGCAACCGCAACTGCGCCGAGTCCGAGCATTGCGGTGATTGTGCTTGGCAGCATCCAGCGCCGCGCACCTTCTGAGCCGGTCAGCAGCACATCTTGCAATTCTGTTGATAGTAGCGATGCAAAGCGCTCGCGCCCCAGCCGTCGAAACGCATACCAAAGAGCAATCAACAGTGCAGGGATGAGGCCGAGCAGGGCGAGCGGACGCAGAAAATGAAATGCTTGCCAATCGAAGGATTCCATCGTCGATTAACTGATACGAAGTGACAGTGCGTGCGCGATCAGCAGCAGGCAGCCAAGGCACCAGGCAAGGCCAATCGGCACAAAAGCGTAGGAAATGATCGGACGCACTGTGTCTGGATCCTGCTCAGTCGGTTCAAGCGCATCGATTTGCTCGTAGACCCGCTGGAGTTCATCGCCGGCTGCCGCGCGAAAATACTGACCGCCGGTCACCGCTGCTACGTCTTGTAGGCTCTGCTCGTCAAGCTCGCTCGAAGAAAGGGAACGCAGGCGGCCAAAGAAGTCCGTGCCTCGGCCAGCGAAGCCAATCGTATGTACGCGAATGCCAGCGTCCTTGGCGATTTCTGCGGCTCGTTTTGGCGTCAGCTCACCCGTATTGCTCGCGCCATCGGTGAGTAGCACGAGTACCCGCGACTCTGCAGGACGATCGAGCAAATGCTTGATGGCAAGGCCAATGGCGTCGCCAATCGCTGTGCGCCCGCCGGCAATGCCAAGTGGCGCTTCGGAGAGCAGGGTGGCGACTGTTTTACGATCAAAAGTCAGTGGCGCCTGCATGTAAGGTCGCGTGCCGAAGAGAATCAGTCCGACGCGATCGCCTTCGCGCGCTTCAATGAACTCGGACAGCAGCCGCTTCACAAGATCAATGCGCGTGATGCGCGTGGATTCCCATACCATATCGTCATCGCCCATGCTGCCTGATATGTCAACTGCGAGCAGCAGGTCGCGGCCCGCCGTCGGCAGGGGCTGCGGCTCGCCAACCCATTGTGGGCGGGCAATGCCCGCGATGAGCAGCGACCAGCACAAGAAAAGCACCCATGGTAGGTGGCGCTGAGGCGCGTGTGCCTGTGCCTGCGCTTGATAGGGCAGCAGGGAGGGCACACTTAAGGCCGTCTCATCGCTGCCTTTGGCGGCAGGCAAGGCCCATATGATGAGTGGTAGCGGCAAAAGCAGGGCGGCGAACGGCCAAGCGAACTCAATCATGGCCTGCCCTCGGGCGGCGCGAGCCGTTGCATCGCAGCTTTCAATCCATCGCCGAGTTGCTGGCAAGCTATTTTCAAATCATCCTGCAAATCAGTCGAAGTTTCGCGGTGTGAATCAGGTCGGTAGCGAAATTCGCCAAGCAGCGTGGTTTCGAGGCGCACCTCGGTGCTCGATTGGGATGATTGGCGTAGGAATTGATCAAGCGCGCGTATCCAGCCATCCGATGAGAGATGAGCAAGTTCGCGCTTCCCGTAGCCGTGGATGAGCAGGCGTTTCAGCAAGGCGTTGACCTGATCAAGGTACAGCATGGGCGTCAATGCCTCTCGGCTCAGCGAATTGTTGCATGCTTCAAGGCTGCCCAAGGCTTCTCGCAGTGGGCGCATCGAGCGCTTGCGCCGCGAAAAGTGCCGATGCACGGCAAAGGCAACAAGGATGATGATGAGAAGCAGCCACCATCCCGGTGCAGGCGGCCACCATCCGGGCGCCTCGGGCAGGTGCAGGCCGCGCAGTTCAGAGAGCACCTCAGGCGGCATGGCGGCTGCCATCGAGTAAAGATGATTGGTTGGGCAGATTCAAGAATCGGCAGCCAGTCGATTGACAAAGTGCCCGAAGCGCGCCTACTCGCGCATCAAAGGACGTGCGAATGCGTGTGCGCGCATCGTCGCTGGTGGTGTCGAGCATGAGACGAGTGCCGAGCCGAGACAGCGGGAAGCGACCTTTTGGCGGAGTCGCCTCGAAGTCATCGTAGATATGCACGAGCCTGACTTGATTGTGGTGTGCGAGTCTTTGCAGTGCGGGTTTTAACTCGATCGCTTGATTTGCGAAATCCGAGATGATGTGGATGCCGTGACCTGTTGGCGCAAGGCGCGCCGCTTCTTCAATAGTCTGTGCAAGCGGCAGAGCGGGCTGAGCGATTCGCGCGTGCAAGGCGTGGTTAGCGGCAACGATGGCGCGCAGAAGATGCAGGATAGCGGCGAGTCTGCGTTTTGGCTTGACCAATGTGTGCCCCTGTTGGCCGAAGACAATACCGCCGACTCGATCGCCGCGCGCAAGATATTGCCAAGCGAGCAGCGCGGCTGTTTCGGCGCCGGTCACGGACTTAAGCCGCGTGCCTGTGCCGAAGAACATGCTTGCCGTCTGATCGAGGATGATCAGTTCAGGTCGTTCGCGTTCTTCTTTGTAGACCTTGGTATGTGGCGTCATTCTGCGGGCGGTTACTTTCCAGTCGATTGAACGCACATCATCCCCCGGCTGATAGCCGCGCACTTCACTGAACTCAATGCCGCGGCCGCGAAACCGCGACAGTCTCGCGCCGCTCGCGCCAAGGCGCGCATCAATGGCTTCGCGCTCGGTGGTGCGCGTTGCGAGCCGCAGCCGCAAGAGATCTTCGAGCGAGACGTAAGCACCTTGAATCGATGCCGGGTGCATAGTGTTCACAGGCCCTAATTCACAGGCACCAAATCAAGCAGCCGCTCAATAAGGGCATCGGCGTGTGTGCCCATGGCTTCAGCTTCGTAGCTGAGCACAATGCGATGCCTGAGTGCATCGGGCGCAACTTGGCGGACATCGTCAGGCGTCACAAAATCGGCGCCTTTGAGCCAAGCGAGCGCGCGGCTGCATTGGTCGAGCGCGATGCTGCCGCGCGGGCTGGCACCATATTCGATCATGCCAGCAAGCGCTTCGTCGTAGTCGCCCGGGCATCTCGATGCTGCCACTAACGCGACGATATAGTCGCGCACTGAGGGTGCCATGTGGATCTGGCGAAGCTCTTTTCGAGCCGCTAGGATTTCCTCTGGCGTGAGTCGCAGTGTGGGCACAGGTAGATCGTCCGCAGCGCTTTCCGTGCGCACCAACTCCAATATCTCGGCCTCAACCGTGGCGTTGGGATAGCCGACATTGACGTGCATGAGGAATCGATCAAGCTGCGCTTCCGGCAACGGATAGGTGCCTTCCTGTTCGATTGGGTTTTGCGTGGCCATGACAAGGAACAGCGGTGGTAGCGGATAGGAGGTGCGTCCGATGGTGACTTGATGCTCGGCCATGGCTTCAAGAAGCGCCGATTGCACCTTGGCGGGTGCACGGTTGACCTCGTCGGCAAGCAGAATATTGTGAAAGATCGGGCCTTCCTGGAAGTGAAAACTGCCGCTTTGCGGACGGTAAATCTCTGTGCCAGTAATGTCGCTTGGGAGTAAGTCAGGCGTGAACTGAACGCGGTGAAAGCTTGCATCGACCGCGCCTGCGAGTTCCCGGATGGCGCGCGTCTTGGCAAGCCCGGGCGCGCCTTCAACAATCACATGTCCGCCGGTCAAGAGCGCGATGAGCAGTCGATTGACAAGATGCGCTTGGCCGAGCACTCGTGCTTCGAGCCACTCCCCGACTTCATTGAGACGAGGCGCGAGGCACGATGGACGATCAGATTCGATGGCATCATCGACCGCTGAGTTTTCGATGGCTTCACGCATCATGATGTAAACGCTGTATGTGCGAATTTGCAAGCGCGCTAGTCTAACCGAAGCACTTACAATGCGCCCATGTACGGGCTGTTGCGCGAATCGCTGTTCACTTTGGATGCGGAAAGGGCGCACAGCGTGACGCTTGAGGGCTTGCGTTGTCTTGAGCGCCTTGGCGTGTCCCGCCTTGCGCTCGGTTCACCGCCTCGTCTTGAACGAAGGCTCTTTGGCTTGCGGTTTCGTAATCCTGTCGGGCTCGCAGCTGGGCTTGACAAGGATGGCATTGCCATTGCCGGACTCGCCGCGCTCGGCTTTGGCTTCATTGAGGTCGGCACTGTGACACCGAAGCCGCAGCCTGGGTCGACGAAACCCCGGCTTTTTCGCTTGACGGCTGACCAGGCGCTTATCAATCGCATGGGCTTTAATAATTTGGGGGTCGAACATCTTGTGCGTCGCATCAAAGATGTCCGGTCGCGCATCGCGGACGATTGCCCAATCGGCGTGAATATCGGCAAGAACAAGGACACGCCGAACGAAGACGCCGCTCAAGACTATGTGATGTGCGCAAGTCGGGTCGCCGAAGTCGCCGACTACATCACCTTGAATCTGTCTTCGCCTAACACGCTTGGACTACGCGACTTGGCGCGCGTTGAATCAATCGCGCCATTGCTTGCGGCGGTCAAGCGATGCGTCGAAGCAACGCCGCTGCTTGTCAAAATTTCCCCCGATATGGCGGATGACGACCTTGAGGCGCTAGCCAAGGGGCTCAAGAACTGGGGTGCGGACGGGGTGATTGCAACCAACACGACGATTGCCCGGCCCGCAAGCCTTACTGCCCGCGAGCAAGCACAGCAAGGCGGCTTGAGCGGCGCGCCTTTGTTTGAGCGTTCTTATCGCACGATCACGCGAATCGCCCCACATTTGTCGGGCCTGCCGCTTATTGGCTGCGGCGGCGTGCGCACCGCGAAGGATGCGCAGCGCATGACCGAAGCAGGCGCAAGCCTCGTGCAAATCTATACAGGTCTCATATACGAAGGCCCTCAGCTTATTCACCGCATCGTCGAAGGGCTGAAGCGCTCTGCCAGTTGATGGCCGGGCCACGCGCCTTGGCACTGATCACGAGGCGCTCGACCAACTCATCGAAATCAATGCCGATGGCGCGCGCACCGTCCGGATAGAGGCTCGTCGGTGTCATGCCGGGCAGATTATTGAGTTCAAGCAGAATGATCTCACCATCCGTAGAGCGAATGAAGTCCGTGCGTGAAAGTTCTTTGCAGCCAAGCTGCGCGTGCAGCGTGAGGGCCGCTTCCTGCATAAGTGTGGCATCTGCTTCCGAGACCGGCGCAGGCACAAGATGCGTGCTTAAGCCTTCGGCATATCGGTGTTCATAGTCATACCAAGTGCTTTCCGGTGTGCGGATTTCGATGACCGGGAAAGCAACAGGAGCGCTGCCGTGCTCATCGAGTACGCCGACAGTGAGCTCGGCGCCGCGCACAAAAGGCTCTATCAGAAGTTGCTCGTGTTCGCTTATGGCGCTTTCAAGTTCAGCGCGCAAGCTTGCTGAGGTCATTTCGTGAAGCAGGCGCACGCCGAGGGCAGAGCCTTGCGCGTCTGGCTTAATGGCGAGCGATGTGCCAAAGCGCGCAATCGAAATCTCGCTGATTGCCTTGAGATCGTCACCGCGCCGAACCGTGAAGTCATCCGCCACAGGCAGGTTCGCGCGGTGCGCAACGAGCTTTGTGAGCGACTTATGGATAGCAGTCGCACTCGCCGCTTGACCGCTGCCGACATAGGCATAGCCAAGCATGTCGAGGAACGCCTGCACCGAGCCGTCTTCGCCTGGAACGCCGTGCAGCATAGGCACAACTGTTTCGGGCGCGAACTCGGCGAGGTCATCTGTAAGATGCGGGGAGAGTTCGAAGAGCGCGATGTCATGCCCGCGCCGCGCAAGGCCATCGGCGACGCATCGACCTGATACGCGCGAGACCTCAGCCTCCGGCGAGGGGCCGCCACACACTACGGCGATACGCATGGTCTCACAAGTGTTTCACCTCAATGTCGAGCATTGTATCCGCAGGCGCTATGCCGAACGCCTGACATAAGAACTGGTATTCAGCCCGCAGCGCATGAGCGATATTGTTCGCATCTCGAAAGCCGTGTCCTTCTTCTGGGTAGAACACATAGGCGTGGGCGATGCCTTTCTTGTCGAGCGCATCGACCATCAGCTGCGATTGGTTCGGCGGCACCACCAAATCCTTGCCGCCTTGGAAAAAGATGATCGGGCAGGCAAGATGCTCGCTGTGGTGAATCGGCGAGCGCGCCATATAGGTGCGTTTGGCCTCCGGCCACGGGCCGACCAACGAGTCGAGATAGCGCGACTCGAATTTGTGGGTGTCCTTGGCGAGCGCTTCGAGGTCGCTGATGCCGTAGGCGCTTGCGCCAGCTTGAAACGCATCCGAAAAAGTCAGCGCAGCTAGGGTGGTGTAGCCGCCTGCGCTGCCGCCGCGGATTGCGCAGCGCTTTGCATCGACGAGGCCGTTCAAGACGAGGTGGCGAACAAGCGCTTCACAGTCCTTGACATCAGCGATGCCCCATTCGCCTTCGAGCTTACGCCGATAGGCGGTGCCGTAGCCTGTACTGCCGGCATAGTTGAGGTCTGCCACAGCCCAGCCTCTTGATGTGTAATATTGAATGCGCAGGTTCTGCATCCTGCGCGCCATGGCTGTCGGTCCGCCGTGCGTGGTCACGAGCAGCGGTGGACGCTCGCCCGTGCGTCCTTCATAGTCCGGGTTGGTGGGCGGATAGAAGAAGGCATGGGCAGCGCCGTTAGACTCGAACATAACCGTCTCAGGTACGCTTGCGCAGTGCTCGCTCTGCGGAAGACGCGCAGCAGAAGCGATGACTTCATGCTCGCCCGATGGCATCAGCGCTTCAATACGACTCGCCCGCTCTGGCGTACCGGTCACGCACAGCAGCATGTGATTCGACTCGTGCCAGTGTAGCGAGTCGTAGCTCCCAGCTCGGCTGTGCCATTCGGTGAGCGTCCCATCGCCTTTGATGATCGCCAAGGATTCCTCGCCTTGCCGAATGCGCCGTGCGATCAGGAGGTCATCATTGATAATCGCGAATGTGTGCGCTGCGAACACCCAATGCGGGCCGCCATATTCTTCATGCGCTTCGTGCAAGATGCTGGAGACTGAAGCTTCAAAGCTACAGTCAAGGCTGTGGATGTTCCACCAGCCGCTCTCATCGCTCAAGTAAAAGAGGCGCTTCTCACCCCAATGAGGTTCCATGATGCTTGCGCCATCGCCGCCAGCGATGATCGTCACGTTCTCTAGCCGCCGCTCCCTTCGGTCAAACTCAGCGAGGTAGAGCAGGGTGGCGTCCCATGGCATGTTGGGGTGGTCCCACGCAACGAATGCGAGTTTGTGGCCGCTCAATCTCGGCGCGGCGTAAAAGTCGTGCCCTTCGTGTAGGGTCTTGATCTCACCGTCAAAAAGATCGATGACGACGAGGCGATTGGTGATGCCATCGTCATTGTGGGTTTCGCACACGCAGATGGCGATGCTGGTGTCGGGCACATGGCAGAAATCCGCATAGCGCTCCGATTTGCCCGAGTGCGTCACGCGGCGTGGCGCCCCGTCGCCATTGTCAAGCTCGTACAGGTCTTGGTCGGAGAAATTCACGAAGTAGGCGCCAACAGGACATGCAAGATAGCTGCCGCCGCCATATTCATGCACCCGTGAGCGCGCCGAGAAGCCCGGCGGCAATATCGATTGACCGTTTCGCATCAGCGTCACACGGCCTTGTTCTTGCGGTTGCGATTCGAGCCAGAAGATGTCTTCCCCGAGTGATTGGATCTCATGGAAGTGGACGGCGCCTGCGGCGATGACATCGGCATCGAGCGGGGATTGCCAACTTCCCATTGGCGCGGTGATGCGCGTCATGATGCCCTCTGCAGCACATAGCCGACACCGCGCTTGCCAAGCCAGGCGCGGGCAAATTCTTCGCGATCATATTCGCGCGCTACGTCTTGCTTGGAAGCCGCGGCTGGGTCATTGACCAGCACTGTGCGCTTGCTCAAGCCGCGCAGCACCACGAGATGGCCGGATGTGGCAGGGATTGCGCTGCCGCTGAGTTGTCCCTGCCGATACCTGATGCTCGCGATCACAGGCGTGCCGACTCGCAGCAATGGCGCGGCGTCGTCAAGCAACTCAAAAGTCTCAATTGCACCGGTGAAGCCGCGCGCGTTGGCGGCTCGGATGTTGCGCGGCCAAATGCCATAGATACCCCGCGCCGTATCGTAGCATTCGTCCGTGAATTTCGCGGCGCTTTCCTGATCAAGCCCCATGACCATGGCAAGGCAGGTGGGCGAGCAAATGCGCCTGCGCATCGAAGGCGGCGCTTGCATCTGACTGAAAGAAGGGACATTGATCGCATCCGTAGATTGCACTCCAGCGCTCATCGCCTGGCTCGAAAAGGCGCGCGTTGCGATCACGATGAGGGCATCGATAGGTGCTTCGCTCGCGTGCAAACGCAGTTCGAGAAAACTCACCTCGACATCCATTTTGGTGATGAAGCAATCGATGTCTGCCGCGACATAGGCGCCTTCATGCGCTTCGTCTTGGTCGTCCAGCAAAGGCGCCGGGACAGTATCAAGCTGCCAGCGCTTGTCGCCATTGCGAAAGTGCCAAGTGGCCGACCAGTGGCAGCCTTTGCCAGTGGCACTGAAGCTCGGCACGATCAGGCTGTCTCGCGCAAGCGGCGGAAGTTCGAATCTCGCAATGAGGTCGCTGCCTTCATGCCGCCAGCGGATAGGCCCTGAAACGGGCAGGGGGTAGCGCACATTGCCAGTGCTGAGCCGCCTTGCGCTCATGCTTCGGACGAGCAGCCAAGCGAAAAAAAGCGACGCGCGTTCTCTGCCGTCGAGAATTTGATCTGTGCCGCTTCGCGTGCCGTCAATTCGGCGAGTTTCTTGACGATCCAGACGAGATTGGCTGGCTCATTTCGATATGGAAAAGGCTTCGGCATGTTGCGCGGCGTGAGATACGGCGCATCCGTTTCAATCATCAAATGATCTTCCGGTACGCATTTCACGAGTTCTTGCAGGCGTGCGCCGCGTCGCTCATCGCACAGCCATCCAGTGACGCCGATCATAAAACCGGCATCAAGATAGCGAACAAGATCCCTGCGCGTGCCAGTGAAGCAATGCACAACCGCGCCGGCGATGCTCGAACTTCGCGCGATCAGCATGTCTGCAAGCGCGCCTTCGGTATCACGCTCATGCACGAACAGAGGTTTCTTCACAGTTTCGGCAAGATCGAGCTGCGCACCGAACACGCGCTGCTGGTTCTTGCGTGATGCGAATCCGCGATGATAATCAAGCCCTGTTTCGCCAAGCGCGCAGACCTTGGGTGCTTCTGCTGAACGTGCGAGCGTATCGAGCCAGCCGGATGATGCGCATACCTCGTCCGCATGATGCGGATGCACGCCCGCAGTGCAGGCGAGCAGGTCAGGATATTTCTTGGCGAGCGCGAGCGCTTTTTCGTTCTCTGTAAGGCTCGTGCCAGTCACGATCATGCGGTCGATGCCCGCATCAATGGCAGATTGCATGACATCGTGCAAGTCTCGCGCGAAACTTTTGTGGCTGAGATTGGCACCGATGTCGATCAAGCGGCGGCTCCGAAGCGCGTGCTGTCAGACAAGCGATTGACCATCATGACGGCTGAGCATGCATCGCGATAGCAACCTTCGGCTTCATGCCTCGTCCGAACTCAATTTCGGATTCGTTCAGAAAAGGCGCATCCACACCAAGCTTCCACGCATAGATGGCACTGAAAGACAAGACGAGTTTCACGTATTCGCGCGTTTCAGAAAAGCGAATTGACTCGATGAAAAGGTCGAGCGGCTGATTGCCGTAGGCTCGCAGCCACTTGTTCAGGTTGCCGGGGCCGCCATTGTAGGCGGCAGCGGCGAGCGCTCGATTGCCATCGCCTTCAGCTAATCGGGCGGCGAGGTAGGCGCTGCCAAGCGCGATATTGAGTTCCGGCTGGTAGAGGTCTGAACTGCTCGGCTGCGAGCGTCCAAGCTTTCTCGCTACTTCGCGTGCGGTGCCGGGCATGAGCTGCATGAGTCCGCGCGCGCCGGCCGATGATCGCGCATTGACGCGGAACAGGCTTTCTTGTCGCGAGAGTCCCATGAGTAGCGGCAGGGACACCCCTGTGCGCGTCGCAGCCTGACGGTAAAGGTGCTCGTAGGCGAGCGGAAAGCGCAGGTTCAAATCGTCTTCTGCGCGCCCTCGCATGGCATTGAGCATCGCATCGCTGATCCAGCCCATTTCCCACACGCGCTTTAAGAGCAGACGAGCATCAGCAGATGCCAGCGCTTGCGCGACATGCGCGAGCTCGCGCCGCGCCATGGATTCCTCGCCCAGGTAATAGAGATGGATGATTCTGGCAGCGGCCGGCAGCGCTTCTAAGCGCGCGAGCTCGGCTTCTCCGAGCGCAATTGGCTTGTGGTCGTAGCTTGGCGATTGTCCGAGTCGCATGGCCATCAGGAATCCGTAGTAGCCTCGCTCCTTGGCGAGCGCATCCGCGGCTTCGATAGCGATCTGCCGGTCTTCGGGCGGCAGCGCGTCGTGGTGTTCGGCGGCGAGCCACAGCCAGTAGCGCCAAGTGTCGAGGCCGAGCAAATCTGGAGAAGCGTCGGCGAGCTGATCGAACGCCGCTTCCCAAGCACCTTGGCGCATTAGCGACAAGACCACTTCGCGGAAAACGCGCGCATCGCCGATGATCGGGAGCTGCTTCGCTGGCGCAAGCAGTGAAGTCCGGTCAAGGTGCGCGAGCGCTTTGAGGAGCTTTGTTTCGGTGCGTTTCACTTCTTCGTCGCCAAAACTGTGGGAAGCCTTGTATTGCTTCCACAGTGAGATGGCGGTTTCTGGGTTGCTTGACACCATTCGGCCAAGGCCGTGCATGATCACCCGCCTCGTCGCGAGCGTGTCGCGCGCGTATCTTGACGTGGTCGAGAGGCGTGACGGGCGCTGATGCACACGCGCCATCTCTTCGGCCATGGCCTTGCCTTCTGCGGATACGAATCGCCTCAAATAATTGCCGAGGCCGCGCTGCCCACTCGTGTGGACGAGTGAAAGTCGGTCCCAGACTTGGGCTTGCGTATGATGCTTCTTCGCAAGCCAGGCATCAAAAACCGGATCGCATTCCTCGTGCTGCGACTTGCCGACCACCCACAAGCGCGGCGTGAGTTCAAAAGCCTTCTCGCGCTGGCCAGTGTTGTACAGCGCTCGTAAGTACGCGCACTGCATTTCCGCGCTGCGCTGTGGTTCATAGTAGCGGGCGAGCGACTTCCAGTCACCGCGCCTGCGAAGATGCGCGAGCCAGTCGTTGAATAGCTGCTCTGCAAAGAGCGATGGACTGTGCGTTTCGCGAAACGCGAGAATCTCCTGTGCGGAATACTTGCTGAAATTTCGACGAATCTTGCGCTGCTCAAGCAGCGCCGCCAATGGATGGCCTACAAGGGATTTCAGTTTTTCCTCGAATGCGCTGAATCGTCGGCGATTAAAATCATTCACGGCTGCTTGGTAGGTTTCACGAGCGCTCGCCGCGTCATCAACGTTCGCGCTCGCCTGGTCGATGCCAAGGCTGGCGAGTAGGGCGATTGCGATAAGGGTCACAGTGGCGCATGGCGTAGCGCCGAATGTCCTTGCTCTCATGGGCTGTGTGTTCTCTTGAAATTCAACGTCTAGGAAACCGGCTTTAGCGGTCAGGCACTCGTACTGCTAAGACATCACACTTGGCGCCATGCAAAACATTCGTCGATTGTGAGCCGAACAGGAGTGCGATGCCGTGGCGTCCATGCGTACCGACGACGATCAAGTCCACCTCGAGTGCATCGGCCGCTTTATGAATCTCGGCTTCGGGCGTGCCGAACACGAGATGCCGACAATGCGCTTCGATACCGAAATCACTGGCGAGGTCGCCAAGGTGCGCCGTCGCCTGATCGTGAATCTGATCTTGCACGGATGACAGGTCGATGGAAATTTCGCCGCCGTAGTTGAGGCTGAAGGGCTCGATCACATGAATGATGTGCAGTTCGCATTGGCAGGCATCCGCGATCATGCGCGCGCGCCGGGCGACCAGCCTTGCATCTTCGGCGAGATCGGACGCAAGAAGAATTCGCTTGAGTTCGGACACTCTCCCTTCTCATCCTTGATTGCGATAAAGATGAGGCGATATTGTGACAGACGTACACGCTGCTTTCATCTCATGGTCTGGATTTTAATTGCCCTTCTATTCATCGCCGCCTTCGGCCCCATTCTCTGGCTCATGCCGGGGGAGCGTGAGCGACGGCTCTCAAAGCTCCGTCTTTTGGCAAGGCAGCGAGGTCTCGTGGTGGAATTGACCAGAATTGAAGATACGCAGCCGTCAGCAAATGACCGTGTGTCGAGCGGGGGTGTGATCAAGCGACCGGTGATCCAATGCGCAGCCTACCGGCTGCACGCTGCGCATTCGCTTGGCGAAACCAAATCATTCTATGTCACCCGCGATGACCCTGAGGCGGCGGTCAACATTGGAGAGCACCACGCTGACTTCCCTGCTAGCTGGCTCGCCGTTGAGCGAGACCAACACGGCGCAACGCTGTACTGGCGAGAACAGGCTGATGCCGACAAGCTCGGCGAAACAGTCGATACAATCGTGGCTCTGCTGCGCGGGCTGCTTGTTGACGATTCGCGTAGCTTGCATGAAGAACAATCACACGAAGGAACGTTTGTATGACAGAGCGCCCCGTCGTCAAGGCGTATTTCGACTATAAAAGCCCCTATGCCTATTTGGCATTCGAGCCTGCGCTCGATCTCATATCTGAGCACAGTATTGAGTTTCGTTGGCTGCCTTACCTATTGCGCATTAAAGGCAAAGGAGAGCGCAGCATGTATTCCGAATGGAAGGTGCGCTATTCGTACCAGGATGCGCGCAGGCTCGCGAACCGTCGCGGCGGATTTCTCATTCGCGGACCTCGCAAAGTCTACGACTCGACGGCATCCCTGCTTGGCGGGCTGTATGCATCCGAGCAGGGCGTGTTCGTCAAGTACAGCCGTGAGGCCTTCGCGCGGTTCTTCGAGCACCGCCTTGAAATTGATCGCATGGACGAAGTGGCAGCTCTTATTCAAGAACTCGGTCTTGACGCACAGGATTTTCATGAATTCGCCGCGGCGCGCGGCGTGAAATTGCTTGAGGAAGCGATCGAATCAGGCGAGAAAGACCATGTGTTCGGCGTGCCGACCTTCGTGTTCGAGGGCGAGCAGTTCTGGGGCGGAGATCGTATCTGGCTGCTCAAGGAGCGTCTTGAGGCGTGTGGTACCAGTGCCAAGGCTCATACATGATGCCATGCGGGTTGTCGCGTGGATAGCTCAAGGAAAACCCAAACGATTCAGCATGTTGCATCAGCCACCGAAATGTTTTCGTGCGTTCAAACTCAGCTTCGAGCACTGGGCATCCGGCGCAGCTAACATCAATTGCGTGCCCGCTTTGGTGTTCGCTGTGACCGGGTGCGGCGACAGCTCGGAGCGCTTGCTCAATGCTCTCGCCACGGTCAAGTTTTCGCTGCAATAGGCTTGCCTGAAGTTCAGGCGGCCTGAATGCCGAGACGAGCAATACAATCATACCATCGCGTTTCGCCGCCTCTTGCATCTGCCGCCAAGCGTCAGCAGCCTGCGGTGCGAGGCGCTGTTCGCGTCCGTACATGTCCTTGCCAACTGAGACGAGCGACAGTGGTGGTGCTTGCGCTGGCAATCCGCTTTGCTCGGCGTAATTGGCTGGTATCCCAAGTTCGTCATGCATGCGCCTGATTTTGGCGTCCTCGATTTCGATATCCATGCTCGCTTCGAGCGACCAGGTTGGGACAGCCATCAGTTGGAATACGAGCAAAGAGAGTGAAAAAAGTGTCAATCGCATGAAATGTCTCACAAGGAAGCAGTGTATACGCTGAAATTCTAACGATTGTCTTGCGGTCTTGGCTGATAAAACCTAGAGTGTGCGCTGCGATCACACGGGAGCACCTCCTTGACAAGAAATCTAGACAGACAGGATTCGAAGGGACAGGCGCTGCGTTCGGCACTTGATCAAATCGAACGTCAATTTGGCAAGGGATCAATGATGCGCCTTGGCGACCGCGAAGCCGTATCAGTGCCTGCCATTTCAACTGGCTCGCTCGGGCTTGACCTCGCGCTCGGTATTGGCGGCCTGCCACGCGGCCGTATCGTCGAGATCTACGGGCCGGAGGCATCCGGCAAAACGACGCTGACACTTGAGGTGGTTGCGCAAGCGCAGCGCGCCGGAGGCACTTGCGCGTTTATTGACGCGGAACACGCCCTTGACCCGACCTATGCGAATGCGATTGGCGTGAATACGGATGACCTCTTAATCTCGCAGCCCGACACAGGCGAGCAAGCGCTTGAGATTTGCGACATGATCGTGCGCTCCGGCGCGGTCGATGTTGTTGTCATCGACTCAGTGGCTGCGCTCACGCCGAAGGCCGAGATTGAAGGCGAAATGGGCGATGCGCATGTCGGCCTGCAGGCGCGCCTGATGAGCCAGGCGCTTCGCAAAATGACGGCGAACATTAAGAATTCAAACACGCTAGTCGTTTTCATTAACCAAATCCGTATGAAGATCGGGGTCATGTACGGCTCGCCCGAAACTACCACAGGCGGAAATGCGCTGAAGTTCTACGCTTCGGTTCGCCTCGATATACGCCGCACTAGTATGATCAAGCAGGGCGATGAGATCCTTGGCAATGAAACGCGCGTCAAGGTCGTCAAGAACAAAGTCGCGCCGCCGTTTCGTCAAGCCGAATTTCAAATACTCTATGGGAAGGGTATTTTTCGTGTCGGTGAAGTCATCGACCTTGGCGTTCGAGAAGGGTTGGTTGAGCGTTCCGGAGCATGGTTCAGCTACAAGCAGGACAAGATCGGGCAAGGCAAGATGAATGCCGCAAGCTTTCTCATCGAGCATGGCGATATGCTTGCGGAAATTGAAGGCGCGCTGCGCCAGAAGCTCATCCCTAGCACTGCACAGCGCGCCTCTAGCGACCAAGGCGAACGCTAAGAAGACGCGGACAGCCCAGCCAAAACACTTAGCTCAAAGACAATGGATCGAAGGAAGCATGTGCAGGAGGATGCGGATCAGAAGGCTGAAGTCTGGTTGCTCAGCTGGCTGGCGCGGCGCGACTATTCGGTCAGCGAAGCGCGCCAGCGATTGACCCGCAAGGGCGTCTCGGACGCACGCATTCGTGAAGTTATGGACAAGTTTATTTCAGAAGGCACAATTTCGGACAAGCGCTTTGCTGAGGCGCTGGTACGAAGCCGCGCCGCCCGCGGCAAAGGGCCGCTGCTGGTGGCCGCGGAACTAAAATCGCGAGGCGTGGAGCGAGCGCTCGCCCGCGAGATCACCGATGCTTTTTCGTGGCGCGATGTCGGTGAACTCGCGAAGGCAAAGCGGTTCGGCGAAGCCCTTCCAGCCAACAGTGATGAGTTTGATCGTCAAGCGCGCTTTCTGGCTGGGCGCGGATTCCCGATTGACATGATTTTCTCCTTGCTTGGGCGCTAGGCACACGCACGAGATCATGCGTCAAGCACCGAGATCATCTGCCGAAATTCGCACGGCTTTCCTCGATTTCTTCGAGTCGCGCGGTCATAAGCGCGTGCCTTCGAGTTCGCTCGTGCCAAGCAACGACCCAACCTTGATGTTCACCAATTCAGGCATGGTGCAATTCAAGGAGGCTTTGATTGGCAGCTCGCGTCCCGGGTATACGCGGGCGACAAGCGCGCAGCGCTGCGTTCGCGCGGGCGGCAAGCACAATGATCTCGATAATGTCGGCTACACGCTTCGCCACCATACTTTTTTCGAGATGCTCGGCAACTTCAGTTTTGGCGACTACTTCAAAGAAGAGGCGATTGCCTGGGCTTGGGAGTTTGTCATCGAGCAGCTTGAACTCGCCGCAAGCGCCTTGTGGGTCACGGTGCATCCTGATGATGACGAGTCGCGCCGATTATGGACGATGCGCATCGGCGTACCGAAAGACAGGGTCATCGATCATCCCGATAACTTCTGGACGATGGGGGATGTCGGCCCTTGCGGCCCCTGTTCTGAAATCTTCTATGATCACGGCAACGTCCTTGAAGGCGGACCGCCTGGGTCAAAGGACGAGGACGGCGACCGCTATGTCGAGATTTGGAATCTCGTGTTCCCGCAGTTCGACCGCTCGTCCGATGGTGCGCTGACACCTTTGAAAGCACCTGGCGTGGATACCGGCATGGGTCTTGAGCGTATCGCATCTATCAAGCAAGGCGTGCTCGGCAACTACTCGATCGATGCCTTTGCATCGCTGATGTCCGCAGCAGAGCGCCTTCTTCCGCAAGCCAAGCCAAGCGGTGTGCCATTAAGAGTGATCGCGGATCACATTCGCTCAACCGCGTTTTTGATTTGCGATGGTGTGGCGCCCTCAAACGAAGACCGAGGCTATGTCTTAAGACGGATTATTCGCAGAGCGCTTCGCTATGGCTATCAATGCGGTGCGCGCGAACCCTTCTTTCACGCCCTTGTCGCGCCATTGATCGAATCTTTATCAAGTGCATACCCAGAAATCATTGATAAAAAAGACAATATCGAGGAGGCAATATTGCGCGAAGAGGTTCGATTCTCGCGCACCTTGGATTCGGGCATGCACATCCTTGAAGACGCGCTCGACACACTCGATGGTGATGAGTTGCCCGGCAGTGTCGTGTTCAAACTGTATGACACCTATGGATTTCCCGCCGACTTGACGGCAGACGTGGCGCGCGGGCGCGGGCTCAGCGTAGACCAACAGGGATTCGAGCGCGAGATGCGCGCGCAGCGCGCGCGCGGACGGGCGCGGACGAAGTTTGCAGACGATCTTGACCAGCGCGTGGTTTCTGATCGCTGTGTTGAGTTCACTGGCTATTCTGAGGTCGCGCACATGGCGAGGATCATCTCGCTGTTTCGTGCGGGCGATGACGGCATCACAGAAGTGAGCGAGCTTGAAAACGGAGAGAAAGGCATTGTCCTCCTTGACCGCACACCTTTTTATGCCGAGTCCGGTGGTCAGGTGGGCGACCAAGGGCTGCTCGTTGCGAGTGGTGTGCGTTTTTGTGTCTCGGATACGCGCAAGAGTGGCGATCAATTCCTGCATGACGGCGTGCTCGAAGAAGGGTCACTGCGTGTCGGCGACGAACTGAGTGCGGAGATCAACGCCGAGCGGCGCGCGCATATCCGCTTGAATCATTCGGCGACACACCTTCTGCACGCAGCGCTCAAGAATGTGCTCGGCACACATGTGGCACAGAAGGGTTCGTTGGTCGCCGATGACCGGCTCAGGTTTGATTTCTCGCACGATCAACAGGTGACGCAAGAAGAGCTCGATCACATCGAGTCGATGGTGAATCAGTGCATTCGTGAGAATTCCTGTGTCGAGACGCGCATCACATCATTTGACGAGGCGATCGATTCCGGCGCCGTCGCCTTGTTTGGAGAGAAGTACGACGAACAGGTGCGCGTGCTTGACATGGGGAATGGCTTTTCAGTTGAACTCTGTGGCGGCACCCATGTGGCGCGCACCGGCGATATTGGCGTCTTGAAGATCATCTCAGAATCTGCAATTTCCGCTGGAGTCCGGCGCATTGAGGCACTCACCGGGGAAGGCGCCTGCCAATGGATGCGGCAAACGGGCAACCAAATAGAATCGTTGCGCGCGCTTTTGAAGGTGAGCGCAGGCGAGCTCACCGAGAAGACCGAATCCTTGCTTGCAGAGCGTGCGGGCTTAAGCAAGTCGCTAGAGGCAGTATCCTCGCGGCTTGCGTGCAAATTTGCCGAGGATATTGCTGAGGGTGGTCGCGATGTCAATGGCGTTTGGCTTGTCGCGAAAGATGTGAGTGAGATTGTCAATGATGTTGAAGGCATAGAGATTGCAGAGCTCATGGACCTTGTGCGTGCGTGCAGGCAGCCGTCGCTCGTGGTGCTCGCGCAATCCACACATGGCAAGCTTCGTCTTGTCGCGGGGCGTAGCGCTGATTGCACTCAGTTTTCCGCGCGACAAGCGCTCGCCTATCTCGGCGACATGATTGGCGCGCGTGGTGGTGGTCGCGACGATTTCGCGCAGTCAGGCGGTGGCAATGCGTCAAAGCTTGCGGATGCGCTCGCTCGGCTACCCACATGGGCGGAGATGGGACACTAATGGCGCTGTACGTACAAAAATACGGCGGCACGTCGGTGGGCTCGCTTGAGCGTATCGATTCGGTGGTCAAGCGCATTGATCGCTGCCTTGCCTCTGGTCATCATGTGATTGTTGTGGTGTCAGCGATGGCTGGCGAAACAGATCGCTTGATTGATCTAGGGCTCGCCCTTGGCGCACAGGGTGGCGAACGCGAAATGGATATGCTGATGAGCACTGGCGAGCAGGTGTCAATTGCACTACTTGCGCTCGCGCTCAAGGCGCACGGACATGCCTCGCGCTCCTATCTTGGTTCGCAAGTGGCTATTCGTACCGACGATGCGCATACGCGCGCCCGTATCATCGATATGGACACCAAGCGGCTGAGCGCTGATCTCGACGACGGCGTGGTGCCAGTGATTGCCGGATTTCAAGGCGTCGGCCCCGATGGCGAGATCACCACTTTGGGCAGAGGCGGTTCTGATACCACTGCGGTGGCTGTGGCCTATGCTTTGAGCGCTGATGAATGCCAGATCTTCACCGATGTGGACGGCGTGTACACAGCCGACCCGCGCATTGTGCCGAACGCGCGTCGCCTTGATGCCATCACCATTGAGGAAATGCAGGAGCTTTCGAGCTTGGGCAGCAAGGTGCTCGCGGTGCGAAGCGTCGAGTTCGCCAACAAGCACCGCGTGCCTTTGCGGGTGCTGTCAAGCTTCGTTGAAGATGATAATCAAAACACAGGCACGCTCATTACTCACGAGGAGACGGTGATGGAACAACCCTTGGTATCTGGCGTGACGTATTCGAAGGACGAGGCCAAGATCACCTTTGTTGGGGTGTCGGATGAGCCCGGGGTTGCGTCGGATATTCTCGGCCCCGTCGGCGATGCTGGCATTGAGGTGGACATGATTGTCCAGAACACGGCGCTTGACGGACGCACAGATTTCACCTTCACGGTGCGACGCGGAGATTTCGCGCAGGCCATGCAACTTGTTCGTGAAGTGCGCGATCAAGTGGGGGGGCGAGAGGTCGTTGGTGACGATGGCATTGTCAAACTCTCTGTTGTCGGAGTTGGCATGCGCTCACACGCAGGCGTCGCCACCACGATGTTTAAGGCGCTCGCGCAGGAAGGCATCAACATTCAGATGGTCAGCACCTCTGAAATAAAGATCTCTGTCGTGATCGCCGAGCGATACTTGGAGCTCGGTCTTCGCTGCGTGCATTCCGCCTTCGGGCTTGACACATAAGCGTTCGCAAACGGACGCTGAACATATTTAGAGGAAGCAATTATGCTCATACTCACACGAAGACTCGGAGAGTCAGTGCTTATAGGAGATCAAATTCGAGTCAAGGTGCTCTCTGTTCGGGGCGCCCAAGTGCGTCTCGGCATTGATGCTCCGCGCGAGATACAAGTGAATCGAGACGAAGTGTTAGAGCCCGGTCTCAAGGATGAACGCGGGGCTGCACGTGAATCGGGTCACCATTCGGGGCGTCAGTCAGCAGGGGGCGATAGGCGCTCGTTCCGAGCCTGAGCCTTCACTATAGCTCTGCGGCGCATGGTGCCTGAATATGTGAGATTCAAGTATGATGAGTGCCCTAGCAAGTCCCTACGGAGAGGTGGCCGAGCGGTTGAAGGCGCTCCCCTGCTAAGGGAGTATGGGCTAATCACCTATCGAGGGTTCGAATCCCTCCCTCTCCGCCAACATGCTTTTTCATACTCCATGACGCTACAGTAGTGTCTTGTCTGCTTTCGTAAGACCCTAGTCCGGCGATATTGGCGCGAATACACGCACACCACCACCTAAAGTATTCAGCTATTGAACGTCTCTACACAATTCGTCACGCAGCACATCGCTATAGTTTTCTGCGATGTTGGTCGGAAAGTTCGGAAATGGGAAACGTCCTGATCCTTTTTACTCCAGCGGGTTTTTGAACAGTAGACAAGACTCTCTCCGCGTCTTTTTCGTCTTTTGAATCTACATTGCTATCCGTGTCAATTTTCGCAAGACGATCAAGTACGGAATGAATTTCCTCTCGCTTGTCTCGTTCAAGCGGCATTCACAAGACCTTGGAAATGCGCTTGGATTAACCGCTCCGGTATCACCGCGTTTTCTCCAGAACCATTGCGATAGACCTGTGTCCAAGGAGTATGTGACGCATGAGTGAATGCTGAAAGCTCAAACGCTTCGAATTTTCCATAGGCGGAATAGACTTCTTGAACAAGTACATCAAATTCATCATCCAAGTCGATTCCAATTGATGCAGCAGAATACGGAAGAATTTCGTCGTTGGGAATCTCTCTTGTAATGGGGTCATTCCCCGCATATTTAAGCCGATTCCACAACAACCTGTATACGGGGCCAAATCGCCATGCCTCAGGTTTATCAATTGTCAAACTACGGTTCAAAAAGTGGAGGGACCAGCCATTGCAAATATACACAAGCTTTTGAAGCTGCATATGAGTCAGATATTTCGAATCCTCTCGGGCCTTTCGAATAAATCTATTGGCTGCCACTGTTGACCATACGGACATTGGGGATGCTCTCTTGATTGCTGAGTAGGTGAAGTTTCAACTGACGTATTTTACACAATGCCCTCGCCCTTGCTCCCCTCAAGAAACACTAGCTCAACAACATTCACGCAACCTGCGTATAAAAAAGCATGTTGGCAGATAGAGGGAGTGCAATATAGACCGTAAGCGATGATAAAAATAGACTTTTTCGATTCTCTCAGTTCTGTACTCTTCTACTTTTAATCCAAGGTGATCTCGGTATGTCTTGCTCTACCCGAGGGCGTAGATCGAATACAAATCTCGATTCAAGACAGATGTTCGGTCCAAGATTTGGCGTAGCTTTGGAAACTTATTAGTCGATCCTGAAAAATTCGATTTCAGCCGGTGATGGTTGCGGTTGCGGGCCGGAAACAGAGACCTTTTCGTCCCCCATCCCGGTGCTCGACGAGACGAAGCGGCGCATGCCTGCC
>JAPYNO010000091.1 GCA_028283025.1 Pseudomonadales bacterium | reverse complement strand
CCCCCACATAGTGCGCCAGATGACCCTCCGGCAGCCATTCACGCAGGCCCTCCGGCAGCAGCAGCCCCTAGTCAGGCTGGTACGGGCGAAACGTCGTCGGCATCCCTTCGCTCTCAATTGCCCAGCCCTCGCATTATCCCTTACGGGTTTCTACGGCGCAGGCTGCTAGAGGCCCGTCTATACTGTTCATCAAAACCCATGAACCACTCCGATATAATCAACCTTACGAGAACAACAGCGATAAAAATCAATTTTCGCATATGGTTCAGACGGTGAATTATCAAGCCGATACATCTCTTCCAACCTATATTCAGGACAGCGCCAGATCTGCATTACGCAGTATCGGGGGAGATGCCGCAATCTTGTTCGGATCAAGAGCGCGGAATGATTGGCGTGCGCACAGCGATTGGGATATCGCGATCATCACTTCAGGGCGACCAGATTCACAGCCTGATGATGTTCAGGTCAATGGGCATGCGATCAATTTTGCAGTGGTTTCTGATGCCGCGTTGCGTGAAAGGGCGTGCTACTTAGGGACTCTGCATCGCGCAATTGTCAGGGACGGGATATTGATTGCAGGTGACTATGATCTCAAGGAACTGAATAAAGGAGCATTGCAGATGGACATTGATTTATTCAGGAGACACGTCATTAACGCACGGAAGCGAATAGAATCTGCGGCAGAAGCCTTTGCTCGTCTTGCAGCAGGTACGCACGATAAGGATGATGAACTTGCCGATTGTGCACAATTCGTGAGCGATAGCGCGGATGGCGCAGAAAGGCTCGCAAAGGCAGTGTTAATGAAACTTGGCATTGACCCTCAACAAACCCACAACATGCGCGCATTGAGTGAACAAGCGCGTGATGCAGGTCACGAGAAAGAAGCAGCGTTACTCGCATTACTCAACGGATATACAAAAGCAGATCATGTTGCTCATTATGAGGTGCAGGGAGAGCTTATGGATAGTTGTCGCCGTGCGGGTGGTCGCTATGCACATCTCATTACACTCTATGCAGAGATAATGGATTCGTTACACAAAACACCTATCGATACATCAACTCAGCAAGAAGCTGCGCGAGAGACACTCGAAAGAGTCCACGGATGCTTCGAGTCGCAATTCATAGATATGAATGATCGATTGCCTGAAGTGCTGACAGTACTAGAGCAAAGAAATCAGATCTATACGCATGTGAAACGTGCACGAGAGAAGATTGACAACATGCACAATCGAGAGTGACGGTGCGACACAGATAGTCTGAGGTGCTTCCCATTCTTTGGGCAGTTCGAGGGCGGAAATAAGGTGTGCTCCGGTGAATGAACGCCCTCTGGAAATAAAGTTTACGCGCATGATGGCTGTCCGGCAAGCTCCGGTATCCCGCGATGATTGGGTCGGGGCAGCCCGCCCGCATGCCGACCGTCCTCCAACTCGTGCAGGTACACGCACTCGCATTTCAGCGACCGCCACAGCCGCTCGATGAGGATAAGGCGGGTTCATAATGACAAGATCGTACTGGCCGACTACTTCACTGCGCCAGACAAAAGTCTTCTTGGAGAAGCAAACATCAACAGGTTTGTATCAATCGCAAACATTTAACGACCATGATCGAGCAACTTCGCTTTCTCTTCTTCCATGACTCGCATCAACTCATTTGCGTAATCAGAACTATCGACTGGTTCATCCCAATCGATACCTTTTTGAAAAAGAATTCTCTTGTTCACATCTCGAACCCTTGTCCAATACCTTTGAAGAACACTGGGGTGAACGGTGGGATTTGAACCCACGAACATAAGGATCACAACCTCATGCTCTACCGCTGAGCTACGCCCACCACAGAAAAAAACGAGTCAATTATACTATCCGTCCACTACGGCAGAGAAGAACAAGGACACACAACGGTGCTCATGTTTTGTGTCACTGCTGTCCCAACGACAGTATCTGATGCCTTCTTAGGTCTTCCTGAACTAGATAACGGCAGAGGCCGCACACACAATCGTCCATTATCTCCGCAGCAAATTCTCCGCAATTCCTCTCTTCAGTTGCTTGATAGCGAGCGCCCCGAAACCGCTCTTCTGTTGGTGAAATTTTGACGACCGAACCTACTTGGTGCGGGCTCATGGGCAGTCTGATCGCACTCTTCCAGCAAGTGGGCGCAACCAACGCTTTCAGCCATATGCTCGCGGCGCGCGCAAAAGATGGCAAGAGCGCGCTTTTGTACACCTGGGCATTGGGGTTGCTGATCTTCATTGACGATTACCTCAATGCGTTGGCGGTGGGTTCGGCTATGCGCAAGGTCACGGATAAGTTCGGGGTGTCAAGAGAGAAGCTCGCGTATGTCGTGGATTCGACCGCCGCGCCAATTTGCGTGTTGATGCCAATCTCTACATGGGCGGTGTTCTTTGCGGGCGTGCTCGAAGCATCAGATGTGGCGCTGGCAGGCGAGGGGATGTCGCTTTATATCAGTGCGATTCCATACATGCTCTACCCTTGGATTGCAGCTTTGATGGTGCCGCTTGTCGCTATCGGCGGCGTGCCCGACCTCGGCATGATGAAGCGCGTCAAAGCAAAAATGGCTAACGAAACCCACATATCTGACAACCAACCAGACACATCGCAACTGTCTGAAGACGGCCCGCGCGTCTCGACGTATCACTTCCTAGTGCCGATCATCGCACTTCTTGGATTCAGTGCGTGGTTCGATCTTGATGTGCAAATCGGCGTGCTCCTCGCAGTAGCTGTGACCATTGCGCTCTACGGCGTGCAGCGGTTGATGGCGTGGGCAGACATGTTCGATGCGGTGCTCGATGGCATCAAAATGATGGTGCCAGCGCTCACCATCGTCGTTGTTGCGTTCATGTTCAAAGAGGTCAATGACCTGCTCGGACTCGCGCCGTATGTCATCAAAAATGTGACACCGTACATGACGCCGGTGCTGTTGCCGGTGCTCGTCTTCGCAACCATGGCGCTCATTTCCTTTGCCACTGGTTCGAGCTGGGGCGTGTTCGTCATCGCCATTCCCATCGTCCTCCCCCTCGCGGCCAATGTCGGCGTCAGCGCACCGCTCGCCATTGGTGCGCTGCTCTCCGCAAGCGCGTTTGGCAGCCACGCCTGCTTCTATTCGGATGCGACGGTGCTGTCAGCGCAAGGCAGCGGCTGCGGGGTGATGGAGCACGCACTGACGCAAATTCCATACGCGTTGATCGCAGCAGCCATTGCAGCGGCAGGGCTGACGCTGATTGCCGCACTGTGAAGGTGCGCCATCGTCACTCACATGCGCGCCGGACATGCCAGCAATCGGTATTGATGCCGACATGGCGAAGATAATTGTCAACATCAATCCGACCGAGCCGCTCCAAATATAGCGGCCGGGCTGCCCCGTCCCAATCATCGCGAGACACCGGAGCATACCTTATTTCCGCCCTCGAACTGTCCAGGGAATGGGGAGCACCTCACTTCTCGATTCAATTCACCAAGCTTCTTAAAATACAGCCTGTCAGATGCTGTGACCTTCACAGCCATGATTACTTCACCCTTTCATCTATCGAAATATAGCCGGATGCTTGAGAACATGGTGGTTTCCACGCACCCGTACAGTCTGATACCCGATTCGATTGAATGAAATGGTCAGGTGTTACGCAGCCACATTGATCTGATAGACCACATCAGTATCCCTAGGGGCCGCCCTTCCTTCATCCCTTAGAACTTCAAGGTACAAGGCGATGGCCTCCCTGACGTTTCCGAGAGCCTCTTCGACCGATTCACCTTGGGAGTAGCAACCGGGCAACGCCGGAACGTCTACCCAGACACCCCCTTCTTCAGCCTCATGGACTACAACTGAATACTCCACAATCTTAACCTCACAGCAATTCTTCAAACTCTTCTGGTGACACGCCAGCCCGCTCGATTGCATCGAGAAGGATGCCTATCTTGACGGCTCCTCGGTGCATTGGCAACACGATCATGCTTCTGTTCGGATGCTTGAGAATATAGTGGCTTCCACGCACCCGTACAGTTTGATACCCGATTCGATTGAACGCCCTATGGCTATCAAGCGACAGAGGTTCTTGTGGCGGAGGAGGAGGGATTCGAACCCTCGAAGGCTCTCGCCTTGCCGGTTTTCAAGACCGGTGCATTCAACCGCTCTGCCACCCCTCCGCTGAGGGCAGGCATTATACTCGCCACATGCCGACCACCTCGTTCCTTAGCAAAATCGAAGCTTCGTGGCGGGGCGGGAGCCTCGTGTGTGTCGGCCTTGACCCGAACCCGCAAGCCTTGCCGCCGCATCTTGGCGAGGGCGCACAGGCGAGCTTCTCATTTTGCCGAGCGATCATCGATGCGACGGCTGACAAGGTGTGCGCCTTCAAGCCGCAGATCGCATGGTTTTCTGCATTCGGACATGAAGACGTGCTTGTCGAGTTGATTGACTATATTCACGCTCATCACCAAACGCCGGTCATTCTCGACGCCAAGCGTGGCGATATTGGCGAGACCTGCACAGCCTACGCTATTGAGGCGTTTGATCGCTACCGGGCCGATGCGGTGACAGTTTCGCCATATCTGGGCTTGGAGAATCTCGCTCCTTTCACTGAGCGAAGCGACAAAGGTGTGTTCGTGTTGTGTCGGACGAGCAATCCGCACGCCGAATGGCTGCAAAATCATCCGCAAAGCGATCCGACCTACTTGCGGGTCGTTCGGGCTGTTGTGGATGCCAACACGCAAGGCAATCTCATGCTCGTCGCGGGCGCCACCCACGCAAAGGAGCTCGCGCGTATCCGAGGCGCTGTTGGGGACATGCCGCTGCTGGTGCCGGGTATCGGTGCGCAAGGTGGGGATTTGTCACAGGTGATCAAGGCGGCGCGCACGCCAAAAGGCGGCCTCATTATCAATGCTTCAAGGTCGATTGCAAGCGCAAGCAAGGGTGAGGATTTTGCAGACGCGGCTCGGAAGAGTCTGCTAGCACTTCACTCGAAAGTGCAAGCGTTGCTTTCCGAGCGTACCGATCAAGCAAGCTGATTGTCTTTTAGGAAATCAAGGACAGCTTTGTTAAACGCTTGACGGCGATCTATATTTGCCGCGTGCCCCGCGCCTTTGATGACGACTTTCTCGGCATTTTGGATCTTATTCGCCATGTAGTCGGTCGCGGCGATAAAGGGAGTGTCCTGTTCACCTACGAGCACAAGGGTGGGCACGCTGATGCTTGGCAGAGATTCGATCACACGAGCGTTTGACTGCACGAGCATATGGCGTGCGGCCATGGCCAAGCCAAATGCAGAGCGATGCTGGCTCTTCGCCATTTCTATGCTCATCGAATCGAGGGCTGAGAGACCTTGCGCATCTAATTGGTCGGCCCTTGAGCGCGCTTGTGCGTTCCAAGCTTCACGAGGTTCTGTGCGCTTGAAGCCGGGGCCGGTATCGAAAATGAGTAACGCCCGGACGTATTCAGGATAGGTTGCATGAAAAGCCAACGACATGTAGCCGCCGAGCGAGAGACCTGCAATGATCGCCTCGCGATGCCCAAGCTGGTCAAGCAGGCACTTCATGTCTTCCACGGTTTCGGCTTCGCTGTAGACGCTCGCGTCGCTTGGTGAATCAGACTGACCATGGCCACACATATCCCAGAGGATGACGCTGCATACTTGCGATAGCGCACTTAGCTGTCCTGTCCACATCCTTGAAGTGGCAGAAAATCCGTGTGAAAGCATGAGGGCAGGGCCTTCGCCGTGTGTCTCAAAATAGATGTCGCGACCAGCGCGATTGAAAGTTGACATGGGGGTTAAGAATTCTTTTCAGCGCGAGAAAAGTCAGCGACTAGCGTTTTTGCGGCTTGCCAGTAGTGTATCGCAGCGATGAGATTGAGCACAGCGACAATGATCAGCGAATAGCGCAGAGACTCGGATGCGAATGTTGGGTGCAGGAGGTCGCTGATGATGCCGACCACCTGCGGGCCAAGACCGAGGCCAATGATATTGATGATGAACAGCAGCACAGCGGCGGCGACAGCGCGCATGTGTGCAGGCACGAGGCTCTGCGTCGCAGCGAATGAGGGGCCAAGGTAGAGCGAGCCGAAGAATGTCGGAATCGTAAAGAGAGCAAACGCGAATACATGCGAATCAAGCAGATACACGATGACAAGAAAGGGCACCGTGATCACAAGCCCGATCAAGGGTGCCCACATGTACCAGCGAAGATCGCGAGGGGCGAGCTTGTCCGCAATCCAGCCGCCAAAAAAAGTACCGACACCGCCGACGATACCGGAGATAAGGGCGAGATTGGTGCCAATCTCGCCAGTCTCAAGGCCATGCGAGCGAATGAAAAACGCCGGATTCCAAATCACTAAACCATAGCCTACGAATGCGTGCAAGGCTGCGCCGATTGCGAGATGCATAAAGGATTTCTGCCGCCACAGATAGCGCGCAACGAGCGCTATCGAAGTGTTCGCCGCAGCCTTCGCAACGTCGGGCCGTACTGGCTCTCGAACCGTCAGTTTGAAGATGATCGCGAGCAGTATGCCGGGTAGCCCGACCACCATGAATGCGAGGCGCCAGCCAAACAACTCGTTGATCCAGCCGCCGATCAAGAGCCCAAACATGGTGCCAATCGGAATGCCGAGCGAATAGATGCTAAGCGCAGTGGCTCTGGATTCGGGCGGAAAGTAGTCCGAGATCAAGGAATGTGCTGGCGGGCTGCCGCCTGCTTCGCCGACGGCGACGCCGATACGCGCGAGCAGCAGTTGGACGAAATTGGTTGCGAGCCCGCAAAGCGCGGTCATCAGGCTCCACAAGGATAGGCAGACTGCGATGACGCCTGTGCGCGAAGTCCTGTCTGCGATGCGCGCAATGGGCATGCCGAGCGTGGCATAGAAAATCGCGAAGGCGATGCCGGAGAGAAAGCCGAGCTGGGTGTCGGTGAGCGCAAGCTCAAGCTTGATCGGTTCGAGCAGGATCGACAGGATTTGCCGATCAACGAAATTGAATACATAGACGACGACCAGAATGCCGAGGACATAGTTGCGCGGCGATGAAGCGCCCGCACTTGGTTGCGTCATAAGCGGAGCGCCTATAGGTCGAATTCGCACCACACGGGCGCATGGTCGGAAGGTTGGGTCATGGCGCGAATGTCGAGGTCGATGCCAGCACGCCTGAGCCGCTTGAGCAGCGGCTTCGTCGCAAGTAGGAGATCAATTCTCAGCCCGCGCCTCGGCTCGTCTTCAAAGCCGCGCGTGCGGTAGTCGAACCAGCTTGCGGTGCGGTTCTCATCAGACGTCATGTGCGCGTAGCAATCAATGAGCCCCCAGCCCATCAGTGTATCGAGCCATTCGCGCTCTTCAGGCAGAAACGCACACTTGCCGGTGCGCAGCCAGCGCAAGGCGTTCTTTTCGCCAATCTGCACATCGATATCATTGGGTGCCACATTCATATCGCCGAGGGCGAGCAGCAGCGAATCAGGCGAGCAGCGCGCCTGCAGGAATTTGAGCAGATCCTCGTAGAACTGCCGCTTGGCGGGGAATTTCACCGCATGGGAGCGCGCCTCGCCTTGCGGGTAGTAGCCGTTCAGCACTGTAATCTCGCCTTTGTCTGTTGCATAGGTGAGCGCTTGGAAACGGCGCTGCTGGTCGGCCTCGCGCCAGTCGAATCCGTGCTGAACGGTCTTTGGCGCAATCGTTGAGGCCACGGCGACACCGTAATGTGTCTTTTGCCCGAACACTTCGATATGCGGCAGTCCAAGCTCGCGTATGTCGTCAAAGGGAAACTCCGCATCGATGACCTTCGTTTCCTGAAACGCGACGATTTCAGGCGAATGCTTATCGAGCAAGGCCGCAACCTGGTGAAATCGCTTGCGGATGCTGTTGACGTTGAATGAAACGATTTTCATGTCGGTATTGCGAGGCGCAAATCAAGAATCATGGGCGAGTGCGGCGCGTATTTCAAGCGAAGCGGCGCGAGTAGAATACATCTTGTGGAAGCAAAAGCAGACCTCATCGACCGTCTACTCGACGCAACGAAGGCGCGAAGCGCGCCCGATGTCTCGGCATGGCATCCGAACCGCGAAGTCGAATCGTTCATGCGCATCAATGCCGACGGGCGCTGGTTTCATCAAGGGTGCGAAATCAAGCGAAGTGAAATGGTCGCGCTGTTTGCATCGCTGCTTCGCTGCGAGGGGCAGCGCCACTTCTTGGTGACGCCTGTTGAGAAAGCTGTGATCGAGGTCGAGGATACGCCTTTTCGCGTTGTGGACTTTGAGCTCGACGGTTGCGGCGAGAAGTCGCGGCTCGCCGTGTGCATAAACGTTGATGAATGGGTGGCGGTGAGGTACGCAGGCCAGCTTTTCATGCAGCCGCTCCCAAGCGGCGAGGGCGCCTGTCCGTGCGTCGATGTACGCGATGGCTTGATGGCGCGCTTTTCAAGGGCGGCGCACTTTCGCTTGGCTGATGAATTGACCGAACAGCAGGGCTGGTTCGGCATTTGGAGCTTCGGTGTGTTTCATCGGCTTGAGCGGGCAGGGCAGGGCGTAGCTTGAGGCATGCTTGGGTGTGTTCACATATTCGGATAGTTCGGCCCGCCAGCGCCCTCCGGCGCTACCCAGTTGATGTTCTGCGCTGGATCTTTGATGTCGCAGGTCTTGCAGTGCACGCAATTTTGCGCATTGATGACGAACTGCGGGCCTGATTCGGCTTCGACCACTTCATAGACCCCGGCAGGGCAGTAGCGCTGCGCTGGCTCATCAAAGGTCGGCAGGTTGTCGCGAATTGGCAACTCGGCATCGGCGAGCTGCAAATGGCATGGCTGATCTTCCTCATGGTTAGTGTTGGAGAGATACACAGACGAAGATTTGTCGAAGCTGATCACCCCATCTGGCTTTGCATAATCGATTCGAGGCGCGCTGTTCGCGCTCTTGAGCGTCGCATGGTCTGGCGTGTGGTCGCTCACCTTGATGCCAAGGCGACCGCGAAACAGAACTTGCTCGCACCATACAGCGGCCGAACCAACGAGTGTGCCGAGCTTGTGTACCTCGCCGCCGAAGTTGCGGGCGCGATACAGTTCGTCGTGAAGCCAGGATTCGCGCACCAGTTCCGCATAGCGTGACGATAGGTCAATACCGCCGTCAGTGCCTGCCTGCAAGGATTCAAACAGGGCTTCGGCGGCGACCATGCCGGACTTCATTGCCGTGTGACTGCCTTTGATTTTCAAGGGGTTCAGGAAGCCGGCATCGTCGCCGACGAGTAGCGCACCTGGGAGTCCAAGCCTTGGCAAGGCGTAGAAACCGCCTTTGACAATCGCGCGCGCGCCATACGCGCGCCGTTCGCCACCTTGCAAGATGCTTGAGACCAGCGGATGCTGCTTCCAGCGCTGCATCTCATCAAAAGGCGACAAGTGCGGATTGCTGTAGCTGAGATCGACAATCAAGCCGAGTGAGACTTGATTGTTCGGCAGATGGTAGAGAAATCCACCGCCTGTTGCGCTGCGGCCAAAACTGAGCGGCCAGCCTAGAGAATGAATGATGCGACCTGGCGCATGCTTGTCCGGATTCACATCCCAAAGCTCCTTGAGGCCGATGGCGTAGTGCTGGGTGTCCGCATCCTTGGCAAGATCAAACTTCTCGATTAGCTGCTTGCCAAGGTGTCCGCGGCAGCCTTCGGCAAACAGCGTGTACTTGGCGCGGATCTCATAGCCAGGCTGAAAGGCGCTCTTCGGTTCGCCTTGGCGGTCAACCCCCATGTCACCTGTGAGCACTCCGACAATTTTGCCGTCTTCGATGATTGCTTCGCTTGCGGCGAATCCGGGAAAAATGTTGACGCCCATGTTCTCGGCCTGCTCCCCAAGCCAACGCGCCATGTTGCCAAGACTCAAGGCATGATTGCCTTCGTTGGTCATGTCCTTTGGCAATAGGAAGTGCGGCACCCGAATGCTTGAGGATTTCGAGGTCATAAAGTACATGTCTTCGGAAGTGACAGGATTATTGAGCGGCGCGCCCTGTTCTGATGCGTTTGGGAACAACTCATTGAGCGCGGTCGGCTCAAGGATGGCGCCCGAGAGAATGTGCGCACCGATCTCGGAGCCTTTTTCGACGAGGCAGACCATGAGTTCCTGATTGTCCTCGGCTGCGAGCTGCATGAGGCGGCAGGCAGCGGCGAGGCCCGCAGGCCCGCCGCCGACAATGAGCACATCGGCCTCTAGACTCTCTCGCTTGACTTGATCCATTTGTGTGTGACCTGCTTGAAATTCGCAAGTCGTTAGTATCGCATGGGCAGAAGCGGCACAATCGGTTCTTGATTCTGACGCGCTTTCACGCCAAAATGATTCGTTTGTTTGATCTTGGGTCGGTTCTCAAACTCGCGACTGGCCTGCCAACCCACCAACCCAATTGAGGAGACACTGAGAAGCGTATGAAAGCACTGGTGCCAGTGAAGCGCGTCGTTGACGCCAATGTCAAGGTACAAGTCAAGAGCGATGGCTCTGGCATTGACCTTGCCAACGTCAAAATGGCGGTCAATCCATTTTGCGAAATCGCCATTGAGGAAGCCTTGAGACTGAAAGAAAAGGGCGTTGTTGAGGAAGTAGTCGCCGTCAGCGTCGGTGCAAGCAATTGTCAGGAGCAACTGAGAAACTGCCTGGCGCTAGGCGCAGATCGGGCGATTTTGGTTGAGGCGCCACAGGATTTGCAGCCGATCACTATCGCCAAGGCACTGAAAGCCGTCTATGACCGCGAGTCGCCTGGATTGGTGATCTTCGGCAAGCAGAGCATAGATGGCGATAACAGCCAGACTGGGCAAATGTTCGCGGCGCTCGCTGGCCTTCCACAAGGGACATTTGCGTCCGAAGTGACGCTTGCAGATGGCCGGTGCGAGGTTGTTCGCGAGATAGACGGTGGTTTGCAAACAGTTCGCATTAGCTTGCCAGCGGTGATCACGACAGACCTCAGGCTCAACGAGCCTCGCTACGCCTCGTTGCCCAACATCATGAAAGCCAAGCGCAAGCCCATGGATACGGTGCCGATTGCAGACCTTGGCGTGGAAGTGAAGGCGCACCTTGATGTCTTGAGCGTGGCGCCGCCTGAGCAGCGACAGGCTGGTATGAAGGTCGAATCTGTTGAAGAACTCGTCGATAAACTCAAGAACGAAGCCAAGGTGATCTCATGAGCATTTTGTGTGTTGCAGAGCACGATAATGACAGCCTCAAGCCGGTGACGTGCGTCGTCGTTGAGGCCGCGCGCCAAATCGGCGGCGATGTCACGCTGCTGGTGGCTGGTTCGGACTGCGCCGAGGTTGCGCAGCAAGCCTCCAAAGTGCCTAGCGTGTCGAAGGTGCTTGTTGCTGACGATGCGCGCTACGCGCATCAATTGGCCGAACCACTCGCGGACTTGGTGACAAGCCTGACAGGCAAGGCTTCGCATGTGCTCGCTGCGCACACGACCACAGGCAAGAACTTTCTGCCGCGCGTCGCCGCGCAGATCGATGTTGCGCAAATCTCGGATATCATCGGTGTGGAAAGCGCGGATACCTTTCAGCGCCCCATTTATGCTGGCAATGCCATCGCCACTGTGCGCTCAAATGATGCAATTAAAGTGATCTCTGTGCGCGGCACTGGTTTTGATGCCGTGGAAGGCGAGGCCGGGCATGCCCCGATCGAAGCGTGCGAGTTGCCCGAGATCGACACCGTTTCAGAATTTGTTGGCGAACAGCTCGGCCAATCCGAGCGACCTGAGTTGACTGCTGCAGGCGTTGTCATCTCTGGTGGTCGCGGTATGCAAAATGGTGAGAATTTCAAACTCCTAGAAGGTATTGCCGACAAACTCGGCGCAGCGATTGGCGCATCGCGTGCCGCGGTGGATGCAGGCTTCGTGCCAAACGATATGCAGGTGGGTCAAACGGGCAAGATTGTCGCACCAGAACTCTATATTGCCGTCGGCATCTCGGGTGCTATTCAGCATCTCGCTGGCATGAAGGACTCTAAGGTCATTGTCGCTATCAACAAGGACGAAGAGGCGCCGATCTTTCAAGTGGCCGACTATGGCCTCGTAGCGGACCTCTTCAAGGTGCTGCCTGAGTTTGAAGCTTCGCTGTGAGCCTGACTCACGCTCTTGCGCCCGTATGCCAAGGCACTGCTCTCGATTTTTCCTCGAACTTGTTCGCCACATCAAGCACAAGCGCAAACAGCGCCATGCGCACCGCAAGCCCGTTGTCCGTTTGGCGGAAAATAGCAAGATTGGGGTTGGGATTCAGATCTTCGTCAAGCTCGCGCGCCTTACGGCGTGAGTCGCGGGGCAGGGGGTGCATGATGACCGTATCTGGATCGCACCAAGCTTCGTAGGTCTCGCGGTCAAGCCGAAGCCTGCCTCGATAGAGATCAGCCTCGTCCGCAGAGGCGAAGCGTTCTGTCTGAATCCGCGTCATATAGACAACATCCGAGGCTGCCAGCGCAGGCTCTAACGAATCGAATTCACTCACTTCATGACCTTGTTTTCTTAGTTTTTCTTTCAGGTTCTCACGAAGCGTTAATTGACTCGGCGAGACGAGTCGCACATCGAGCGAATCAAATACCGACAGCAATCCGCAGAGTGAACGAACGGCGCGGCCAAATCGAAGGTCGCCAACAATGGTAATGCTCATGCCATCCACGGATTTTGCTTTGGCGCGCATTTCTTGATCGAGCGTGAAAAGATCAAGCAGCGCTTGCGATGGATGCTCGTTGGCGCCATCGCCACCATTGATCACAGGCACGCGGCTTTGCGCACTGAACTCGGCGACAGCGCCAGCTTTGGGGTGTCGCATCACGAGCACATCGCAATAGCCAGACAAGACGCTTGCGGTATCGTGCAGATTCTCGCCCTTGGCGAGCGAGAGGCTTTCCTCACTGGTGGTGTCGCGGACATTGCCGCCAAGCAGATTAAATGCGCTGCCGAATGAAATGCGCGTGCGAGTGCTGGGCTCGAAGAAGATATTGCCGAGAACGGCTCCCTCAAGGACGCGCGTCACGCTCTCGCGCTGGCTGAAAGGCAGCATCTTGCGAGCCACCTCGAAAACGCGCTCGACATCATCGCGTCCGAATTGATCGACCGAGAGGATGTGGCTGCCACGAAATTCCATGCGTACTGAATAGTGTCCTCAGTCTTTCCTGGCGAGCGCATGAAGCATGACTCTCACTTGCACAAATTGGCCGATCCAACTGGTGTCAGACCATTCTCCGAGTCCAAGTCCGGCAGCAAGGCGATCAATCTTGGCTTCACCCTCAAGAACGACTTGATTGGCTTCTTGACTGTAGCGAAAGTGAAAAGTCAGCGGCATGGAAAGTGCCTTGATCGTCAGCATTGAATCTGCTTTGAAGCGGCCATCTGGCATCGCCGAAAAAGACTGAGTCTCAAAGTGTGCGATCGGGTGGGCTTCGCTATCGAACCATTCGGCATCTCGCAATGTGTGATCGCGCTCGGCATCGCGCGTATCAACCGATTCGACGTGAAATCGTGCGCTCGCATGGCTTGTATCAAGCTGCTGGGGATCAAATCGGATTTCGGCATCCCATGTGCGCCAGCGCCCTTCAAATTCAGCACCGGCTTGCTGCGCAAAGAAGTTGACGCTGCTTTTTTCATAGTCGATGTGCCATACATCTGGACTCGCAATGGCGCTAGAAATACCAAATACACCAATCGCAAAAAGCGTGATTTGAAGATTTCTTGACATTAATTGATCTGTCTGATCATGCGCCGAAGCACATTGTCTCTGTCAAAGAAATGATGCTTGAGCGCGGCGAGCACATGCAGTAGCGCGAGCATAAAAAGTGCGACCGCGAAGATTTCGTGCAATTCGTGAAAGAGGTCGGCGAGCGCTTCGTTCGGTCCAATCATGGCAGGGACTGTGAAGATGCCGAACCAAGTCACTGGGAAATTGCTCGCCGCCGAGCCGAGCAGTCCGGTGATCGGCAACGCGAAAATCAGGGCGTAGAGGAGCCAGTGGGTTGTCTGTGCGATGTGCCTTTGCCAAATGGGTGTGCGCAATGGCAATTGTGGCTGCGTATTGACGAAGCGCCACAGAAGGCGAATAAGCATGAGCGCAAAAATAGTGAGGCCGACCGACTTGTGCCGTGCGAACAGCACAAACATCTCCATCCGTGATTCAGCCGATTCAGCCATGTTGGCGAGCACAAATTGAGCGATAATCAGCGCGACGATAACCCAGTGCAACATGCGTGCAGGCCAGCCATATCCCGCGTTTGTGTTCATAACGCTCATATATTGAAATCCTTGGCCAGTGCGGTGTGGCACTCAGACTATAGAACAATTCCGCATCGGAAGGGGTAGGGCGCATTCGCTTTGCAAAGCGTAGGGACAGCCCGGCCGAGTCGGATTGATTTGTCTTAAGCTTTGCCGCATAATGGTCTGAATTCTAGTCTACCTCTATATAAGTCTTCATGAAAATTCTCTCATTATCCGAAGCGAAAATGAAATTGAGCGCGGTGATTGAAAACGTGCTGCTCACCGAAGAGGAAGTCGTCATCACCAAAAATGGCGCACCTGCGGCTGTGCTTGTCAGTTTGGATGAGTTCGAAAGCCTGCGAGAAACTGTAGCTGTCAAATCGGACAAGGTGTTGATGGAAGATATCCGGCAAGGACTTATGGAGCTAGATGCGGGCTTGGGCAAGCGCTACAACCTCGACGAGCTTTTTGAAGACGAGCGGTAGGCCGAGGATGAACGTCGTTCTGGCGGATTCCATTCGTGACTATATCCGCCATTCCCATCCAGGATTAAAACGTCGTATCAGGGCGGCGCTGACGGCTATTCTTGAAGGTAGCGAATGCGGCAAGCCGTTGACGGCTGAACTCGATGGGCTGTGGAGCTATCGAATCGGAAGGTTCCGGATCATATATCGCATGAGAGACGACACTTGCTTGGAAATCGTCACCATCGGACCTCGTCCTGGCATTTATGAGTTGACGTACCGCTTGATCAAGAAAGACAGAACGACTATTCACGACGGTTAGAGGCGCACATCCGTGCGCGCCCTTGGTGGATCTGCCTGTATAGAGATTCGCATAATGTATATTATGTAAAATTAAAGCATGGAACAGCAGATCTGACGATGTTGGCCTCGCATACGCTATTCAGAAAATCGCAGCGTGCCGCTGACGCTGCCTGGCCTACTTCCAGCTTGCAGTCGAAGCTGCTCGACGGCAATGCCGTGTTCACGCTCAATAGTGAAAAGCCACTCAAGCACGCAAGCAAAGGATTGATCTTGCAGCGTTACGAGAATTGCCGTGCCTTCCTGATTGACGCGAAGAAGCTTCAGCCCGCAGTTTCCAATCGACGCAGTCAACACACCCGGCCGAAGCCTGCTTTGGGTTTGTGTGCGTGGCTTGGTTTCAATCCATTGCAGCCGTCGCTCCCACTGCGCTGCCTCGCGCTCCATGCCATCGCGCCATGCACCAAGTGGTGAAAACACACCTGCCCAGAGCATCCATATGAGCACTGTAGAACACGTCAGCAAGATCAGCCAACGCTCTCTTGCGCTCCTCAAGCGCAGCCAATTGCTTGCGATCGCGTAGGCGCTTGCGATAGCGTTTCCTAGCAAAGGCATACGAATCACTGCAAAAGCCCTGAAAGTCGGAATCTGGCACGTACACCATCATCAGTTTGAGTTGCGCCAAGCATGTCGGCCTCAGCGAATGCTGATTGTGCTTCGTTTGATAACAAATCGAGTTGATCATAGTTTTTGACGAGTACCTCGACATCAAGTGCGCGACTGCCCTGCTGGTAGGAAAGGCTTTTGAGCGTCACGTTCTGAGCACTCACTACTGTCGAGAGTGCGACTGCCAAATCTATGAAATATGAGGTTTCTTGGCCTCCACCACCCTGCTCTTGGTTGACCAGTTGAATAATCTTTTCAGAATCCATGCTGCCACTAAGCTTTTCGATTGCTTGTGCTTGCAAGCTACTCGTCTGACGCTGCGCAATGATGCCGAGTGCTACGTCTGTGATGAGCACGAGTGCAAGGAGCGAAGCTGCGAGCGCAAGCGGAAAGCGCCATTGACGCTTATCCGTTGACTGAGAAGATGCTTGAAATTCACCGACGAGAAGATTAGTTGCCGAAGCAAACCCGCTCGATACCAATGTAGAGAGTGGGCTTCTGGTCAGTGCGACAGTCGCCGTCTTGACACCGAGGCTGTGCAGCACCTCGATTATCTCAGGGGCAACGTCACAATCAGGCGCGCAGAGCACTTGCATGGTTGCATCGCTTTCATCATGCTCACTTGAGCGTGCGAGCAAGGCGGGCAGAAACACGGGCGAGTCAGCACAATCAGCTTCGAGTGAGATGTGTGCCCCGCGCATGAGCATGCGAGCGCCGTCGAGCATGAGGCATCCGCGTTCGCGGCTATCCACTTGCGTATCAATCAAGCTCGCATCGGAATAAGCAGCGACTGGTGCGATGTCATGCTGCGCAAGGAGGTCGAGTAGTTCACGTAGCAACGTCTTCGAAACTGCAAAAGCGGCAATTTGATCGCCTTGACGCTCTCCCGGCGCAATGTGCGTAACGTCAACAGGTTCGGCAAGGTGCTCTTCGGCCAAATATGGCAAGGCCAGATCGAGATTGCGGGCACTCATCGGCGGGGCGGTGAGCGTCAGGTGCAAGCATTCACGCGCGGGCAGCAAGAGGGTGACATCGTCCGGCTTGGAAGTGAGCATCTGGGCAATGGATTGAAGTGTTGCTCGCCCTTCTTCGGCGAGGCTCGTGCCATTGGCGGCTATCCGATGCCAGCGCCATTCACGGGCATTCAAATCTGCGCGCGTGAGCGTGCCCAATTCATCGAACCAGATGATGAGCATCACACGCTCTCGAAGTTTCGACCGATCAGGTGCATCGTGCCGTCTTGCGGGCTGCGATACAAATAACTTTCCATGCGGGCGCGGCTATCGCCAATTTCAACTTGCGCCCAGACTGCAAAGAAGCGGCTTGTGGTGACAAAGTAGGTACTGCCCTCCCCTGCTTCAAGCAGGTCCACATCTTCGATGCGCTGGTAATTTCGCTCGCCAGAAACAATGCCTTCTGCGACCGCCGGTTGAAATCCAAGTGCTTCAAGAAGTGCCGCTTCGACGGTGTTGATATTGATCTCTAGATTGATGCTTGGCAAAGCCACAAGCAGCTTCCCAAACTCGTCATTGTAGGTGCCTTGCATGGCTGGCAGGAAACGAATCTCGCTCACATCTGCCGCAAGTGTATTGGCGCTTCGCAGGGCTGGCACTTGCAAGAGCAACTCCATATCCTCAGCGCCAGGTGTCCTTGATGCCTGATCTTCATCAATCCAATCGCCCCACTCGGAGGCAATTTCTACAGGCATTTGAAAGTGTGTGAGCAGCGCTTGAAACGCTTCTGGCTGAGTGTCGGCAGCGTTGAGGTTGAATTTCGATTGCATGTCCCACACGCGAATTTCAATCGTGCCGCCAGGGATTTCAAAAGGTATGCGGGTCGTTGCCCAGTCTTCTGCCTCAGAGTCAAAGAGGCGTGATGTCTCATCTTGCCAATCTTCAGCGAGAAGCTGCCGTGCGTATTGCTCTGCGCCAATCAAGTATTCTTGGGATTGAAGGGCGAAACTCGCACCGCTTGCGCTCGCCAGCACCACACTCTGGCGAGACACCATCTGCCAAGCAATCGCGGCAATGACTGCAGTGATGGCGAGTACGCTGATGAGCACGACGCCGAGGTCGTTTCTTGAATGCGGTTGCGGAATTCGATTAGCCATCATCTTGCGTTATCTCCACTTTGGCATCGCCATCCTCGCTGTCCGCAGGTTGGTTGCTGTCGCCCTGCTCTGCGGGCGTCTTTTGTGGCAGGTCGAGCACGCGAACCAGCTCGCCGATACCAGCGAGGTGCATGGTGATGCGCACCCCAATCGCTGGCTCTGCTTCGTCTTCAACTGAGACAAAGGTATCGCCGCGCAATAGCTGAGATTCGGTAATGGGTTCAAAGCTCACCCAAGTCACGTTTTCAGCGAGGCGTTGAGTGAACGCTGCGCTGTCAGGGGCACGGTCCAAAATGCCCCAATACTGTTTCTGCAAGGCGCCGTCCTCGACCAGGTAGCGCACTCTTTGCATATCGCTTCGTGCGTGCTTCGCGGGGTTGGCCCAGCCCCTTCGAGTGAATTCAATCTCGTTGGGATGAATGATCAGCGAATGTGTCAAATCGCCGAGTTCGTCCCGCACCTCGCGAGGTACATATTGCAGCAAATCGCGGCTCAAGCGAGAAACGCCACGCTCTAAATCAATCATGCGATTGCCGTACTCTTTTGCAACACGCTGCGCTTCAATGGCTTGATAGAGTAACGCGCCTGCTGCCAACGAGACGATACTGAAAATCGCCAGTGCGATGAGCATTTCGAGAAGTGTGAATGCAGTTATTTGTTTTTGATGAATTTTATTGTTCATCAATAGCGTCCGACATAGCCGATCAGTTGTGCTCTGCCGTCATCAAAAGAGTCGGATTCAGCGAGTCGCACGCGCACTTCGACACGCCTCAACCACGGATGCGAGGTTGGACGCACGGTACGCATGACTTCCCATTCTCGTCCGGCCATCTGTACGAAACGCTGTTGACGGCCAGTTTGAATGGGCGTGTCCTTGACTCGTCGCTCAAGCCTCGCAAAAGCTAGCTCGTTACTCGCCATCCAACTGGCCACGCGCCCGGTTTCGATACGCTCAAGCGAGCGCAGCGAACCATTCGTGGCATTGCCGAACATGCTCATGGCAATGCTGAGCACGAGTAATGCGACGAGAATTTCGATGAGGGTGAATGCTTTGCTTAAGTGCATGAGAATTCCGTGCGCGCCATGCCATCAGAAGTAATCTGGCAAGTGCTTTGCGAGTGGGGCGAAAAGAGTTCAATTGAAAAAGGTGTCATTTCGCCACTCGACAGAATCAGCACCGCGGGCGCTTTTGGCGTTCGGCCGAATTGAAGCGCGCGCGAATCGGCACTAGCGGTCAGTTCAAATCCGGTAGGCAGCTCATAGGCGGCGAACGGCTGCGCTTCGCTCTTGCGCCATCGATTCGCACGAGCGTCAAAATACTCGAAGCCATAGCTTCGTGCGCCCGGCCGCAGCCCCCACTGCCGATTAGAGCTGACGGCATTCACGCGCACAAGTTCGATTGCACGAGTCAGTCGGTCAGATTCCGTGTGCAAGGCAACCCGGCGCTCTGCCCCCAAGCCTGGCGTGATCAGCGAGGCGAGCACAGCGAGAATGGCCACCACAACCAAAAGCTCGATCAAGGTGAAGCCTAGGCCGCGATCGAGCAAGCGAGCGGACTTAGAGGTCTTTGTAGTAAATATCCGCATCAAAGCCCTCGCCGCCGAGTGCGCCGTCCGCACCAAGCGAGTACAGCTCGAAGGTGCCGCCGGTCGCGGCGTAGCGAAAAGGTGACCCCCAAGGATCTTCTGGCACCTTTTTCAAATAGCCTTCTGAAGGATAGTTAGCTGGCTCAGGATAGCTTTCCGGTTTGCTTGCGAGCGCCTCCAAGCCTTGCGTTGTTGACGGATAGCGAAAGTTATCGAGCTTATAGAGGTGCAGCGCATTGGCGACCGACTGCAAATCGGTCTTGACTGCAACGATACGCGCCTGGTCATCGCGTCCGACGAGGTTCGGTACGATGAGCGCGGCAAATATACCGATGATCACCACCACGAGGAGTATTTCGATGAGGGTAAAGCCCTTTTGTCGATCTTCAAATTGCTCGGACAGACGGGATGTGCAGTTTGTGCTCATACGAGAAATTGATTCATCTGGGTGATGGGTAGCAGGATGGCGAGGACGATTGTCAGTACAAGTCCACCCATGACAAGCAGCATGGCTGGCTCGAAGAGTCGTATGAGTGTATTCGTTATTCTCTCAAACTCTTCGCGCTGATATTCGGCGACGCGAACGAGCATGGCGTCAAGCTGGCCGCTGTTCTCGCCGCTTGCCGCCATATGCACCATGATCGGCGGCACATGCGGGACTTCCTTGAGTGCGCTCGCGAAGCTAGCGCCTTCGGTGACGCGACGTGTCGCTTCATGATAGCCAGTGCGCATGGCGCTGTTCTTGACAACGGACGCTGCGATCGACATGGCTTCTGCGAGTGGCACGCCGCTCGAAGTCAGCACGCCAAGCGTATTGGCGTAGCGGCTTGTGTGCAGACCGCGCGAGACGCGGCGAACGAGTGGTGTGCGGAGCACGAGTCGATCAAGCCGCAGGCGAATGGCCTGTTGCCGCATGGCGATGCGAGCACCGATCGCAGCAATGAACACAAGCAAGAGCGCTATGAGGCCATACTCTCGCACCGCGTCGCTGGCCACGATCAAGGCACGGGTGATCAGTGGCAGCGATTGTTCGGTGCGCTCGAACACAGCCACCATATCTGGTACGACATAGCCAAGCAAACCCGCCACCACCGCAAGCGACAGCAAGAACAGCATCATCGGGTAGACCATCGCCATCGAGAGATTTTGCATCGATTGATGGCGGCCTTCGGTGTATTCAGCGAGGCTGCTCAAGATGCCCGGCAAGTAGCCAGCGCGTTCGCCTGCTTCGACGGCGGAGACATAAATGCTTTCGAAGGACTGAGGATGCTCAGCAAGGGATTGTGCCAACGAGCGGCCCTCAAGCACCCTACTCCGCACCATGAGAAAGATGTTCCTGGTGCGGGTTCGGTCTGATTGCCGGGCCGTTGCGAGCAGTGTCTCTTCAATGGGCAGCCCTGCATTTAGCAGCGTTGCCATCTGCCTCGTGGCCACCGCGAGTTCGAGTGATGAGAGGCGCGAAAAAAAGTTGGCGAAGCGCGGCGCATTGGCGGCGCCTTGTGCGCGCGAAAGCGTGACATCGAGCGGTACGAAACCCTGGTCACGAAGCTGCGAGCGCACTTGGCGAGGTGAATCTGCCTGTAGGCTTCCTTTCTTGCGACGTCCACCTGGATCGATTGCAGAATACTTGAAGAGGGCCATGTGATGTACTTTAGACCTCTGCTGTCACGCGAATAGCCTCGTCTACGCTTGTGAGGCCGCCCCTGACTTTAGCGTAGGCATCATCACGAATCGATGGGCAGTTTTTCCTCGCGGCCTGCTCAAGATCTGATTCCGAGGCTTGATCATGGACGAGGCCGCGTAGCGTCTGATCGAACTCGATCAGTTCATAGATGCCTGTGCGTCCGAGGTAGCCTTCGCCCGCACACTTCTCGCAGCCAACAGGGTGCCAGACTTGTGTATTTTCATCGCCGCCAGAAGCGCGAATGAATTCTCGTTCACGCGCATTCGGCGACTGCAATGTTCGGCAGCTCGGACAGAGCTTGCGCACAAGGCGTTGCGCCATGACGCCGCTCAAACTCGAAGCGAGTAGCCACGGCGTGATGCCCATGTCCACCAAGCGCGTCACCGCGCCGATGGCGGTGTTGGTATGCAAGGTCGAAAGCACGAGGTGGCCGGTGAGGCTGGCGCGAATGGCGATATCCGCCGTTTCGGTATCGCGAATCTCTCCCACCATGATGACATCTGGATCTTGCCGCAAAATGGCGCGCAGTCCGACCGCAAAACTCAATTCGGCTTTGAGGTTGACCTGTGTCTGGCCAATGCCACTCAGTTGATACTCGATTGGGTCTTCAACGGTCAGCACGTTCAAGCTCGATGTGTCGATCTCCGAGAGGCTTGCGTACAACGTAGTCGTTTTGCCCGACCCTGTTGGGCCCGTTACGAGCAGGATGCCGTGCGGACGATTGGTGAGTGAGCGAAGCCGATTCAGATCCTGCGCGGCCATGCCAAGATGCGGTAAAGTCAGGCGCGTACCTTGCTTCTCAAGCAGCCGCATCACAACACGCTCGCCTTCCGCTGTTGGCATGGTCGAGACGCGCACGTCAATTTCCCGTCCGGCGACGCGAAGCGAAATGCGACCATCCTGCGGTACCCGCTTCTCGGCGATGTCGAGTTCGGCCATGACCTTGATACGGGAGACGAGCAAGGGTGCGAGCGCACGCTTGGGACGCAGCACTTCGCGAAGCTGGCCGTCCACCCTCAGCCGCACGACGAGATCGTTCTCAAAGGTTTCTATATGGACATCGCTCGATTGACGCCGCAAGGCTTCGGTGAAGATGGCATTGATGAGGCGGATAATCGGGGCATCGTCTTCCTGTTCAAGCAGGTCGCCGGCATTGGGGACAGCTTGCGCGAGATCTTCAAGTAGGAGGGATTCTCCAGCGTCCTCGGCGATGCGCTGCGCTTCGCCCGCATCTCGCTCGTAGATGCCTGACAAGGCTTCGCTGAACATGTCGTCGTCGAGTGCGCGCAATGCGATGCGCGGGCCGGCGAGGCGGACAGCCTCGGCCAACGCCGAGACGTGGGCATCCTTCACATACAGCACTTCTCGCTTGCCAGGGTCGAGCGTGACTCGATGACGCTTTGACCACGCAAACGGCAGGCGCCAAGTGCTCAGTTCAGTGGGTTCCGAGTCAGCGTCGTAAGCCAAAGACATCAGCAAATAGCTCATAGCATTTCATGCGCTGATGATACTCCGGCGTGACCGAAAGCAGTAGCAATTCGGTCAGTTGGGCTTCACTCGTCCTAGCGTGCCTTGGCAGGGTGAGAGGACACACTAAAGACCGAGCACAAGCTTCGCCATGATATTGCGCTGGATTTCGTTCGAACCTGCGTAGATCGACACTTTGCGCAGGTTGAAGTAGGACTGCACGACACCGTTGCTCCACTCCGGGCCGACAGGCTGAAAGTTGTCGCCCTCAAAAGGTGTCGAGCCATCCATTGGCAGCGCGTAGTAGCCAGAGTATTCGACCCACAATTCGGAGACCTGCTGCTGCAACTCAGTGCCACGCGCTTTGAGCAGCGATGATTCCGGGCCAACGTTCTGACCAGCCGCCAATGCGCCGAGAATACGAAGCTCGGTGAACTCTAGCGCTAGCACTTCGATTTCCATGCCAGCAACCTTGTGTCGAAACGCATCGGCATCGTCTGACGCCAGCGGTTCGCTCTGCATGATGTCTTTCAAGCGCTCAAGCGATGCTTTGAGCCGCGGCGAATACGCCGTACCGCGCTCGAACTCAAGCAAGTACTTCGCGCACGTCCAGCCCTGCCCTTCTTCGCCGACAAGGTTGTCCTTGGGAACTTTGACATCTTCAAAATAGACCGTATTTATTTCTTGCAAGCCTTCGCTCGGCTGGTCGATGGTGATAATCGGTTTGACATCGACACCCTGTGATCGCATGTCGATCAAGAGAAAGGAAATGCCAAGCTGCTTGCGTCCTTCCTTTGACGTGCGCACCAAGCAAAACATCCAGTCGGCGTGTTGCGCGAGCGTCGTCCAAGTCTTGACGCCGTTGACAAGATAATGGTCGCCCTTATCTTCGGCGCGGGTTGACAGAGATGCAAGGTCTGACCCGGAACCAGGCTCGGAATAACCTTGGCACCACCACATGCGGCTATGCAAGATGTCAGGCAGGAATCGTTGTTTTTGTGCTTCAGTGCCGAACTTCATGATCACCGGCGCCACCATGTTGATGCCAAACGGCAGCACATTTGGCGCGCCAGCGCGCGCGAGCTCCAAGTCAAACAGGTAGTTTTGCGTCGGGGTGAAGCCTGCGCCGCCATGTTCGACCGGCCAGTTGGGCGCCGCCCAGCCTTTCTCTGCGAGTGCTTGCTGCCAGCGAATTTGCTCTTCGCGCCAGACTCGGCCTGTTGCCGTCTTGGCTTTGCGCAGCCGCACTTCCTCTGGCCAAGCTTGCGCGAGCCATTCGCGAACTTGTCCTTGAAAGGCGCGGTCTTCCTCGCTAAATGAAAAATCCATCCGCGTGCTCCTTGAAGCGTGCTTGTCGAAAATAGCGCGCTAGGCGGCGCCGACAATGCACACAGCCGAGACATTCTGATTGGGCGCGCCGCCTAGATTGTGCGTCAGGCCAATGTTGGGGTTCGGCAATTGCCGCTGCCCTGCCCTGCCCTGCAATTGCAGGTACATTTCATAGAGCATACGAATGCCAGATGCGCCGATTGGGTGGCCAAAGCATTTGAGGCCACCATCAATCTGGCATGGAATTTTCCCGTCGGCATCATAGAAGCCGTCCATGACATCTTTGAGCGCACCGCCTTCTGGCGAAAGCTGCAAGTCTTCAGTGGTGACGAACTCGGTGATGGAAAAGCAGTCGTGGCACTCAAACATGCTGACTTCATCGCGCGGCTTGCGAATGCCAGCCTCTGCATATGCCTTGGATGCCGCGATTCGGGTGGTATGGAAGTAGCTGCCATCCCACGACGTATGCCCGGATTCAGAGCCGTTTGAAAGGGATAGCTGTAAGGCTTTGACGTTGACGATGTTGTCTTTGCCGAGCCGGCGAGCGATTTCCGGCGTTGTCACAATCGCCGCCGCCGCACCATCGCTCACGCCGCAGCAGTCAAAGAGACCAAGCGGTTCGGCAATCAATGGCGCGTTGATGGCGTCGTCTTCGCTAATTGGGCGTCTGAGATGCGCTTTGGGGTTCTTGGCGCCATTGGCATGGCTTTTCACCGACACGTGCGCAATGGCGCGCTTCAGATCGTTCTTCTCGATGCCGTGCTTGGCGCGATACGCGCTCGCAAGCTGCGCGAAGCTGCCTGGTGCTGAGCCGGTGGCCGACCACAAGGGCGACAAGGTGCCTGATGCACCGCCCGGCAAGCCGCCGTAGCCTGTGTCCTTGAGTTTTTCGACACCAAGTGCAAGGGCGATGTCGGCGGCGCCCGATGCGACCGCATACACCGCGCCGCGGAAGGCTTCTGAACCGGATGCGCAGAAATTCTCGACGCGCGTGACGGCGATGTTGGGTAGCCGCAGCGACATGCTCAAAGGCAGCCCGCTACGTCCCACATTGACAAATTCCATTGCCGTCGAGAGCCACGCCGAGTCGATTTCGCTGCGGTCGATAGCGGCATCCTCAAGCGCTTCATCAAAGGCTTCAACGATGAGTTCTTCCGCGCCCACATCCCAGCGTTCGCCGAACTGTGAGCAGCCCATGCCGAGAATTGCGACCTTGTCTTTAATGCCTTGTGCCATCGTGAAGTGTCCTCTTGTGTGGTGCTGTGTTGTGAATCTAGTCTTAGCGAGCGCGCGCTGGTACCGCTTTCCAAAAGTATCGCGGCAAGCCGCGCGGATGATCCATCGATTTAATACGAAAGCGCATCTCGACTGCCATGCCAACGTCTATGTCACCAACTTCGAGATCGCTGAAATCAGTCATAAGCCGTCCTCCGCTCACAAAGTCAATCATGCCATAGTGCGATGGCGGATTGGGCGTGAACGCCAGATAGTCCGCCGACCAGCTTGAGACTTTGGCGGGTTCGTCGCGAAAGGAATAGGGCTCTTGCGTGTCGGTGGCGCGGCATTGCGGATTGACGCACACCCGTGCGCTAGGAAACTGCACCGTGCCGCATTGTGTGCAGCGGCCGCCTACAAGCCCAAGCAGCATGTCGCGGTTGCGATAGCTCGCAGACAGGGATGTTTGAAATTCAGCCGCCTCGCCGCGTTTGCCTTCTTCGACTTCTAGCAAGCGGTTAAAACACAGGTATTTGAAATAGTTGGTCTCCGGCTGTTTGAGCGCAAGCGCGTCTTGCACAGATATTGGCGGCGTATATTTCGCGGCGGCCTCCGTCGCCCGCATGAGCACTGCTTCGCAGCCGCTGCCAAAGCTACATACAAGCAGAAAGTCTCCCGGCTTGACGCGCGTTTCAAGCGCATTGAGCGCCATGAACAAAGGGTGCGCGACGCCTGTTTCGCCGAGGCAAGCGGCGAGGTTGTCAACAATCGACTCAGGTCGCAGGTTTGCTGCGCGCGCAACCAGATGCGCAGCTCGCGAGATGGTGCTCGGCAGCACAAAGTGCGCGACTTCTTCAGGGGCGATGCCAGCATCGGCAAGCGCTCGCGAAATAGCTTCAGGGACGATTTTGCTGAAGCCTTCGTCGCGAATCCAACGCTCTTCCCAGTCATAGTCAAAATCCTTGCCGCTCGCCCGGTAGTGATCGAGAAAATCAACACTGTTCATACCGCTTCCGAGCACTTCGAGCAGCGGATTTTCGCAGCCGACGGATACGGATACGGCGCCATCCCCCCAAGCAAGCTCTCCTGGGCTGCGCGCGCGCGCGCGCCGCTTGTCGGATGCCACGAGCAGAATGTCGCGCGAGCCTTCGTTGACAGATGCAACGGCTTGGCTGAGGGCGCCGAGCGCTGCGCGTTGCGAAGAGGTCATATCGAGCGTTCGCATATCGCCCTCAAGCGAGAGGGCGGTGGCAATGATGCCGGCTTGCTGGCGGTCGGCAAACGGGCCTGTGGTGCTCGCGAACATCAAGGTCTGCGGGCGCTTTTCGCGCACAAGCCCACGCGCCGCTTCAACGCCCATGGTGACGGCATCCTCATCCCACGAGCAGATGGCGCGCTCGCCGCGCCCTTTGGCGGCATACGACGGGTCGTACCATGTGTGAGCGTCGGCAATGGCGCTGCGTTGCAGGCGAAGCTTTGGAATATAGGCGCTGTAGCCTGTGATGCCGACCACAGCTATGCTGCCATGTTGTCGACGATGTGGTGCCCGAACTGCGAGCTTGACACCTTGGTGGCACCTTGCATCAGTCGATCAAAGTCGTAGGTGACGGTCTTCTTGTTGATGGCGCGTTCCATGCCGAGAACGACAAGATCAGCGGCCTCGCGCCAACCCATATGTCTGAGCATCATTTCGGCGGACAGAATAAGCGAGCCGGGATTGACCTTGTCTTGCCCGGCGTACTTCGGCGCCGTGCCATGCGTTGCTTCAAAGAGCGCGATATGGTCGCCGATATTGGCGCCCGGCGCGATGCCGAGGCCGCCAACTTGGGCGGCAAGGGCATCGGAAATGTAGTCGCCATTCAAGTTCATGGTCGCGAGCACGCTGTATTCATCCGGCCTGGTTTGAATCTGCTGCAGCATGGCATCGGCGATCATATCTTTGATAATAATCTCACGGCCGGTATTGGGATTTGTGAGGCGCTGCCAAGGCCCGCCATCCAAGTCAGACGCGCCAAACTCTTCGCGCACGAGCTCATAGCCCCAGTCTTTGAACGAGCCTTCGGTAAACTTCATGATGTTGCCTTTGTGTACGAATGTCACCGACGGCAGGTCTTCGGCGATAGCGTACTGCACAGCCTTTCGGATCAACCGCTTCGAGCCTTCAGCGGACACGGGTTTGATACCAATGCCGCAATGCCGAGGGAAGCGAATCGTGGTGACGCCCATCTCGCTTTGCAAGAATTGAATGAGTTTCTTAGCTTCTGCGCTGTCGGCTTCCCATTCGATGCCAGCGTAAATGTCCTCTGTGTTCTCGCGGAAGATGACCATATCGGTCTTCTCCGGGTGCTTCATCGGGCTGGGCACACCGCCGAAGTAGCGAACAGGCCTCATGCACACATAGAGGTCCATGATTTGCCGCAGAGCCACATTCAGCGAGCGAATGCCGCCGCCGACTGGCGTTGTCATAGGACCTTTGATGGCGACGATGTACTCGCGGATGGCCTTAACGGTCTCGTCAGGCAGCCACTCGCCCGGCCCGTAGACTTCAAGCGACTTCTCACCAGCGTAGACCTCCATCCAGCGGATGGCGCGCTCGCCTGCGTAGGCGGTGCGAACCGCCGCGTCGATGACATCGATCATGACCGGCGTGATATCAACGCCGATGCCGTCGCCTTCAATATAGGGAATGATGGGGTGATTCGGAATAGTGAGGGAATCGTCAGCGGCGATGGTGATTTTCTCGCCGTCAGGCACCTTGATATGCTGATAGCCCATGAGTGATGCACGCTCCTGTTGGTTCGTTCTTTGCAAAGCGGCGCATTGTATCAAAGGGTGCCATAAAACCGTTTACCACAGAGTTGCGCAACGCTACATGAGGATGGAGCATAGAGCTGATCTAGCGCTAAATGAGAGTGAACGAGCGATGAATCCGCGATCATTAGTGTGCCGGTTCAGATACATGCGAGGTTCCTAGAGCCTTGGAAGGACTGAACGGCCCCTTCTAGGCATGCTCTGAACAAGTCCATCCTTGGACTTGTTCAGACTCGCAAATCTTCAATTATGATTGAAGTTTTGCTCGCGAATTCAATGCCTTAAGGCACTGAATTCGGCGGCACATCCATGTGCCGCACAGGAATCTCTGTTATTCAGAGATTCCCTAGGTATGGTCAGGGGCCTGTTTCAGGCGGGGCAGTCAGTTCACTGTGACTTTGGCGGGCGGGCTAGGTTGGCTCGACACTGTCATTCTTGGTGGCACATACTTGCCTTCTTCGCAGTAGGAGGGGAGGGCGTATTTTCCGTTCCAATCAATGAATTCAACTTCGTTGATCGTCAGGGTGAGCGTGTAGGGTTTCAGACCAGGGTTGCTGTAGCCACCCTGACTGAGGTTGACAGCGATCACGCCGCCTTCTGTCATATCGCAGGAAATCGTGGTATAGCGCCGGATGGCAGCAGGGCAGTTCACGTTATTACTATTCGTTGTGCTGCAAGCGATCTCGTAGTGGACGTGCATGACGCCGCCTTTGACCCGCATGATTTCTCTTTCATCAACCCTGCCGGGCGTAGTGCCTGTGTGAATGCGGTAAGCAGCATAGTTGGCCCAGCGATAGCCCTCGGCGGTGATGGGCGGGATGGTCAGCGTCGGGCGGTCCGGGGCTTGCATCGTATTATCCTGCGCCCAAGTCGTAGATATGCCGAAGACACCCGCGGCCACGGCCATAACGGCAATCAGCGGGAAGGCGGTTAATCTAGCGAGAGGAGGGGAAAAGCGTGTCATGGGATATCCTGACAAGTTAAGTATTTCGTGATCTTAGCAGATGAGCTTTGCCCAAAGCAAGAGGTGCTGGCACAGAGAAAATTTTCACACTGATAATAGTATCAAACCGTTGAGTTCTTCCGCTCGTTCTGGGAGTTATTGCCATCAACCCGGTACATTCGCCTCCGCGCTCAAGCCGCATCGCACTCAGCAAGCGGCATCCTGCGGCGATTGTTTGGACAAGGCTACCACCTTCCTGTGCGACTGTGATCATCAGTCGTGGATTCCACCCAAGCCGATTGATCGCCCTGCGTTTCGCGCTTCCAGAACACCGCTTCGGTCTTGAGGTAGTCCATCAGGAATTCGCAGGCTTCGAAAGCCTCCGGGCGATGGCTTGCGGCGGTGAGGACAAGCACGATGTCGTCATCAGGCTCGAGCACGCCGATTCGATGCACAACGGTCACGGCGGAGAGGCTCCAGCGTGTCTCGGCTTCGCGGACAATTCGCAAGATGCTCTGCTCGGTCATGCGCGGATGATGCTCAATTTCAAGAGCAGTCACCTCACCGCCACGAACAATGCCGAGGAAAGAAGCGATTGCGCCAATATTGCCGCTGCCCGCCTTGTGCAGACGCTTGATTTCGCCAGCAAAATCGATTGGCGACTCGTTGACGATGACGCGACGCACCTTCCCTAGCCTCCGGTGACGGCTGGCATGAACGCCACCTGGTCACCTGAGCGCACCGAATGTGACAGCGCGACGAATTCATCGTTGACCGCGCAGCGCGTGCGTTTGGCGGCGATATCCGAACTGTCTGCATTTTGCATTGAAGCAAGCACCCAGTCGCGGACATCTTGAACCGTCATGATTTCCCCGGCTTCGCTATCAGGAATCTCGATTTCGCGCACGCCTAAATCTTCGCGCAGCGACGCGAAAAACTCGACCTGAATGCTCATGGCGCACGCTCAAATGAACCAGAGGCGCCACCTGACTTCTCAATCAGGCATAGCGATTCAATCGACATGCCGCGGTCCGCTGACTTGCACATGTCGTAAATGGTCAGTGCCGCGATGGACGCGCCGGTGAGCGCTTCCATTTCAACACCGGTCTGGCCTGTCACGCGGCAGGTGACCACGATCTCCAAGCGATCGTCCGCCACCGCCTCGATTGAGACTTCCGCACTTGTCAGCGGCAATGGATGACACAATGGAATCAGGTCGGCGCAGCGCTTGCAGGCGGCGATGCCTGCGATGCGCGCCGCCGCGAGCACATCGCCCTTGGGCAGGGATTCGGACAGAATGGCCGCGAGCGTGGCAGGCGCCATCACCACTTGCGCACGAGCGCACGCTCGCCGCTCGGTCGCATCTTTGCCAGAGACATCCACCATGCGTGCCTTGCCGCGTTCATCGAGATGGGAGAATTGCGCCATCTGTGAATAGTCTCATATTTCATGGCTCATACTTGAGAGCAGTCCCCATGAAAAAAGTACAATGCCTATTTTGCAGGTTGTGGCAGAGATAATGGCCACCCCCAAAGTCATAGTCGGCATGTCCGGTGGTGTTGACTCCTCGGTCACGGCCCTGCTGCTCAAGCGTCAGGGCCTGCAAGTCGAAGGACTGTTCATGAAGAATTGGGACGAGGATGACGGCACGGCTTACTGCACGGCGGCGCAAGACCACGCCGATGCACGCGCTGTATGCGCCAAGCTCGATATCCCGTTGAGAGAAGTCAGTTTTTCCGAAGCCTATTGGGATGAGATATTCGAAGGCTTCCTCGACGGGCTCGACAACGGGCTGACACCGAATCCGGATGTGCTGTGCAACCGTGTGATCAAATTTGGTCATTTCAGCGCGGCTGCGCGCAAAATGGGCGCCGACAAGGTTGCCACTGGCCACTATGCACGTTTGAGCGATGCCAAGGGCTCGCCGCAGCTTCGCAAGGCTCTCGACACGGGCAAAGACCAAAGCTACTTCCTGCACATGGTGCATCGGGACGAGTTCCGCCACGCGATGTTTCCGCTTGGGGAGATCGAGAAGCCAGATGTTCGCTGCATTGCCAAGGCGCATGGCCTTGAGGTCGCTGAAAAGCGCGATAGCACGGGCCTGTGCTTCATTGGCGAGCGCCCATTTCGGGATTTCCTGCGCACCTACCTGCCAGCGCGCCCCGGCCCGATCAAGAGCGCAGACGGGCGCACGCTTGGCAGGCATATGGGCCTCTCGTTCTACACCATTGGCCAGCGCCGCGGCCTTGGCATTGGCGGTGTGCGGGGCGGTGAAGAGAAACCTTGGTATGTGGCCGGAAAAGACCTCAATGCAAACGCGCTCATTGTCAGCCAGAACGAAGCCGACCTGTATGCGCCGGCGCTCGTTGCATCCGGCATGAACTGGCTGTGCGAGCCGCCAAAGGCGAGTTTCACATGCGCGGCGAAGATTCGCTACAGGCAAGCGGAGCAAGCCTGCCAGGTGACGCCGGTTGACCTTGGGCGAGACACCTGGCGAATTGAATTCGAGCGGCCGCAGCGCGCCATTACACCTGGTCAATACGCAGCGCTCTACAACGGCGAGCGATGTCTCGGTGGTGGCATGATCTTGCGGAGCCTTGACGCATGAGCGAACAAGACCCGTTGCTCTGCATCTCTCCGCTCGATGGTCGCTATGCCGAGCAGACAGCGCCGCTCGCGAGCTATTTCAGCGAATATGCCTTGATTCGCGCGCGCGTTCGAGTTGAAGTCGGCTGGTTCGCGGCGCTTGTCGATCACGGCCTCGTCAAGCAGTGCAGGCGATTCTCCAAGGCCGAGCGCGCCGCCCTTGATGCCGTCTGGCAGGACTTCGACCTCAATGACGCCCGACGAGTCAAAGCGCTCGAAGCGACCACCAACCACGATGTCAAGGCTTGCGAGTATTTTCTGCGCGAGTGCTTTGCGAACCGAGCGGAGCTTGCTTCCCTCGCACCTGCCGCAGAGTCGCTGCACTTTGCGGCGACCTCTGAGGACATCAACAATCTATCCTATGGCATTGTGCTGCGCTCATGTCTTGATGATCAGTTCCTGCCATTGATGGAAGAGCTGGTCTTGCGCATCGCCGCCTTTGCCGAAGCGCACGCGGATATTGCCATGCTCGCGCGCACGCACGGGCAAGCGGCGTCGCCCACCACGCTCGGAAAAGAGTTCGCTGTGTTCGCTTCGCGCCTGCGAGCGGCGCTTGATGAGATCAAGGCAACCCCCATCCCCGGCAAGTGCAACGGCGCTGTCGGCAATTTCAACGCGCATCTCATCGCCTTCCCTGACACTGACTGGCAGACGCTGAGCGCTGCCTTTGTGGAGCGTCTCGGATTGACGCCGCAGGTGCTCACCACGCAAATTGAGCCGCACGATCACCTCGCGCGCCTGTGCCATGCTTGTGTGCGTTTTCACAGCGTATTGCTCGATTTGAATCGCGATGTCTGGAGCTATATTGCGCTTGGGTTTCTCAAGCAACGGCGCATCGATACGGAAACGGGATCGTCCACCATGCCGCACAAGATCAACCCGATTGACTTTGAAAACTCGGAAGGGAATCTCGGTGTTGCCAACGCGCTGCTTGCGCACCTGGCAGAAAAGCTGCCAGTGAGTCGCTGGCAGCGAGACCTCTCCGACTCCACTGCCATGCGCAATATCGGCGTCGCGCTTGGGCATTCGTGGCTCGCGATGCGCTCGACCTTGCGCGGCCTTGGCAAGATCGAAGTCAACGAAATGCGCATTCAAGAAGATCTTGCCGGGGCTTGGGAAGTTCTTGGCGAAGCTGCGCAGACAATCTTGCGCCGTGAAGGTGTGAAGGACGGATATGAGCGCTTGAAGGCATTGACCCGAGGGCAGACGCTGACCGAGGAGTCTTGGCGCAAGCTCATCGGTTCACTTGCTCTCCCCAAAGATGCCGAAAGGGTGCTTTTGGAATTGACGCCGGCAACCTATACCGGCATGGCGTCGCGATTGGCGAAAAAGCTTTAGCGAGCCGCTAAGCGCTGCCGCAAAATGCGAGCGAAGCCTTGCGTCCAGAAGATGCGATTGGAACCTTTGATGAGTAGGCAGTCGCCTGCTTGAAGTATCTCGAGGACTGAGTCCATCAGCGCATCCGATGGTTTTTCGTGCCATCCTAGCTGAACGGATGCTGGCAAGGCTTGATGCGTCAAGCGCGCCGCTTGGCCAACGCACCAAGCACCATCGATCAGCGAGCCAGCCTGATGCCCAAGTTCGATATGCGACTCAGCTTCGCTGTGCCCAAGTTCAAGCATTTCGCCGAGCAGTGCGAGTCGTCGGCCTGGACGCTTGGCGAGTTGTTTGATTGCATAGGCCATGCTGACTGGATTGGCGTTGTAGCTGTCATCGATGATGGTGACGCCGCCGATACGGGTTTCGCGGCCCCGGCCTGCGGGTAGTTCCATGTCTGACAGATGCTCAAGGCTCGCCAGCGAATAGCCGCCTGCGACTGCACATGCGGCGATGGCGGCAAGGGTTTGTGCGCGATGTTCGCCGCCGCCGGGCACAGGTACTTGAACCTGCTGCCCGGCGCAGCGCACCTCAATCGCCTGCCACGCCTTATCCATGGGTGAGTACATCAAATCAGCTTTTTTTGAGCGTCCGAATCGAAACTTGTTGGTACTGTGCGAGACGATGTCGGCATTCATGGCTTCAGGCAGCACGAGTGTGCCGCCGGCATCAAGACCCTCAAAGATTGTGAGCTTTTCGCGCCGCACCGCATCGACGCTGCCGAGGTGTTTGAGGTGCGCAGGCAAGGCATTCAATACAACTGCCACCTGCGGCGCGACCAAGCGCGCGAGCGGCGCGATTTCGCCCGGCGCGTTCATACCAACTTCATAGACGCCCGCGAGCGCGTTTTTTGGCGTGCGCGCCAAAGACAGCGGCACACCCCAGACGTTGTTGAGGCTGCCTTCGGTCGCGAAGCCATCTGTCGCGGCCGCGAGCATGGATTTAGCAGTAGTTTTTCCCGCGCTACCCGTGATTGCGAACACGACGCCGGTCATGCGCGCACGCGCAGCAATGCCAAGCCGCCACAAGCCTTCGCGTGTGTTCTTGACTTTGATCAGCGGAATCGATGCGTTCAGCGGTGCGTGCACCAAGGCAGCAACGGCGCCTTTCGAGGCCGCGTGCTCGACATAATCATGCCCGTCGTGCCCAGCGCCTTGGGCGGCGCGAAGCGCCGGGCCTGACGAACCGTCAAGCGCAACGAACAGATCGCCCGGTTTGAGTGTGCGCGAGTCAATACTCACACCGTGAATATCCGCGTCAATTGTGCCCGATGCGACATCGAGCGCTCGGCAGACCTCGCGCAGACTCCAAAGCGCATCGCCTTTCAATGCTCTGTTTCGCACCACTTATCCGTTGCCTATATCATGCGCATCTTAATCGAACAACCAACGAGGTTCGCCGGATATGGCCGACAACAGAGAGCCAGGTGTTCTGTCCATCTTGGGCATTGCCTTCCGATTTGTATTCGCTGCGCTTAGGACGATCGTCTATTTGATCATCGTGTTTCTATTCGTTGCGGTCGTCAGTGCGACTGTTCAATCGCCGCCGACGGTGCCCGATGCGGCGGTGCTGATCGTCGATCCGTCTCAGATCGTCGAGGAGAACCCAGACTTTGGCGAAGTGAGCGCCTTTGCGAGCGCCTTCGGAGTGGATATTGACACGCCTATTCCTGTTCGCGACCTTGTTCGTTTATTGCATGCCGCCAAAGATGATGATCGCATTAAAGCTGTGCATCTCGACCTTTCCAATCTCACGCAGATGAGTTATGTGCATATCGATGAGGTTGGCGCTGCTTTAAGCGCGCTCAGCGAGGCAGGCAAGCCAGTGATTGGCAGCAGCTTGTTGATGACGCAGACACGCTACGCGCTCTTGAGCTACGCCGATGAGATCTACCTCAACTACTTCGATGGTATCGATATGCTCGGTCCGGTGGCGGGCGCGAGCTATTTCGCCGAAGGTCTCGACAAGCTGCAAGTCGAGCGTTTTGTGTATCAAAGCGGCGCCTACAAGTCGGCAGGCGAGCACTTTGTTCGCAACGAGATGTCCGCGGCTGAGCGCGAGCAGGTTTCGCGCTTGCTTGAGGTGCGTTGGCAACGAGATCAGCAGCGCGTGCTCAGCAACCGGGAAATCGACCAGAGCGCATTTCGCGAGTACGTCGAATCGTACCCTGATTTGATTGCCCAGGCCGAAGGCGATGCGGCGCGCCTTGCGATCGACTACGGCTTTGTTGAAGACACAGGCGATCAGCAGCGCGTGAACGCTCGAATCGAGGAAATCTCAGGCATTGCGCCAGGGCAGCATCGCATTGGCTTTAGGCGCTATCTTGCGAGCCTTGGCGATGAATTCGTGGACTATTCCGGTGATCAGGTCGCTGTGGTGTATGGCATGGGTGCCATCATGGATGGTGAGCCGCAATATGGCACCATCGGCGGCGACAGTCTCGCAAAAGTGATTCGGCAGGTCGCCGAGGACGAGCAGGTGCGCGCCATTGTGCTGCGCGTCGATTCACCGGGCGGCAGCCCGTCGGCAAGCGAAAGCATCAGGCGCTCGCTTGCGGCCGCGCAAGAAGCTGGCAAGCCTGTGGTCGTGTCCATGGCGCGGGTGGCGGCGTCTGGCGGCTACTGGGTCAGTGCCACCGCAGATCAAATCTGGGCGCATCCGCAAACGATTACAGGCTCGATCGGCGCTATCGGCATGCAAACTTCGCTCAACGACTCTCTCGCCGCGATTGGCATCCACAGCGACTATGTCACCACCACCGACGTGGCTGAAGAGATCATCGGGGATGGTGGCATCAGTGACTTGTCGCGCCGCATGTGGGGCCTGTACATCGATGCGCTCTATCAGGATTTCCTTGAACTTGCTGCTGCGGGGCGCGAAAAAAGCACCGACGAGGTGCATGAGCTTGCCCAGGGGCGTGTGTGGATTGGCAGTGATGCCAAAGCGCTCGGCTTGATCGATGCAATTGGCGGGCTTGACGAGGCGGTCGCATCGGCCGCTGAACTCGCCGAGCTTGAGGATTTTTCGGTGACCTATCATCAGCAGGAGCAGAGCATCTCTTTGAGCTTGAGCGCAGTCAGCGCCATGCTTGACAGCGGCTACCCTGTGCTCGCAAAGCTACTCAACTCGCTGTCCGAGTTGCTCTCGGTCAGCGCGCCTCAGCAAGAGCCGCTGCAAGCTTGGCGGCAAGCACAAGTGTACTGCGCTGTGTGCGATATTGCCGCAACCGCGCGCTAACCGCTGGGCGCAGGCGCTTAAGCGACAGCCCCGCCAAGTGCGTCAAGGGCGAAAGCCACGCGCTCGTCCACACTTGGTGCGAAGGCCACGCGCGTGCGTACTGCGTGCAGCCTCGGTGCTAGGCCGCAGTCGTTCGCGAGTTGAATAGCAAGGCCCGGACGCGCGTTCATCTCAAGTAGTAATGGACCGGCTTCGGCATCAATGACGATATCGCAGCCGAGATAGCCAAGATTGGTGGCGTCATAGCAGCGGCAGGCGAGCGCAAGCAGCGACTTCCATTCTGGAATGTGAATCCCATCGAGCGGTACGCCGCTGTCCGGATGATGCGTGATGCGTCTGTTGTACTGCACTGCGCCAAGGCCTGTTCCAGTGCGAAGGTCAAGGCCGACACCGATGCCGCCTTGATGCAGATTCGCTTTGCCTTCGGAATTGAGCGTGCCGAGCCTCAGCATGGCCATGATCGGATAGCCGCGGAACACCACTACGCGAATGTCCGGCACGCCGCCGATGCTGATCTGAGCAAACATCTCGCTTGCGACAACGAGGGATTCGATGATCGCCGAATCCGCGCGCCCGCCGAGCGAATAAAGACCACTGATAATATTGCTCAGCAGCCGCTTGAGCTGAGCTGTCGTGACGACATCTCCGCTGCTCTTGAGGTAATGCCCGTCCTTACGACCATGTATCACGAGAATGCCGCGCCCGCCGCTGCCTTGCGCGGGCTTGATGACGAACTTATCAAGCTCGCCGATTCGCTCGGATATTTTTTCGACCTCGAATTGGCGCGAAAGCTCGCCGAGCAGTTCCGGCATTGGAATGCCGGCCTTGGCCGCAAGGCGCTTGGTGAACAGCTTGTTATCGACGAGCGGATACGCCTTGCGGTCGTTGCATGCGCCCACAAGCTCGAAATTCCGCTGGTTCATGCCGATCACACCCCGCTTTCTGAGCGTACACGGCAAAGCAAGAAGATTCATTGACTCTCGCGCCTTGCGAGTGGTAGGAAGCGCACAAGCTCGGTCAACCGATAGCCTGTGTAGCGGCCGAGCAAGAGAATCCCTGCAAGCACCAGCATATTGAGCTCAGGGAAATTAAAGGCCAGGTGACGGACGATCTCAAGGCTCATCATGGCGTAGGCGCAGACTGCGACGACCAAGCTGCCTGTGCCTTGAATCAACGCCTCGCCCGCGCCCTCCTCTTCCCAGAGGATCGACATGCGCTCGACCGTCCAAGCAAGAATGACCATCGGAAAGAAAGTGATCGCGAGCCCGCTGATGAGGCCAAGTCGATAGCTCACCACAGCCAAGATGAGCACCAGCGCGATGACCACGACGACAAGCGTTGCGATGCGCGCCACCAGCAACAGGTTCAAAGACGAGAGATAGGATCGCAGCAGCAAGGCCGCACCGACCACCACGACGAGGCCAATCATGCCAGCGAGCAATTCGGTTTGCACGAACGTCAGCGCAATCAATACCGGCATGAAGGTGCCCGAGGTGCGGATGCCAACGACAAGGCGCATGAACACCACCACGAGCGCGCCGACCGGCAGGGTCATGATGAGCTTGAACATGCCCTGCTCGGCGATCGGCAGGTCATGCAGGGAAAGATCAAAAGGACTGGTCGTGAGCCGCGACAAGGTCAAGGCCGACTGCGTCTGGCTCGTCATTGAAAAGGTGACTTGGCTGCGGCTACCGCCGACCACGTCAATGACCGACGGCGTTCCGGTCTGCCACAGCAGCAGGTCGGCCGTGTCGTCAAGCCTGCCTCGCTCAAGGTCGTAGAGGAGCCAATTGTCCTCATGCCATACCTGCACATAGTCATGCAACGGCTGATGGCGCCGCCCGTCCTCAAGCTGCAGTGCCTTGACAGTGCGCGCGGCGATGCCAGCGCGACTGAGCAGGGCCGCAATCAACGGGGCGGCATCGTGCCCTTGGCGCAAGAGGCGCATATTCTGGCTCAAAGGGCTCGTATTGATCGCCTGCACGAGTTGATCGGCGAGCGATTTGGCACCTGTGGATTTTGGCAGAAAATCATTCAGGACTTCAGATGCCGCCGTGGTGTAAGGGCCTGCGAAGTAGGCTTCAAAGACCTCGCTCGGCATCGCTGGCGTGATCTGGTGCTGAGGATCTTCAACCAAGTCCATTTGATAGAAGAGCGTCTGCTGACCGCTCGCAGAACGCTTTGTCCAATGCGCCCGGCGCTGCGGGCCGGCGCGGTCAACGGTGAAGCCAAATCCGGAAGACGCGCCAGATTCGCTCAAGACCAAGAAGCCATCTTGCGCCGGCGGCAGCGTCAACAGTACTTCAGCAGGCTCGCCACTGGCAATGAACTCGACACGCGCTTCAATCTGCCAGACGCGCCGTTCCTCATCTGGCAGCAGCGGAATGCCTGTGTAAGCCTGCCGGTACATGGAGATGGCGATGCCCGCAACGGCGAGCAGCACAGCGGCCAGCGCGTAGGACCATCGCTCCCAGCTCATGGCCTACTCGCCAACTTCGAGCAGCGGTTGGGTGAATTGTTTGGCGACATCGACGACCACCAAATCGACCAGCAAATTACGCCCTAGAATCACTGGATGCTCAAGATGTCGGCGATCAGAGAGGTTGAACTCAAACAGCCCGAGCACGTCGCCAAACTGAATGCGAAAGCGCACGACCGGGCGGCGCACGCCGTCGGTATCGGATTGCTGATAGACGCGCACAAAGCGAAGCACGCGCCGTTCAAGCCTATGTGTCTCGCCGTCCACAACCAGGTCGAAGCGAACCCAATCATCACCGTCACGTTCAAGAAACACCATGTTGGTGGCGCTCAAGGAGCTCGAATCGGCGCCGCTATCGATGCGTGCCGTCAGAGTGATGCCGGGGGGCGTGATGCGCACATGCTCGACCGAGCCAACGACCATTTTCTCGGTACCGTTTTGCGTGATGGTCTCATCCGGCGCTTCACACTCGAGCGTTTCCGGCGCGGCCTGCGGCAATTCAGGGAACTCGCACACAGGCTTTGGTACTTCAATAGGGCGCGCTAGCGCAGTCTCTATGAGATTGAGCCGAGCGTCGATTGCCCGGTCTGCCTGCTTCGCTTGGCTGGTGACGCCATTCACGGAAGTTTGCATTTCGTCAAGCTGCTTGCTGAGGCCGCTCACCTCGTCGCGCAGGTTTTTGAGCGCCAAGTTCTGCGCCTCAAACGAGACGCATCCGCCGAGCGTCAAGGCAGCCACTACTATCAGCGAAAGTCTCAAGCCGACCTAATTCCCTGTCCGACACGCGCTATTGTAGCCGCAGTTGGCATCGTTCGACTGCCTATGCGGTCTCGGTTCAATGGGGTAGCATGGTGCCTCCCATGTTGCTCTCTGTGAATCGCCCATGACGCGCACGTTCAGCCTCTCGCTGCTCTTTTCCCTCACCGCTGCGTTCAGCCCCCTTGCTAGCGCTGAAACGCTCGCTGGCCGAGTATTCGACGACCTCAACCAGAACGGCGCGCCCGATGCGGGCGAACCTGGCATTGAAGGTGTGCGCGTATCCAATGGCAGGGACGTTGTTCTGACAAGCGCCGCTGGCGAATACCAGCTTGAGATCGACGGGGACAGCATCGTCTTCATCACCAAGCCTGCGGGCTATATGACGCCGCAGAACAAATACCGGCTGCCGCAATTCTATTACTTGCACCGCCCGAACGGCTCGCCGCAGGGACTGCGCTACCAAGGCATCGAGCCGACCGGGCCGCTGCCTGAAAGAATCGACTTCCCACTCCATCGTCAGCACGAGGACAGCGCCTTTGAGGCCATTCTCTTTGCCGACACGCAGCCGCAAACAGAAGAAGAGATCGACTACATTCGCGATAGCGTCGTGAATGAACTGATCGGCACCAATGCGGCGTTTGGCATGACCATGGGCGATATTCTGTTTGACGACCTGTCCATGCTGCCACGCCTGTCAAGCATCATCGCGCAAATCGGCGTGCCTTGGTACAACGTGCCGGGCAATCATGAATTGAACTTTCTCGCCACCGAGGATGCATACTCCTTGGAAACCTTTTCAAGATGGTACGGCCCGCCCTACTACGCTTTTGAATATGCCGATGCTGTGTTCGTGGTGCTAGACGATGTGCATTATCGCGGCACTCAGGCAAGCGGCATGAGAGGCAACGGCGGGTATGATCGCAAGTTTGGCGAGCATCAGCTTGCCTGGTTGAAATCCGAGCTTCAACATGTTCCGAATGACAAACTGCTGGTGCTCGCCATGCACATTCCGCTCCTTGTCCGTGCCGGGCCGGAAGGCGATGAGGTTGGCGTGCGCGACCGTCAGGCACTCTATGCGCTTCTTGAAAACTATCCCAACCTCTACGCTGTTGCTGGCCATACGCACACCACGCAGCACGTCTGGATTGGTGAAGAGGATGGCTATCACGGCGAGGAGGCGTTTCATCATCATGTATTAACGACTGTGTCCGGCAGTTGGTGGAGCGGCCCGTTTGATGCCGACTCACTACCGGTCTCCTTACAGCGCGACGGCACGCCAAGGGGGTATCACCGCTTGCAGGTGGACGGTGCTGATATGAGCGTCAAGTTCAAGGCCGCAGGCCATCCAGACGATTATCAGATGCGCATCATGCTTGACGCCGCGCATCACGGGCCCGGCGGCGCCTATCGCGATTTTCGCCCCGGCGAACTCTATGACGGGCGCATCAACGAAGATCAAGTAGCGGCGGCGGCCGTCGTCGTCAACCTGTTCGATGGCGGGCCGCGCTCCAAGATCAAGTTTCAAGTCGATGATGGCGACTGGGTCGAGATGCGGCGCGAGATAGTTTGGGATCCGAGCTATCTCGACTTCTCGGAGCGTCACAAACAATCCATCAAATCCTGGGTTGAGCCGGAGCCGTCCACACATATCTGGGTCGGCGACCTGCCAGATGAGCTTGCGCCCGGCACCTACCTATTGTCTGTGGTGGCGGTCGATGATTTCGGCAGCACGCAGCACGGCCACAAGGTCATCGAAATTACTGGAACCAGCGACCTTCGCTAGCCGTGTCAGCACCGCTTCAAGTTGTCGCGGAGTTCGCGCCCGCAGGCGACCAGCCGCAAGCCATCGACGGACTGTGCGAAGGCATCAATGATGGCTTGCGCTTCCAAACGCTGCTCGGCGTCACCGGCTCAGGCAAGACCTTCACGGTCGCCAATGTCATCGAGCGATTGCAGCGCCCTGCCCTCGTACTCGCGCCCAACAAGATTCTCGCCGCACAGCTTTACGCCGAGTTTCGCGAGTATTTTCCGAACAACGCTGTTGAGTATTTTGTCTCCTACTACGACTACTATCAGCCCGAGGCCTATGTGCCGGCAAGCGATGTTTATATTGAAAAGGACGCTTCGATCAATCAGCACATCGAGCAGATGCGGCTCTCGGCCACCAAAGCCATCATTGAACGGCGCGACACCGTCATCGTCGCATCTGTCTCCGCCATCTACGGCCTTGGCGACCCGGCATCCTACTTGAAGATGGTGCTGCATCTGGTGCCGGGCGAACCAATCTCGCAGCGCAATATCCTCGTCAGGCTCGCCGAGTTGCAATACACGCGCAACGACATGAGCTTTGAGCGCGGCACCTATCGTGTGCGCGGTGATGTGATCGATGTGTTTCCAGCGGAGTCCGAGCGGCTTGCGGTGCGCATTGAACTGTTTGATGAAACTATCGAGCAGATCAGCCGCTTCGACCCACTGACCGGCGAAGTCATCGAGCACCAGCCGAGGCACACCATCTTCCCGAAAACCCACTATGTGACGCCACGCAGCCGTATGCTCGAAACGGCGGATCTGATTCGCAACGAGCTAGACGAGCGCATCGTTTGGTTCAAGAACGCAGGCAAGCTCCTAGAGGCGCAGCGCATCGAGCAGCGCACACGCTTTGACCTTGAGATGATCCGCGAGATCGGCTATTGCAAGGGCATTGAGAACTACTCGCGCTATCTCTCTGGGCGGGCACCAGGAGAGCCGCCGCCAACCCTGTTTGACTATCTGCCGCCCGATGCACTGGTGTTTGTGGACGAGTCGCATGTGACAGTACCGCAGCTTGGTGCCATGTACAAGGGCGACCGGTCACGCAAAGAGACCTTGGTCGAGTATGGCTTCAGGCTGCCTTCAGCACTCGACAACCGGCCGCTCAGGTTCGATGAGTGGGAGCGATTGTGTACCCAAGTTGTGTTCGTCTCGGCAACGCCTGGCGACTTTGAGCGTGACGCCTCGGATCATATCGTCGAACAGCTCGTGCGTCCGACCGGCCTTGTTGACCCGCAGGTCGAAGTGCTGCCAGCTTCAACGCAAGTCGATCAACTCTTTGAAGAAATCCGGCAAGTTGTCGATCAAGGCGAGCGTGTGCTCGTAACAACGCTCACCAAGCGCATGGCTGAAGATCTCACGGAGTATCTTGCCGAGATGGGGGTGCGCGTTCGCTATATGCACTCGGATATCGACACAGTGGAGCGCACCGAGATCGTGCGGGATTTGCGCCTTGGCGAGTTCGACGTGCTCGTTGGCATCAACCTTTTGCGCGAGGGCCTCGACATGCCGGAAGTGTCATTGGTGGCCATACTCGACGCCGACAAGGAAGGCTTCCTGCGCGCCGAACGCTCGCTTGTGCAAACGATTGGTCGCGCGGCGCGCAACGTCAATGGCCGCGCCATACTCTTTGCCGATGTAGTCACAGGCTCGATGCAGCGCGCCATTGAAGAGACTGATCGAAGGCGCGACAAGCAACTTGCGTTCAATGTGGCAAACGGCATCACGCCGAAAGGCATTGAGAAGAAAGTCATCGATATTATTGAGCGCGCGAGCGCGCCGAGCGAGCGCGAAGCCAAAGCCGGGATTGCGAAGGAAATCGAGAACATGCCGATTGGCGACGAAAAAGCGTTCGGCAAGCTCCTGTCCGGCCTTGAATCGAAGATGCACAAGCACGCGGAGAATCTTGAGTTTGAGGAGGCCGCTGCGATTCGTGACAAAATCCAAGCCCTTCGCGAACATGCGCTTCTGCGGGCTTAACCTTGAATGAACGCTTCGTACTCGGCAATATAGTCGGGGTGCCAGCGCGAGAGTGCTGGCCGGTTCTTGATGATGTCGTCGGCGTTCCATTGAATGCGCGCGTTGTCGAGTGCGCGCGGCGTGTCGTTATCAGGGCAGAGGATGTAGAAGTCGCCTTGCTCGATTGATCTTAGCATGTAGTGCGCCACTTGATCGGGCGTCCAAGCACCAGGCGGCTGTTCCGGTACGAAGCGCGCGATCATGTTGGAATAGGTGAAGCCTGGCACCAAGAGGTGTACAGAAATCAGACTTTCAGCCTGCTTTCGAAGCGCATGGGCAAGGCTTTGCGTGTAGGCGAGCACACCTGCCTTGGAAAGATTGTAGGCGTAGCCGCCGGGTGGATTGGTGATGCCTTGCTTGGAGCCTGTGTTGATGATCGCCGCTGGCTCATTTGAATCTTGCATGATCGGCACAAACGCCTGGCATCCGTGCACGATACCCCATAGATTGATATCGACCTGCTGCTTCCAAGCGGCGATATCCTCCCAAGGCTCAGGCCGCCCGAGGGCTGCCCCGGCATTGTTCATAAGACAGTGCACCGCGCCGAACTGATCGATGACGCGCGTGCGCAGCCGCTCCATACTCTCGTAGATGGAGACATCGCACGGCAAGGCTTCGAGCCGGCCTGCTGTAGACGGCAGCGCTTCAGCCGCTGCACCTAGCGCCGCCTCGTCGCGGTCGGCAATGACAACGTTCATGCCATTGGTGAGCAATCGCCTTGCTGCGGCAAGCCCAATGCCGCTCGCGCCACCAGTTACGACAGCAGTCTTATCCTTGGCGAGCCATGGAATCATGGTGCTCGTTCACCTCGAATCACACGTCCAGGCCGTGCGCCCGTGTCTTGGTCGCGCTCGCGTGTTTTGATGCCAGCGACAAAGGTGTTCACATATCCGCGCGCGGGCTGCAAAATGCGTCCGCCGCCAGCAGGTAGATCATGGTGTACTTGCAACTGCTCTAGGCCGAGATTTGCCAAGTCCACCACGTTCACATCGGCGCGCTTGCCGACTTGCAAGCTGCCGCGGTCATTGAGGCCGAAGAGCTTGGCATTGTTGTGCGTCTGCTTGGTAACGATATGCTCGATAGGAAAGCGCCTGCCCTTGGTGCGGTCGCGCACCCAGTGCGTGAGTTGATACGTCGGCCCAACGGCGTCAAAGATCAGGTTCACATGCGCGCCTGCATCGGACAGCCCGATGGTCGTTTGCGGATGCTCGATCATGTGCTCAATCGCTTGGAAGGCATTGTCTGATGACAAGGCCCCGAGCAGTACAGCGAAGCGATGTGCCTCGCCAGTGAGATAGTCGTACATGAACTCATGGATATCGCGACCGGCTGCTTCTGCTTGGTCACCGAAGCTACTGCTCGCATCCGGTTCGTAGTTGACTGGGCATTCAAGTGGATACATGGCGCCTGCCGCCATCGCCATGATGCTGTAGAGGTTAGCCATTAGGCCGGGCTGATCGAGTGGCACATCCTCGTCATGTAAGATCGCTGCCTTCACTTCAGGCTTTCTCATTTCGGCAAGCCGCGCCGCCAAGGGCAGATGCGCCAATCCGAGGTAGGTGCGGCGGCGCATGAACATGTGATACGAATCAATGCTCGTTACCAAGCCAATGGGACGGGTTGTAATTTGCGGCGTCAGGCTGAGACCTTCGGCGTTGGCGCGCTCGACTATATCAAGGCAACTGCGCCATTGATCTGGATTGCCCGCCGATTGAATGAGGGTGAAGGTGCATTTGCGCCCGCTTTCCCTCGCCACCTCGGCGAACATCTCGATTTCTTGTTCGGTCGTCCATTTTTCCGGCCCGGCAAGATCGCCGATGACACCAGCAGGGACGGCCTGAAACACGCCCTTGCCAGCGGCTTTCATGGCGCGACCAATGGCGAGCAGTTCTGCTTTCTCAGCGAAGGTGCCTGGAATCGGCTCGCCCCAAATGGAGCGATGACCGACCGTGCGCGAGGTTGAAAAGCCCAAGGCGCCAGCCTCAAGGCTATCGCGCACGATTTGCCCCATGGCCTCTAGGTCTTCCGCCGTTGCATCTTCATGGGTGAGTGCTCGCTCGCCCATCACATAGTTGCGCACAGCGCTGTGTGGGAGTTGTGTGCCGACATCAAGCGCAAACGAGCGCGTCGCAAGATAGTCAATGTATTCGGAAAAGGTCTCCCAGCGACCCCATTCGATGCCTTCATGCAAGGCCGTGCCGGGAATGTCCTCGACGCCTTCCATGAGTTCAATGAGTCGCACCTCGCCGCCCGGAGGACAGGGCGCGAAGCCGACGCCGCAATTGCCCATGACGACACTCGTGACGCCTTGCGAGAACGACGGATCGATACGGTCATCCCAGCTCACCTGCCCGTCGTAGTGCGTGTGCACATCGACCCAGCCAGGCATCACATAGGCGCCATCAGCATCGATCTGCTCTCGTGCGCGGCCGCTGACCTTGCCAACAGCCGCGATATTGCCATCTTCAATGGCGACATCGCCTGCATAGGGTTCGCCGCCAAGTCCATCAACGATGGTGCCGCCTTTGATGACGTAGTCGTACATTTTGATTGCGCTTCACGTCGAGTATGTGGCTGGCATCATGCCCTAGGCACGGCAGGCTGTAAAGCCGAGTGTGCTGCTATTCGCGCTTTGATGTCGATTCTCCGATAGCTTCTCTCTTGAGAAGCAATAGGCAAAATGCATACTATGCGTGATTATCGGACACACGCCTTCATTCATGTTTCGAAACGTCCTCTACGCGCAATCTGGCGGCGTGACTTCGGTCATCAACGCCTCGGCTTCGGCGCTTATTCTAGCGGCGCGCAAGCAGCGCGCTCATATTGACCATGTATACGCTGGTCGCAACGGCATCATCGGTGCGCTCGACGAGGATTTGATCGACACGAGCCTCGAATCGGATGAGGCGATCACCCTGCTCGCGCAAACGCCAGGCGGTGCGTTCGGCTCGTGCAGGCACAAGCTGAAAAGCCCTGAAGACAATGAAGCCGAGTACAAGCGACTCATCGAAGTCTTCAAGGCGCACGAGATCGGCTACTTCTTCTACAACGGCGGCGGTGATTCGATGGACACCGCCAACAAGGTTTCGCAGTACGCGGCGTCACTTGGACTAAACGTCAAAAGCATCGGTGTGCCGAAAACCATCGACAACGACTTACCGATGACCGACTGCTGCCCAGGGTTCGGTTCGGCAGCCAAGTACATTGCCGTCTCGACGAGCGAAGTCGCGCTCGATGTAGCCTCGATGTGCGCGACTTCCACCAAGCTCTTTGTGCTTGAGGTCATGGGACGTCACGCGGGCTGGCTTGCGGCGGCGGCTGGGCTCGCGGGTAAGGCGCCAGATGATGCTCCGCAGATCATTCTCTTTCCCGAGGTGGCGTTCGACAAAGCGCGCTTTTTGGCTCGCGTCGAAAAGAGCATTGCGGATAACGGCTACTGCGTTGTCGTGGTCTCGGAAGGCGTTCGCGATGCCGAAGGCCGGTTTGTCAGCGAGCGCGGCACGCGCGACAGCTTTGGGCACGCGCAGCTCGGCGGCGCCGGGCCGGCGATCGCCGAACTCGTCCAAGGCGCATTGGGTGTCAAATATCATTGGGCAGTTGCCGATTACATGCAACGCAGCGCCCGTCACTTGGCATCTGCAACCGATGTCGCACAAGCGAAAGCCTTGGGTGAGGCCGCGGTCGAACTTGCCGTGCAAGGTGAAACCGGCATGATGCCGGTGATTGAACGCCGCTCGGACGACCCTTACCAATGGCGCACTGGCAAAGCGCCGCTTGCAGATGTGGCAAACGTCGAAAAGACTATGCCGAAGAACTTTATTCGCGGGGATGGCTTTGGCATCACCGATGCGGCGCGAGCCTACTTGAGGCCGCTGATTGCTGGCGAGGACTACCCGGCCTACCATCAGGGGCTGCCGCAGTGGGCGCTGCTCAAGAATATCTCGGTGGCTCGCAAACTCGCGCCGCGCGCACCTTGAATGCGCCTCTATTTTCTTGGTATCGGCGGCACCCTGATGGGGAATCTCGCTGTGCTCGCAAAATCCTTAGGGCACGAGGTCGCTGGCTGCGATGCCATGCTCTACCCGCCAATGAGCGACATTCTCGCCCTGCATGAGATTGATGCGCAGCCACGCTTTGATGAATCCTTCCTTTCGCCGCCGCCTGACCTTGTCATCATCGGCAATGCGCGCTGCTCGCGCGGGCATCCGGGCATTGAAGCGGTACTTGATCGAGGCCTCCGCTATATGTCGGGCGCAGAGTTTCTAGGCAGTCACATTCTGCCCGGGCGCTGGCCACTCGCAGTCGCCGGCACGCACGGCAAAACATCAGGCGCAAGCATGCTCGCGTGGATCTTGGAATATGCAGGCGCTAGCCCTGGCTTTCTGATCGGCGGCGCGCCGAAGAACTTCTCATCAGGTGCGAGGCTCGGCACTTGCAAGTGGTTCGTTCTTGAGGCTGACGAGTACGACTGCTCCTACTTTGATCGCCGCGCCAAGTTCTTGCATTATCGTCCGCATACCCTGGTCATCAACAATCTTGAATATGACCATGCCGATATTTATGACAGTCTTGAAGCGATCGAGACGCAGTTTCATCATCTCTTGCGTAGCGTGCCGGCATCTGGCCGCGTGATCACGCCGATTGCCGATGCGAGCATCGATCGCGTGCTCAAGCAAGGCTGCTGGAGTGAACGCGAAACTGTCTCTACTCACAACAGAGAAGCCGACTGGTGCGCGCAGCTTTTGACAGACGATGGCAGCACATATCAGGTGCTGCATAAAGGCACGCTCATCGGCAAGGTGAATTGGCGCGAGGCCGGAGAACATATGGTTGCCAACGCGCTTGGCGCACTCGCTGCCGCTCAGCACGTTGGTATCGAACCTGCCATCGGGCTTGATGCGCTGTCGCGCTATCAAGGTGTGGGGCGCCGGCTCGAAGTCATTTTTGACCGCCCTGATCTTCGCATCTACGACGATTTCGCGCATCATCCGACCGCTATTGCCAAGACGCTCAGCGCACTCAAAGCGCACGCCCGCAGCAAAGACGGCGACGCCGAAGTGATCGCCGTGATCGAGCCACGCTCGCATACCATGTCGCTCGGCACGCTGCGAACGGCATTGGCCGACTCAACACAGGACGCCACGCGCGTGTTCTGGTTCAAAGGCGCAGGCATTACTTGGGATATGAACTATCTGATCGAGCACTCCAAGGTGCCGGCATGCATCGAGACATCGATTGACGAACTCGTTGAGGTGCTCGCGCGACTCCCTTCGGGCACAGGTGTACGGCACCTGGTCTTGATGAGCAATGGCAGCTTCGGCGGCCTGCGCGAGAAGTTACTCGCACATTTGAGAGATTGTTAACCATGGACGAGACGCCGATCATGACGCAGTATCGGCGCATGAAGTCGGCACATCCGGATGATCTGCTGTTCTTTCAGCTTGGAGATTTCTACGAACTTTTCTACGATGATGCGGAGCGCGCATCAAACCTGCTTGACTTGACGCTCACGGCGCGAAGCTCAGCCAAAGGTGGGCGCATTCCCATGTGCGGGATTCCGAAGCACGCAGCCGAATCCTATTTGGCCAAACTTTTACGACAAGGCGAGTCGATTGCCATTTGCGATCAGCTCGAAGAGTCTCAGCCTAGCAAAGGGCCGGTCGCGCGCAAGGTGACCCGGGTGCTCACGCCCGGCACTTTGATTGAGGATGCGTTCATTGAACAGGCAAGTGACAGCGGGCTGCTCGCCATTGCCGAATCAAGCGAGCCTGCTCGCTTTGGACTCGCGTATCTTTCTTTGGCGTCCGGTACATTTCAGATCGGTGAAGCGGAGAATGCCCGTGACCTTATCGCGGAAATCGCCCGCTTCAATCCAAGTGAGGTGCTGATTGCGAGCGAAGGCACATGCAAGGGAATCTTGCCGCAAACGCTGTGTGTGAAAACGCTCGACCAACTTGATTTCGATACGCAGGCGGGGAAACGTCGCTTGCGCCGGCAATTCGATGTGGAAGACCTGAGTGGCTTTGGCTGCGAGCACAAGCCGTTAGGCATCGCTGCAGCCGGCGCCGTACTGACCTATGCGAAACGCAAGATCGGGCAGAACGCCGCACACATCGATACGCTCAAAGTGCTGCGCACCGAGGAGCGGGTGCATCTCGATGCGGTCACTCGCCGGGCACTCGAAATTGACATACGGTCAGACGGCAGTGCGTCTCCGACGCTCTTTAGCCTCATGAACAGCACGCGCACGGCCATGGGCGCGCGCCGGCTGCGCGATTGGCTGCGTGCCCCGAGCCGTGTCATCGAAGAGGTGCTTGATCGGCAAGCGGCAGTCTCCGAGATTGTTCATTCACGCCTAGACGAACAGCTTGCGCCGCTGCTCGGCGAGTTTGGAGATATGGAGCGTATTGTGTCGCGACTTGCGCTTCGCACAGTTTCACCTCGTGATCTCGTCAAGCTCAAGCGCGCCCTCGATCTATTGCCCGATATCACAAACACGCTTGCCCAAGCGACATCCGCATGCCTACTTGATATTCGCATCCGCTGCTCGGAGTTCAGTGATGTGCGTTCGCTGCTCATGCGCGCGCTTGTCGATGAACCACCCGCCTTAGTACGCGAAGGCGGCTATATGGCCGATGGCTACGATGTCGAGCTTGATCGATTGCGAGGCGTGCAACAAAACGCGCAGGATTTTCTGCAGCAGTTCGAAGCCGATGAACGCCTCAAGACCGGCAATCAGAGTCTCAAGGTTGGCTACAACCGCGTGCATGGCTACTACATCGAAATCAGTCGCGCCGCACGTTCGCGCGTGCCGGACAATTACATACCACGACAGACGCTCAAGAATGCCGAACGCTACACGACCACTGAACTGAAAGCTTTTGAAAGTGAGGCCCTTTCAAGCGAGAGCCGCGCTATCGCTTTGGAAGCCGCCTTGTATCAAGTTTTGATCGATACGCTGCAATCGAGTGTCGCCGAACTGAAAAGAACAGCCTCCGCAGCAGCCGAACTTGATGCCCTCGCGAGCCTCGGCGAGCGCGCTCGCAGCCTTGGTTTTTGTGCGCCAGCGTTCGTGCAAGCGCGTGGCATCAGCTATCGCGGCGGTTGGCATCCTGTGGTGGCAGAACACATCGCGCAGCCTTTTATTCGCAATGACTTGCGGCTCGAAAACGATGCCAGCCTGCTCGTTATCACCGGCCCCAATATGGGTGGCAAATCGACGTACATGCGCCAAACCGCGCTTATTGCCCTGCTCGCGCATGTCGGCTCCTGGGTACCGGCAGTCGAAGCTAGAATCGGCCCTATCGATGCTATCTTCACGCGCATCGGTGCGTCCGATGACCTCACGCAAGGACGCTCTACCTTCATGACGGAGATGATCGAGACGGCGAACCTGCTCAACAATGCAAGCCCCGACTCGCTCGTGTTGATCGATGAGATTGGCCGTGGCACCAGCACCTATGATGGCCTCGCGCTCGCTTTTGCCATTGCCCGGCATCTCACGCATGCTTGCCGCAGCCTGTGCCTCTTCGCTACCCATTACTTCGAATTGACGGCGCTTGCCGAGCATCCTGGTATTGAGAATGTGCATCTTTCGGCCACCGACCATCAAGAGGACATCGTGTTTCTCTACAAGGTCGATCTAGGCCCGGCATCGCGCAGCTATGGCATTGAAGTTGCTAAGCGAGCTGGGGTGCCAGTAAGCGTATTACGCGACGCGAGAGAAGAATTGCTGCGACTCGAATCCCGAATTCAACCGAAAGCGCAAGGTGCATCGACACTGTTCGAGCCAGATTCCGCCGCGCTCGCTGCCGAAACGAAGGCGCTTGTTGATAGAATTGCGTCGCTAGATGCCGATGCCTTGTCGCCGCGGGATGCGCACGCTGCGCTCTACGAACTGATCGCGACCGCCGAGATTGCATCTGGCAAACCGAACAAGAATTGAGACCCTACTGACATGACTTTTGTTGTCACCGAAAACTGCATCAAATGCAAATACATGGACTGTGTAGAAGTTTGCCCTGTCGATTGCTTCTACGAAGGCCCCAACATGCTCGTCATCCATCCCGACGAGTGTATTGACTGCGCCCTGTGCGAGTCTGAATGCCCGGTCGAAGCGATTTATGCGGAGGATGAACTGCCTGAAAAGCAGCAGGCGTTTATTGAAATCAACGCCGAACTTGCGGACATGTGGCCAAATATCACAGAAACCGGCACACCGCCTGCTGATGCTGACGATTGGAAGGAGGTCAGCGACAAGCGTGACCTCTTGGAGCGTTGATGCTTGCAGTGTGAGCTTCCCCACCGAATGGATGAGCGCAACTGTGAATATATCGCTACTTTGATGGCGAGGCCGATGTATTGGTGATGAATATGAAGCCTACGGCGGCTCAGGATGATGAGTACATGCAGATTGTGCTAGACGCGATCAGAGTCTGTGCGCAATACAAGCCAAAGTTCGGTCAAGGAGCAAAGGGCGCAGGATTCACGTTGGAGCAGTTTCGAGAGTTGTACCAGGGTGATGCCTTTTACGCTTGGTTTGGGCTGGACAATCCCATGATGTATGCGGCGCACAAGGTAGCTGGTGGCATGACGAGCGTGTATCGGCAAATCGGAATCGGCTGTGAGAGGCTGTTTCGCAAAATCATCACAGATTCCTTTGCTCTGTCGGAAGAGCATGTGAATTGGTCTTATCAAACACGCCTGCCGAGTGGTCGAAAGAGGACCTTGCATCTCGATGGAAGAATTCTCTTTGATGAAATCGGCGATGGTGAGCAACGAGAGCGGTTTCGCGACTGGATGAGCCATTCGGCAAAGATGCTCGATGTTGACGAAAGAATTTCCCAAAGCTTGTCAGGTGCGGTGTTTGAAGTTCGACAAGGCTATAAGAGTAAAGATTCCAAACGGCAGAATGCCGATATTGCCAACGCCGCGACAGCATACACTCGTGGTTATTTGCCTTGCGCTGTTATTCTGTCGAGCCAGATAGATAGCGATGTGTCGATGCGTTACCGCGCTGAGAAGTGGTCGGTGCTCACAGGTGTGATAGGCCTAGGTGATCCGCTGGTTTCTACCTACGACTTTATGCGGGATGTGATTGGCTACGACTTGGCTGCCTTTTTTCGCCGCAACAGCTCAATCCTTCAAAGTGAAATCGACATCATTCTTCAATCCTTGCTAACGCCGGTGCCGTTGTGAGTGCCTTGGCTGCGCAAGGATTGCGACAACGAACGGATTACACTCATAAGTTCAACACGCGCGCAGGACGACATGGCTGGCTACGGCTTACTCCTGCCTATTCGGTCAAGATTGTGGAAGCGCTCATCTCAAGGCATGGGAGACCGCGGCGCATATTAGACCCTTTTTGCGGAACGGCAACGACAGCGCTCAGCGCTGCATACCACGGGCACGAAGGTGTATCGACAGACATTAATCCGTTTCTCGTATGGCTAGGTAGCGTGAAGCTCGCACGTTACCCTCGCTCAGTATTGGCATCGACACGTGCTGCCGGCGCGCGAGTGTTGGACGCGGTTGGTCGCGGCGCAGTTGAACCTGTCGAAACTCCACCCATTCACAATATAGAGAGGTGGTGGCCTGCAACCGCGCTGACCTTTCTGTGTATGCTTAAGTCCGGCATTGAACAGGAAAGCGAGAAGCCATCACCCGAAAGAGACCTGTTGCTAGTGGCGTTCTGTCGAACGCTGATTGGACTGTCAAATGCTGCATTCAACCATCAGTCCATGTCATTCAAGGATGCGAGTCAACTGAGCATCCCTTTTGGCGGAGACATGGAACAGAGATTCCGCGATGATTTGCAACTCGTATTGGAAGGCGCACACAACAACCCCAAGGGGACTGGGCAAATTGTGTTTGGAGACGCAAGAAACCTTACTCAGGTGATCGATGGACCGTTTGACCTGATCGTCACATCGCCTCCGTATGCCAACCGAATGTCGTACATACGAGAGCTAAGGCCGTATATGTATTGGCTCGACTTCCTAGATAGCGGGCGCCATGCTGGCGAGTTGGACTGGTCAGCCATAGGAGGCACTTGGGGTGTCGCCACTAGTAGGCTTATTCGTTGGGAAATGCCGAATGGTTCATGTGTCCATCCGCTGCTCGTCGACTCCTTGAGCAAGATTGCGCATGACGACAACAAGAACGGACTGCTACTCTCAAAATATGTCGCTAAATATTTCAATGACATACGGGATCATATCGTCTCTTTGCTGCCCTTGGTCAAGCAGGGCAGCGAATTGCATTACATCGTTGGCAATTCGACATTCTATGGTGTGCTGCTGTCGGTGGAGAAAATCTATGCAGCGATTTTCGAAGACTTGGGATTCGAGGAAGTCCAATGTTCCGCGATTCGCAAAAGAAACTCGAAGAAGGAGCTGTTTGAATTTGATGTTTCTGCTCGATGGCCGGGCTAACTAGGGCGACAAGCCGATTGCAAGGCGCCTCAAACCGTCGTGACATTCGACACTTCACGCACCCAAATGCCCGGCAGTAGCGCCGCAGCGCTTTGTTGCTCATCGAGCAAGCGCTCCGCAGCTGCGAGCGCAGGGCCAAGCAATGCCCGATCACTGCGAAGATCTGCCACTCGATACGGCGCCAATCCACTTTGACGAACCCCGGTGATCTCACCTTCACCGCGAAGCGATAAATCCTTCTCGGCCAACTCGAACCCGTCGTTGGTATACGCCAAGGCATCAAGTCGTTCGCGCGCTGTCGATGACAGTTCTTGGCCGTGCAGGAGCACACAATGGCTTTCCATTGCGCCCCGCCCCACCCTGCCGCGAAGCTGATGCAGCTGCGCGAGGCCGAGGCGCTCAGGATTCTCAATAATCATGAGCGATGCATTCGGGATATCGACTCCCACTTCAATCACGGTTGTCGCGACCAGCACACGAATCTCGCCTGCGCGAAAGCGGCGCATCAGATCGAGCTTATCACCAGAGCTCATGCGCCCGTGAATCGCAGCGATGCCAAGACCGGGCAGCTGCTCGCGAAGCACCTGCGCCGTATTGTGCACATCTTGCACATCGTCTTCTTCTGATTCTTCGATGCGCGTGCAGACCCAGTAGGCTTGGCGTTTGTGCTTGCACGTCGAACCCACGCGACGCACAAGTTCGCGCCGCCTTGCCTCGGGTAGCAGTGTCGTGGTGACAGGCTTTCGCCCCGGCGGTAACTCATCTAAGACTGTGTGATCCATGTGCGCATACATGGTCATGGCAAGCGTGCGTGGAATCGGCGTTGCCGTCATGATGAGCTGGTGCGGTTCGCAGCCTTTGGATTTGAGCGCGAGACGCTGATAGACGCCGAACCGGTGCTGCTCGTCAATGATGACAAGTGCGAGCGAATCAAATTCGACATCGGATTGAAACAGCGCATGCGTACCGAGAATCACCTTCGCCTTTCCGTTTCGCAGGTCGGTGAGCACAGCCTGGCGCGCTTTGCCCGAGATCGAGCCTGTGAGCAGGCGCACGCCGATAGCGAGTGGCTCAAGCCAGGCTGTGAGGGTATTGAAATGCTGCTCGGCGAGCATTTCAGTCGGCGCCATGATGACGGCTTGGTGACCGTTTTCAGCCGCGCGTAAGGCAGCAAACGCAGCCACCACCGTCTTGCCTGAGCCGACGTCGCCTTGTAGTAGGCGCAGCATGGCATGTGGTGCTTCAAGTTCCGGCAGGATGATCTTGAGCGCGTTCGACTGCGCATGCGTAAGCGAGAATCCGAGCGCCTCAACCATGCGATGGCCGAGGCCCGGACCGCGAGGCAGCGGGATCGAAGGCGCTTCGGCAAGTCGCTTGCGCTCGCCCTTGGCCTTGATCAAATGCGCCGCGAGCTCTTCAATCACCAGTCGATCGCGCGCGGCGAAAAGCTCGTCATCCGTGCTGCCTTTCGCTGGTTTGTGCAGCTTTCGCAAGGCATCAACCGCGTTCATTGCAAGCGCTGGTTCGTTTTCAATCCTTGGCCAGCTATCATCGTCGAGTTCAAGTATGACCTGCTCAACAAGCGCGGCAAGCTTGCTGTTAGTTAATCCCGCGGTGAGATGATAGACCGGCGTATCGAACTCATCGGCTGGCAGCGGTTCTTCGGCCTTGGATGTGCGGTATTCCGGATGAATCATCTGCTTGCCCCACGCGCTGAAGCGAACAACGCCAAAGCAGCGCATTTGGTCACCGCGCGCAATCTGGCGCAATTGGAAGTCTGAAAAATGAAAGAATCGAATATTGAGCGTGCCGGAATCATCGGCGATGCGCACGTCCCAGCTACGCTTTGCGCCTTGACTCACTTGCGAATCGATGACACGGCCGAGCACCAGATGCTCTTGGTTGCCGCGAAGCTCCGCAAGCGGAACATAGGCTGTGCGCCGCTGCCACCGATACGGCAAGTGCAGCACGAGGTCAAGGCAATTCTTAATTTCGAGTCGCGCGAGTTGTCGGCTTGTCGCCTTGCCGACACCGCGAAGCTCGGTGACTGGCGTTCTTTGCAGTGCAAAGAGGTCGATGGGGCACGCTCAGCAGACGAGAATCGCGTCGATCTCAATGGCCGCGCCGAGCGGCAGCGCGGCAGCTTGAATCGCGACTCTTGCTGGAAAAGGCTCAGGCACATAGTCAGCCATGATGTGATTGACGGTCTGAAAATCACCGAGATCTGCAAGATAGACCGTCAGCTTGACCGCCTGCGCAAACGATGCGCCGCCTGCTTCAGCTACAGCTTGCAGGTTCTTGAACACTTGATGAATCTGCGCCTCGACATCGTCGCTGACAAGGGCTTTTTCGTCCGGCACCAAAGGCACTTGGCCGGAGATAAAAAGAAAGCCGCCCGCCCGCACAGCTTGCGAATAGGCACCGACCGGCGCAGGCGCGTTCTCTGTGAAAATAGCTTGGCGTTCTTGGCTCATCGAAAAGCCCTCCTTACTTCACGAACACTTGGTATCGCCGCTATGCGGCGCACTAAGCGATTGAGTTGCGAGAGGCCCCGAACCGAGACCTCCATGTCAATGAGCGCCTGCTCATCATTGTCGCTCTCGACCTTGAGACTCTTGATACTCGCGCCGACTTGCCGCATGACGGATGCGAAATCAGACAAGGCATGGGAATCGTTGGTCGCTTCAAGCTTGAGGCTCGCCTGAAACTCCTGGTCAGGCATGCCGACCCATTTGGCAGGCGTCAGTTCATCAGCCGCGCGCTTGCGGATTTCAACAAGGTTCGGGCAGCCATCTCGGTGTACCACAAAGCCACGTTGATGGGATACATGGCCGATGATCGAATCGCCATGCACGGGACTGCAGCAGCGCGCGAAACTGATGATCAAGTGGTCTCGTTGACTGATGCCAACCGCCTCGTCGATCTCGACCGGCACGGCAGAAAAATCCGCATCCTTATGTTCAAGCAGGCGGTTCGCCACGGCATAGCCGGTATGCTCCCCGCGGCCAATGGCGGCGAGCAGATCCTTGACGCTGCGAAAGCCTAGTCCACGCACAACGCGCCGCAAGCGACGGAAATCAAGATTGCGAATATGGGTACTCGCGTGCGCGAGCGACTGATTGAGGAGTTTGGTGCCAAGGGCAATCGCGGCGCTGCGCTGATTGGCGCGCAACACTTGGCGGATGCTTGAGCGCGCCTTGTTGGTAATGACGTAATTGAGCCAATCTGGGCTCGGCGATGCGCTCTTAGCGGTAATGATGTTGACCGTCTGCCCGGTCTCAAGGCGAGTATTGAGGGGGGCTAGGTTACGGTCGATCCGACTTGCCACGCAGGTGTTGCCGATATCAGTATGCACTGCATAGGCAAAATCGACGGGGGAGGCGCCGCTCGGCAAGGTATAGATGTCGCCGTCTGGCGAAAAGACATAGACCTCGTCCGGGAACAAATACGACTTGAAGGTCTCGACGAAGTCATAGTTGCCTTTGGCGTCATCGCGCAGTTCGAGCACTTCCTGCAGCCAGCGCTCGGAGAGCGATTCATCTGGAGACGCAGTGCCGTTACCGGCGTACTTGGTGTGGCGAGCAACGCCATGATTGGCGATGTCATCCATTTCGTGCGTGCGTATTTGCACTTCAATGGGAATGGAATCGAGGCCAAAGAGCGTTGTGTGCAATGATTGATAACCGTTTGATTTCGGGATGGCGACATAGTCCTTGAAACGATCGGTGAACGGCTTGTAGACACCGTGCACGACGCCAAGTGCGCGATAGCAGTCATCCACATTCTTGACAATTACCCGCAATCCATACACATCCATGATCTCGCGAAAGGATTTGTGCCGGTCCTTCATCTTTCGATAGATCGAATAGAGGTGTTTTTCGCGCCCGAAGACATCAGCCTCAATGCCCGCGCTTTGCACCGCCTTGGCGATACGGTCGGTAATTTTCTTAAGTACGAACTTGCGGTTGAGTGCAAACTTGGTGCGCGCCCGCTGCACGCACGCGCTCCTCAGCGGATGCAAGTTCTCAAAGCTTAAGTCCTCTAGCTCCGCCATGATCTCGTGCATGCCGAGGCGACGCGCGAGCGGCGCGTAGATCTCCAAGGTTTCTTCAGAGATGCGGCGGCGCTTTAATGGCGGCAGCACCGCAAGCGTGCGCATGTTGTGCAAGCGGTCTGCCATCTTCACGAGTACGACGCGAATGTCCTTCGCCATGGCGATGATCATCTTCTGCAGGTTCTCGGCCTGCGCTTCGTGGCGAGATTTGTGGATGTTGCCGAGCTTGCTGACTGCGTCCACCAAATAGCCGACTTCCTTGCCAAAGTGGCGGTTCACCGCCGACTGCGTTTTTGCAGTGTCCTCTACCACATCGTGCAACAGCGCAGCGATGATACATTTGTCATCAAGCCGCATATCAACAAGGATCGAAGCGACAGCCAAAGGATGGGTAATGTAAGGATGGCCTGTGTGCCGCGCCTGACCCTCGTGCGCGGACTCCGCGAATTCATAGGCTTTGCGAATGCGCATGATCTGCGGCTTTGGCAGGTACTTGCCCGCCGCATCGACCAAACAATCAATGCTGAGCGGGGCGGCAACCGAGTCGTTCGAAGAGCGCGCCTTGAGCTGGGTTTGGAAGTACGACTCAGATGTCGCCGCCGCTGCCTGCATCTCCAATTCCATAGGAGGCCGTGACCTGCATTGTCTGCTCGCGGTGCGACATAATCAATTGGTCTTGGGTGTCCATGATGTCATCGTCGATCAAGCCTTCCGCAATCTCACGCAGCGCCGTGACCGTCGGCTTGTCATTCTTCGCCTCCAAGAGGGGGCGAGCGCCGTCCTGCACAAGCTGGCGCGCCCTTCGCGTGGCGGTGAGCACGAGTTCAAAACGGTTATCCACGTTCTCAAGGCAGTCTTCAACAGTGATGCGAGCCATAAAAGGGCATTCCTCTAGTGAGAGCGATCAAGCATTCGCCACTGGCACAACAACCAAACGAAGTATGCGCGGCAAAGGTTAAAGTGTACTGACACTGCAACCAAAGATGCAAGCGATTGTCTAGGTGCCTGCACCGTGGGGAGTCGGGAAAGCGAATAGTGCGCGCCGCCGTGAATCGGCCGCTTCGTCAGCTATTTGACTACCGAATCCCAGATGGATTAGAAGTGCCGCTCCCCGGCACCTTGCTCAAGGTGCCTTTCGGAAGCACAAGCGTGCCGGCGATCTGTGTCGAACTCGTTGACAGTAGCAGCAGCCCGGAACTAAAGCCGATTGAGGCGATTATCAGCGACCGCCCAGCCCTCACAGCCGAGCTGCTCTTGATGCTGCGCTGGGCATCCAACTACTATCATCACCCGCTCGGCGAAGTCCTGTTCACAGCATTGCCGCCAGCACGCAAGCACGGGCGCACAGTACGCGCCCCGAACGCGAGCGCGGCGCACGAAGCATGGCAGCCTGAAGCAGCGCACACCGCCAACCCTGAGCAGGGAGAAGCCTTGAGCGCCATCACCAGCGCTAAAGGGTTCAATGTATTTGTGCTCATGGGCGTGACCGGAAGCGGCAAGACCGAGGTGTATCTGCAAGCGATTGAACAGGTGATCGAGCGCGGTCAGCAAGCCTTGGTGCTAGTGCCGGAGATTGGCTTGACACCGCAGTCCGTGGCGCGATTTGAAAGACGCTTTCAACGTGTGGCGGTGAGTCATTCGGAGTTGCCCGCCTCAAAGCGTGAAGCGGCGTGCGTGCGAGCGGAATCGGGCCATGCGGATGTGCTCATTGGCACGCGCTCCGCGGTGTTTACACCTTTCTCGAATCTTGGCTTGATCGTGATCGACGAAGAGCACGACTTCTCATACAAGCAAACAAGTGGTTTTGCCTATTCAGCGCGCGATTTTGCGGTGAAGCGCGCGCAAGTGGCAGACATTCCTCTTGTGCTCGGCTCGGCCACGCCGTCGCTTGAATCCATCGCCAATGCACAGCAAGGTCGCTATCAACTGCTTCGCCTTGGGCAGCGAACCGCGGGTGCACGCCTGCCAAATATCAAGCTCGCTGATATTCGAGGGGAACGCCTTTCCAAGGAACGTGCGGGCATTGGCAGCGAACTGCTTCGACATATGCACAGCCACTTGCAACGCGGCCAACAGGTGCTGCTGTTTCTCAACAGGCGCGGCTTCGCGCCTGTCCTTCAGTGCAGCGATTGCGGTTGGAAGGCTGAATGCTCAGCGTGCGAATGGCCGATGACCTTGCATCAATCGCCCGCTTGCCTGCGCTGTCATCACTGCGGACGAGAAACGCGGCCAATTCGCACCTGTCCTGAATGCGGCGGGGACGACCTGCTGCCATTCGGCGCAGGCACGCAGCGAGTTGCCGAATTTGCGAGCGAGCGCTTCCCTGGCGTACCTGTGATTCGCATTGACCGCGATGCAATTCGCGGCAAGAAGATGGCTGCCAAATTCGCTGAGATTCCGCAAGGCAAGCCTGCGATTCTTGTCGGTACGCAAATGCTTGCGAAAGGCCATCATTTTCCAGACATCACGCTCGTCGGCGTACTTGGCGCCGACTGGGGCTTTGTCAGCGCCGATTTCCGTGCGCCTGAGCACACCGCACAGCTTATTTTGCAAGTCGCTGGCCGCGCTGGCCGCGCCGAGATGCCAGGTGAGGTGCTCATTCAAACCCTCAACCCTGAACATCCGTCCCTCAACCTGCTCGTGCAGCAAGGCTATGAAGAATTTGCCAGACGGCTACTCAAAGAACGCGACATGGCTGGCTTGCCGCCGTTTGGCCGGCTTGCGCTCCTGAGAGCCGACAGTGTGAAAGAAGAAAACGCTAAAAACTGGCTTGAATCGCTCGCTGGCATTGCTCGCAGTGCGCAGGCGGCCGAAGTGCTCGGCCCGATGCCAGCACCGTCACCAAAGCGCGCCAATCGATACAGGTTTGCCTGTGTTCTGCTCGCGAGCAGTCGCAGCGCACTGCACACCACGCTCGCCCACCTTGAAAATAACCTGCCTAAGCGAAAACCAAGCGGCGTGCGGTGGGTGATTGATGTGGATCCGTTGGAGAGCTTGTAGGCACAGACACCGCTAGCAAGTACAATGCTTAACCGCTAGTGATAGAGAAGCGAATCGCAAAAGGAATACCATGGCCAAACGCAAGGCCGCCAATGCTGGCATCTCGTGGCCGACGCTTGTGACAGGCGTGGCGCTCGGAGTTGCGCTCGTGCTCGGTGCGCGCGCTGCGCTTGACTTCTTTGCTCCAGAAATTATTTCTGAACGGACTGATTCGATCACTTACGAGAATCCGGAAGCGCAAGAATTAAGCTTTCGATTCTTCGACATGCTAACGCAGTCCGATGTCATTGACACAACGCGCGAACCCGGCCAGCCGCTGCCTCCAATTCGTGTGGCAGAGCAGTCCGAGCCGATGTCCATGGAGACCCAAACCACACCACAGGAGATAACTCCCGGTGCCAGTGAGGCGGTGCTGGCCGCTGCGCCCGTGGCAGAGCCTACGCCGCAGGCGGTCACAGGCTCTCGCTTTCTTCTCCAGGCGGGCTCATTTCGCGGCGCGGACAAAGCCGAGATGCTGCGTGCGCGCATCCTGCTCCTTGGGCTGCCCTGCCGCACGCAAGAAGTCACCGTGCAAGGCGGCGGCATCTGGTATCGGGTGTTTGTAGGGCCTTATGACACCAAGCAGCAGATGGAGCAAGCGGCCGCGCAGCTTCGCGCTGAAGATATCGACCCCCTCCCCCTCTACCGAGCCGTTTAGTGGTGACCGAAGTGCCCAGAATTCGAAGTACAACCATTCTCGCCGTGCGCCGTGATAATCAAGTCGTCATGGGCGGCGACGGCCAGGTGTCCATGGGGCAGACAGTCATGAAAAGCAACGCCGTCAAGGTCAGGCGTTTGCAAAAGTACCCTGTGCTTGCGGGCTTTGCTGGCAGCACCGCCGATGCCTTCACCTTGTTCGAACGATTTGAAGGTCAGCTTGAGCGTCACAGCGGCAACTTGACACGCGCATCTGTTGAACTTGCGAAAGACTGGCGAAGCGACCGTGCGCTTCGCCGTCTCGAAGCCCTGCTCGCAGTCGCAGGCAAAGATGCCTCCTTGATGGTCAGCGGCACCGGCGATGTCATCGAGCCCGAGGAAGGTTTGATTGGTATTGGCTCCGGCGGCGCCTACGCCATTGCTGCCGCGCGCGCACTGCTCGAAAACACGCAAATCGATGCACGCGGCATCGTCGAGCGCAGCCTCGCCATTGCCGCTGACATTTGCGTGTACACCAACCGCACCACAAGCATAGAACAAATCGACATATGAACCTCCCTGTCACTGCGCTCGACGCCAACGCGAGCAACGCCAACGACAACGTTGCGGAAGTCATGACTCCGCCCGAAATCGTCAATGAGCTCGACCGTCACATCATTGGTCAGGATAAGGCCAAGCGCGCTGTGGCGCTTGCGCTTCGCAATCGCTGGCGTCGTATGCAGCTTGACGAGTCCTTGCGCGATGAAGTCATGCCGAAGAACATTCTCATGATCGGCCCGACCGGTGTCGGCAAAACGGAAATCGCACGCCGTTTGGCGAAGCTTGCAAAAGCGCCTTTCATTAAGGTCGAGGCGACCAAATTCACGGAGGTTGGCTATGTTGGGCGTGACGCCGAATCGATCATCCGTGACCTTGTGGATGCCTCTGTCAAAATGGTTCGTCAAGAGCACTTGAAACGTGTTCGGCCGCGCGCTGAGGAGGCCGCCGAGGAACGTCTGCTGAGCGCACTCTTGCCGCAGGCAAGCGGCGATACGGAAGATGCGAGTGCCGACACGCGCGAGTTCATGCGTCGCAAGCTGCGCGAAGGTGCTTTGAATGATCGTGAAGTCGAGCTCGATCTTCGTGAGACCCGCGTCGGCATTGAAATTATGACACCGCCCGGACTTGAAGGCATGGGTGATCAGTTGCAGGAGGTGCTCTCAAACTTCAGCGGGGGGCGTAGCAAGCAGGTGCGCCTGAAGGTCAGCGAAGCACTGCGGCGCTTGGAAGAAGAGGAGGCCATATCGCTAGTCAACGAGGAGGAAGTGCGTAACTCGGCAGTGCAATCAGTCGAGCAAACCGGCATCGTCTTCATTGACGAGATCGACAAGGTGGCGGGGCGCGAGCGCGCATCGGTTGATGTCTCACGCGAAGGCGTGCAGCGGGACCTGCTGCCGCTCGTTGAGGGCTGCACGGTACAAACACGCAGCGGCATGGTGAAGACGGATCACATTCTCTTCATCGCCTCCGGCGCCTTCCACCTTTCAAAGCCATCGGACTTGATTCCTGAGCTGCAGGGACGCTTGCCTATTCGCGTTGAGCTTGATGCGCTCACTGCCGATGACTTTTGCCGAATACTCACCGAACCGTCGGCCTCCTTGGTTGAACAGTATCAGGCATTACTCAAGGTAGATGGTGTGGCGCTCACCTTTGAGGACAGCGCCATCAAGCGTATTGCCGAGCTTGCGTTCGAGGTCAACGAATCCACTGAAAACATTGGTGCTCGCAGGCTGCATACGATGATGGAGCGCCTACTCGATGATATTTCTTTTAGTGCGCCGCAAGGCAGCAAAGTGGCTGTCACTATTGACGCTGATTACGTCAACGAGGAACTCGCCGAGCTTGCCGAGGATCAGGATCTCTCAAGGTACATTCTTTGATACCACTATGCCAGCAGCACCTGTCAACATCATTTTGCACCGCAAATCACGCACGCTTGAGGTGCTTTGGGACGATGCGGTGACACATGTGCTGCCATGTGAATTGCTGCGCGTCTACTCGCCTTCCGCTGAAGTGCGTGGACACGCCCCCGAACAGGCTGTGCTCGTTGCTGGCAAGAAGCGTGTCGGCATCGAGCGCATCGAGATGGTTGGCAGCTATGCCATTCGCCCTTGCTTTGATGACGGGCATGATACCGGTCTCTACACATGGTCGATCTTGCGCGACCTCGGTGACAATCGCGAGGCGCACTGGAAGGACTATCTTATCCGCCTGAAGACGGCTGGCGCTTCGCGCGATGCGAAAGATAATGGACGCACACAGGGCCGTAGCGAAGTTGTCGGCGAGTGGCAGCCGCTGCAGGTGCAAGGCTGAAGCTGACCGGCGATGACCCAAGAGAAGAGCGAGCGTGTGCAGCGGGTTTTTGACTCGGCCTCAGAGCGCTACGACCTGATGACCGACTTGATGTCGCTCGGCCTGCACCGGGTATTGAAGCGCATTACGCTTGAGCAAACAGGGGTACGGGCAGGTCACTCGGTTTTGGATCTTGCGGGCGGCACCGGCGATATGACGCGATTGCTCGCACAAGCCGTCGGCGATACAGGCCATCTGGTGCTTGCCGATGCAAATGAGGCGATGCTGACGCTTGGACGCGACAGGCTGCTGAATCGAGGCGTACTCGCCACCCAATATGTGGTCGCTTCGGCAGAGCGCTTGCCATTCGCGCAGGCCACGTTCGATTGCATTGTGTGCGCTTTTGGTTTCCGCAATTTCTCCGATCAGGAGAAGGCAAGCGCAGAATGTTGGCGCGTACTGAAATCTGGAGGCCGCTTTGTTGTTCTTGAATTTTCGATTCCGAAGAACAAGCACTTTGCGCGCGCTTTTCGCCTCTACAAGTCAGGATGGCCTATGCTTGGGCGTGCGGTGACGGGCGATGCCGCCCCTTACGACTATCTCATCGAATCCATTGACGCCCATCTCTCACCTGATGCCGTCAGCCTCATGCTAGGCGATCACGGTTTTGAAGAGGTGCGTTGGCATGGACTGCTTGGCGGCGTGGTGACGCTGCACACGGCGCGCGCATGAATCTCGTCAGTCTCGGCTTCAAAGCGCTGCGGTATCGACTCGACACCCTACACGAGGATTTGGATGTCGAGGTACACCGCTTGCCCGCTTGGCTGCGCGGCTGTATTGGCCTGTCGAAATGCCTGCCGCGGCCGAAGACCGCGAGTGCCATCAGGCTCAGGTGCTTCCTAGAGCGTCTTGGCCCGGTCGCCATCAAGTTCGGGCAATTGCTGTCTACGCGGCGCGACCTCATGTCTGATGAAATGGCTGACGAGCTTGCGAAGCTCCAGACGCAAGTGACACCGTTTGCATCGACGCTTGCGATCATGCGCATCGAAAAGAGTCTTGGCAGGCCGCTTGGCGAAATCTTTGAGAATTTCGATGAAGCGCCGCTTGCCTCAGCGTCTGTAGCGCAAGTGCATCGCGCGCGTCTCAGGGACGGCACCGAAGTGGCCATCAAGGTGGTTCGCCCAGGCATTAGGGAGCGCATCGAAGAGCAAATCGTGTTGATGCGGCGCGTAGCGCAATTGCTCGAACGCCATTCAAGTGATGCCAAACGATTGCATCTCATGCGCGTGGTGGACGACTACGAAACGACGATTCTGGCCGAGCTCGATATGCAGCAGGAAGCCGATAACACCATCAAGTTGCGGCATAATTTTGCCTCATCGCCACTCCTGTACGTGCCCAAGGTCTATCGCGAATTTTCAAGTCGCGATGTCTTGACGCTCGAATTTGTCGAAGGCGTGCCGATCAGCGAGGTTGAAAGGCTGAAGGCACTCGGCACAGATATGAAGAAGCTCGCCGAGCGTGGTGTCGAAACCTTCTTCACGCAAGTATTCGTACACAACTTCTTCCATGCCGATATGCACCCAGGCAACATCCTCATTGATGTCGCAAACCCAAGCGAACCACGCTACATCGCCCTTGACTGTGCCATCATCGGGCAATTGGGCGAGATAGATCGTGCCTATCTCGCTAAAAACCTCATGGCGTTCTTCCGCCGCGACTACAAGGAGGTGGCCCGCCTGTTGCTTGAGGCCCGCTGGGCGCCCGCTGAAACTGATGCAAGTGCGTTCGAGGCAATCATTCGCGAAGTCTGCGAGCCCGTGTTTCAAAAACCGCTGTCACAAATTGAGTTCGGCAAATTCCTGCTTGACTTGTTTCGCTCCGCACGCGCCTTTCGCCTTGAACTGCAGCCGCAGCTCGTGCTGCTACAAAAGACCTTGCTGTATGTTGAAGGCTTGGGGCGCCGGCTCTACCCGGAACTCGACCTGTGGGACACCGGCAAGCCGTTTATGGAACGCTGGATGGCTGACCAGTTCGGGCCTGCGGCTAGCTTGACGTCGCTGCTTGGTAAACTGCCGGAATTATTTGTGAGCCTGCCGCGCCTGCCTGCCGAGATTCGCGACTTGCGCGGCGAAGTTCATCGTCTTACGAATGAGGTGGCTGACGAGCGTGCGCGTGGGCGTCGGTTGCAGCGATCAGGGCGATCAAGGCACGGAAATCAAGCATTTGCTCGCATCGCAGGTATCGCACTTCTATTCTTCGCAGGCTGGTCTGTGTCCCCGCTAGCCGTCATGCCTGATGCGCCTGACACGCCTGACACGATTGCGGGGCTGCTTACGCTTGCTGCGGGGGTCTATTTGATTGTACGAGCTTGAATATGGACATATTATGAAGGAAATCCGGGTAGGCATATCACTTCCCATCAGGGAACTCACCGATGACCTTGGAGCGATCACAGAGTTTGCGTTGACCGCCGAGGACTTAGGTTTCACGCACCTGCGCATCCCCGACCAGGTCATCCGCCCAAAAGGTGCTTACGCGCACGAACCGCTGATGCTGCTTGCCTATATCGCTGCCATGACCAAGCGGATTGAACTTGTTCCCTCGGTGATCGTCGCGCCGGCGCGTCAGACTGTGCTTCTTGCCAAGCAGGTCGCCGAGCTTGATGTCTTGAGTGGCGGACGTGTACGGCTTGGCATTGGCATCGGGAGTAGCAAGGCTGAATACCAAGCCCTTGGACAAGATTTTTCCACGCGCGGTGCGCGCGCAGATGAGCAAGTCAGGCTTCTCAAGCGACTCTGGACTGAGCCGAAGATTGATTTCACCGGACGATGGCATCAAATGAAAGAGCTCGGCATTGACCCCCTGCCAGTGCAGCGCCCTGTTCCGTTATGGATTGGCGCACGTTCGATTCCTTCAGCGGCAATTCGAGCACGTATCGGCCGTCATGCTGATGGCTGGTTTGTACTCGCATCACCTGATGAGTTTGACGAAATCAAAGGCGATATCGATATGATCGCCCGGCAAGCCGGGCGCAACCCAGAGTATATTGGGACGGAAGCTGGCATCGCAGTCGTGGGGCCGCGACAAGCCGAATGGCAGGAGCGCATTCAGGGCTGGCGTCAAAAAGGCCTCACGCATCTATGCCTGAGAACGCTCGGCGGCGGCTTGAGCGCGAAGGAGCATCTGTCCACATTGCGTCAGGCCGCCGCTGAGCTTCGAAATCTACTCAGCGACGAGCCACCATGCCCATGAGTTTGAAGCCTTTTTCCTCCATGCACTCGCGATAAGCGAGAAACTCTGGGGAACGAGGCTGTGCGCCTTCTGTGTCCACGTCGGACTTGCGCACGCAACGGACATTGTGAAAGTTGTATTCAGCAATGCTGGTGTCTGGACGTGCCCATCGGTGCGTCGGTGTGAAGTCGCTGGTGGCGAAATTCACGCCTGTACAGCCTGCTGTGGTGAGCAGGGTTGCGCTCAAGAAGAGCGCAGCGCTACGCGCAAGTGGTTTTTGAAAGTTTTTGAAGTGAGCCATTTTGGGCCTCCTCTTCTTTGCGGAAGAATGTCGTCTCACGACGATGGAGGGCAGTATACGGCGACTGTCATATAAATGCAATATTTATGTCATTCATTTGTCATTTGCTTGTCATCCAAGTGACACATGAATGTCAATGACGCCATCAAACGGCTGTGCGGGCTCAGAAACATTTCGTAACTTCTACTTTCCTCCTCTCTAGGAATTAGGGTATGATTCACGGTGTCCACTCGCTTTGAAAGGTACAGATATGAAACAACTTATCC
>JAPYNO010000090.1 GCA_028283025.1 Pseudomonadales bacterium | reverse complement strand
GCCGCGTTCAAATCGATGCCCTTGGGAACGGTGCCATTATGTATTTACATTCAATGGCTTATAATCGGATTCGCGAGCTTTGTTGGGACAGCAGTGATCATTATAGTCATTTCTCGGAGTTGTCCGATGCCCAATAAGAGCACAACCCTCAATCTCCCGGACGGCACTGATGAGAAGGCCGCAATTGGCAGCGATTGCACGCCTTCTTTACAAAGCGACCCCTCCTCGTTCCGCTGACTGGCGGCGCCTCGCCAAAGCTACTTTGGAGTCATTGACTCCCCCGAGAAGAGAGTGGTCGCTGGTGCGCGCTGAAATTGCTCAGGAAAAATTCCCCCCAAAAGGTGGAGAAAAAAGACGAAATGTGTTAGTTTTGTGTGGAAATGTGTCAAAAAGTGGGATTGCCGGTGGGCGGAGACACTTTGACAGCCGAGCTTTTTCCGCAAGTCCTTGTGTGATGTTTCGCGGAAGCCACAATATCAAGTTGGATGTGAAGGGGCGCATTATGCTTCCTGTTCGCGTGCGCGAGATCATTCAAGAAGTCTCGGAAGGCGAAGTCCACGTCACCATTCACGATCAAGACCCCTGCCTGCTCATTTATCCGACGCCGCATTGGCTTGAAGTTGAGCAGCAGATTCTCACCCTCCCGAATATCCACAGCACTGCCAACCGCGATTTGCAGCGCTTCCTGATAGGCAATGCCCGCGAAGCCTCGGTCGATTCAGGTGCCCGCCTGCTCATCCCGCAGCCACTGCGCGAATATCAAGAACTCAATAAAGAGCTTGTCCTCGCGGGCAGCGGCAAGAAACTCGAACTCTGGAACCAGAACGTCTGGATGGCGCGCTTTGATAGCTGGCGCAACGCGCAGCGCAACAAACCGCACGAGGAGAGGGATGAGCCAATCGCGTTCAGTCTATGAGCACCGTCCGGTGCTGCTCTCCGAAGTGCTGCGCGCGCTTCATCCCTGCGCTGAGCGGCGTGAATCCGCCTCGCTCTATGTTGATGCGACCTACGGCCGCGGTGGCCATGCGCGCGGCCTGCTCTCAAAGCTCGGGCCGCTTGACCGCCTTGTCGTGATCGATCGCGACCCCGATGCGATCGCACATGCACACGACTGGGCGCAAGAAGAGCCGCGGGTGCTTGTCCTCAAGGGCTGCTTCGGCGATATCCGAGGCTTGATGCGGGCGGCGGGACTTGGCCCCATCGATGCCTTGCTGGTCGATCTAGGCGTGTCTTCGGCACAGCTTGACGATCCGACGCGCGGTTTCTCCTTTCGTTTTCGAGGCCCGCTCGATATGCGCATGGATAATGCTTCTGGCGAGACGCTGGCGTCTTGGCTTGAGAGAGCCGATCAGCAAGCGCTGAGTCAAGTGCTCGTCGAGTACGGTGAGCTTGACCGATCAAGCGCGTGGAAGATTTCGCAGGCCATGCTTGCTGCGAGCATTGCCTCGACCGAAGAACTCGCATCGCTTGTTCGCCCGCTTGCGGCTCGCTCGCAACGTCGCTCACAAACGCGCCGCGACCCTGTCACACCTATCTTTCAAGCCCTTCGTATGCACATCAATCGCGAGCTTGATGAGCTTGGCTCTGTGCTCGATGCAGGCTTTGAAGTCCTGCGCGAGCGCGGCCGCATGGCGGTGATCGCCTTCCACTCACTAGAAGACCGCATGGTCAAGCAGCGTTTCCGCAATCTGATTTCAGGCGATCCGAGGCTTGCGAAGCTGCCGATGACAGGCAATGTTGGCAGGGCAGTATCGGTGGTGCGCCTCGCGAAGCCGAGTACCGATGAAGTCGCTGCCAATCCCCGTGCTCGAAGCGCCAAGCTGCGCGTGGTCGAAAAACGATGCGAGGCGCATTCCTCATGAAAAAGCGCATTCGCAGTCTTGTGACCCTCTATGTGCTCGCGGCCTTCTTCGCGGTGCTCTCCGCAGGCGCGGCGGAGCAGACACGCCTGCTCGCAGGCGAGCTCGACGCTGCTTGGGATGAAGGCGACGCCAAGCTACAAATCTATAGCCGCCTGTTGATTGAGCGCAGCGCCCTTCGAAGCTATGCGCGGCTTGATGAGATTGCTAGCGCTGAGCTTGGCATGCGCTATCCGGACGATATTCACTGGGTGGACGCCTCATGATGAACCAATTCCGCATCCGATTCCGCATCATGGTTGCGAGCTTCCTCCTTGTCTCAAGCGCCTTTGTCGGCTATCAGGTGTTCTTGAGCTTCTGGCAGAAGGACTTTCTGCAATCCGAAGGCGCCAACCGCTCGAATCGACTTGAAACCGTCGCCGCGATGCGCGGCATCATTTTTGATCGCAACGGCGAACCGCTCGCCATCAGCACGCCGGTGTTCAATGTCGTGGTCGATCCGAGTCTGGCTATTTGGGATGGCCGAGCCGCGCGGCAGCTCGCACAAGCGCTCGGCCTCGACACTTCGCACATGCTCGAAAAGCTGCGCACGAAGCGCGAAGCGGGCAGCCGCTACATGCGCCTTGCCAAGCGTTTGACGCCTGAACAGGCGGCGCACATCGAAGAGCGAGCGCTCACTGGCCTCTATATGGAGCGCGAATACCGGCGCTTCTATCCCGCAGGCGAAATCACGGCGCATCTCGTCGGCACCACAGACAGCAGCAATCACGGCATGGAAGGTCTCGAGTACGCCTATGACCAGGCGCTCTCGCAACAGCACGGCAAGCGCCAGGTACTGCGCAATGAGAAGGGTGAAGTCGTCAAGAACCTCGGCTATACGCAAATGCCGCGTTTTGGCGAGGACTTGATCTTATCCATCGACTTGCACTTGCAGCACCATGCGCACCGGGTACTCAAAGACGCCTTCGAGGCTTTGAACGCCAAGTCTGCCGCGCTCATCATGCTTGATGCGAGAAGCGGCGAGATCATGGCGCTTGCCAATCAGCCAAGCTTCAATCCGAACGCGCCATTCTCTGGACATTTCGCGCGTAAGAACCGCGCTGTCACCGACAGCTTCGAACCTGGCTCGACGATCAAGCCATTTGTCGCTCTCGCTGCGCTCAAGAATCGCACCTATCGACCTGATTCCGTCATTGACACGAGCCCCGGCTACTACCGCGTCGGGCGCAAGCTCGTTGAAGACCCGCGCGACTACGGTGCGCTCACACTCGCCGGTGTCATTGCCAAGTCGAGTCAAGTCGGCATCAGCAAGGTAGCACTTCATATGCACGACCTCGCGGTCTTTGAAGTGCTAGAGCGACTCGGCTTCGGCGTGCCGACCTTGAGCGGCTTGCCGTTCGAGGAGCCGGGAGAACTGAGCAAACTCGGACTGAAGAGCGAAGTCGTGCGTGCGACGCTCGCCTATGGCTACGGGCTTTCGGTGACGCCGATGCAGCTTGTGAGCGCCTACTTGACGCTTGCCACTGGCGGTATTCGCCTGACGCCGAGCGTTTTCAAGCGCGATCCATATGCCGTCAGTGGCAAGCGAATGTTTGCTGCGGGCGATGTCGAGAAAGTCATGCGTATGCTCGAACAGGTGGTCACGCCGCAAGGCACCGCGTGGAAAGCGCATGTGCCTGGCTATCGCGTGGCTGGCAAGACCGGCACGATTCGAAAGGTCGGACGCGCTGGCTATGATGAATCCCGTCATGCGACTTGGTTCGTCGGCGTGGTGCCTGCGTATCAGCCGCGATTTGTCCTGCTCGTTCAGGTCGATGAGCCGAAGACTACAAGACCGAGCGGTGGCTCAGTGTCCGCGCCTATTTTTGCTGACGTTGCGAGCTTGGCGGTTCGTCATCTCGGCATCGCACCGGAGCGCGGCGTATGACGGCTATCTCGCTGAAATCGCTCTTTCGCGGCTCGCCTGATCCCGTGACGCAGATCACTGGCTTGGCGCTCGATTCGCGCGAAGTCATTGCGGGCGACCTCTTTATTGCGCTCAAAGGCAATGAGTACGACGGTCATGACTTTGTGCAAGACGCGATTGACCGCGGCGCGGTAGCGATTGCCTGCGAGCGCGAATTGCACGATCTTTCGGTGCCTGTCATCAGCGACCGAGCATTGCGCGCCAAGGTCGGCGAGCTGGCCGCGCGCTTCTATGGAGAACCTGCGCTCGCCTTGCGCATCGTCGCCGTCACTGGCACCAACGGCAAGACTTCCGTGTGCTGGTACGTCGCGAGCCTGCTCGCGGCGCTGAAAATACCTGCCGCGTGCCACGGCACGATTGGCTGGGGTACGCCGCCAATGCTCGCAAGCGCGAGCTTGACGACGCCCGATGCCATCACCTTGCAAGCGCGATTGAACGCGCTCCGTTTTCGAGGCGTGCGCTGGGTTGCCCTTGAAGCTAGCTCGCACGCCCTTGATCAAGACCGCCTTGGCGGTGTGAATCCAGAAATCGCAGTGTTCACGAACTTGAGCCGCGATCATCTGGATTACCACCGAGACATGGATGCCTACCTCGTTGCCAAGGCGCGTCTTTTTTCCATGCCTTCTGTGAAGATCGCCATCATCAACGCTGACGATGCTGCGAGTGCTTCGATACGCAAGGCTGTTAACAGGCACGCGGAAATAGTGACTGTCGGCAAGGGTAGGGGCGCAGATGTGCGCTACGCATTGCAGGACTTAGCCGAAGGCGTTGAACTTCAAACCGAAACCCCGTGGGGTCGCTATTCTGCCGTTTTGCCAATGATCGGCGAAACCGGCCCGCTCAATGTGCTTAACGCCATGACGAGCCTCGCCAGTGCTGGCATCGACATGCATGCCTTGTGGGACGCTGCGACAACTTTGCCGCCAGTGCCAGGTCGAATGCAGGTCTTTGATGCGCCGGTGCCGATCATCGTCGATTACGCGCACACGCCCGATGCCCTAGCGCGCACCATGAAAAGCCTGCAGCGGCGTTTCTCGGACGGCATCGTCTGCGTGTTCGGCTGCGGCGGCGAGCGTGATCAAGGCAAGCGCGCACTCATGGCCGAAGTGGTGGATAGGCTCGCGGTCGATGCTTGGGTCACTGACGATAATCCGCGCGGCGAGCCGCCTTGTCATATCCGCGACCAAGTCTGTCAGAGTTTCTCTCGCCTTGCGCCGCACAACGTTGGTGATCGTGCGCGTGCATCAAAAGAAGCCTACCGCTCTGCGCGGCCAGGCCAGGCGCTGCTGATTGCTGGCAAAGGCCATGAGTTCGGCATCGAGTGCGGCGGGCGCATCACCCCGCACAGCGATATTGAACTTGCGCGCGATCTCTCGAAAAACTGGGCAGCGCGCGCATGTTGAACTGGCTTACTGACATACTGCTACGAATTGATCCCGGCTTCGGGGTGTTGCAATACCTGACGTTGCGCACCGTGTTCGCGGCGCTCACAGCGCTGCTGCTAAGCCTGATCCTAGGTTCGACCGTGATCCGCTACTTACAGAAACTGCAAGTCAAGCAGGTTGTGCGCGGGGACGGCCCTGAGACCCATCTTGCCAAGAACGGCACACCCACCATGGGCGGCCTCTTGATCCTCGGTGTGTTCGTGCTCACTGCGGTGCTCTGGGCACGGCTTGAGAATGTCTATGTGTGGACGGTGGTGCTGGCGACGCTCGCATTTGGCCTCATCGGCTTTGCCGATGATTACTTGAAAGTCGTGCGCGGCAATGCGCAGGGCTTACGAGCGCGCTTCAAGTTTCTCGCGCAGTCAATCGCTGCGCTGCTTGTCGCCGGCTTTCTATACACCAATGCTGCGGGTATCGAGCAGACGGCGCTCTATGTGCCTGTATTCAAGGAAGTTGCGCTCAATCTCGGTCCCGCTTATCTCTTGCTCGCCTACCTCGTCATTGTTGGCAGCAGCAATGCAGTGAATCTCACCGACGGGCTCGACGGGCTCGCCATCCTGCCGTGCGCCATGATCGCCGCCGCACTCGGCCTGCTCGCCTATGTCGCTGGCCATTTGGAGATGTCGGCCTACTTTGGAGTGCCTTACATTGAAGGCGCAGGCGAGCTCGCTATTGTCTGTGGTGCGATTTCGGGCGCTGCGCTCGGCTTTTTGTGGTTCAACGCCTATCCTGCGCAGGTGTTCATGGGCGATGTTGGTGCGCTGTCGCTAGGCGCGGCTTTGGGTGTGCTTGCGCTTATTTCTCGCCACGAACTGCTGCTTGCGCTCATGGGCGGTGTGTTCGTACTCGAAACAGTCTCCGTCATCGTGCAGGTGGCGTCGTTTCGATTGACCGGCAAGCGTGTGTTCCGCATGGCGCCCTTGCATCATCACTTCGAACTCAAGGGCTGGCCTGAGTCGGTCGTCATCGTGCGATTCTGGATCATCAGCCTCGTACTCGTGCTCGTGGCGCTTTCCACCCTCAAGATTCGGTGAGCGTGATCATGCAAAGGCAAGCAATCCTTGGACTTGGGCTGACCGGCTATTCGCTGCTGCGGCATCTTGAACGGCGAAGCGCCACCAATCTCGTGGTTGTCGATACGCGCGAGCAGCCGCCCATGCTTGAGGCAGCCGCGAGCGCCTATCCGCATATCGAGTTCGTTTGTGGCCGCGCTTCAAGGCACATGTCTTGGCAGGATATTGGGCGTGTGTATGTGAGCCCTGGTGTTGCGATAGACAATTCGTGCGTGCTCGCGCCCGCCAAGCGGCTCGGCATTCCGATTGACAGCGATATTGGTCTTTTCCTGCGCGAAGCGCGGGCGCCCGTGTTTGCGGTCACCGGCACCAACGGCAAAAGCACGGTATGTAGCCTTGCTGGCCATCTGCTTCGCGGACTCGGTCTCAATGTGGCAGTCGGTGGCAACCTTGGGTTTCCAGCGCTCGATATGCTTGATGCCTCTGCTGCGGTGCACGTGTTGGAACTCTCAAGCTTTCAGCTTGAGCGGCTCGCTGGCGAATCTGTGCATCTCGGCGCGATCTTGAACATCGCGCCTGATCACGGCGATCGTTACCAATGCTTTCAAGACTATATTGACGCCAAGCAGCGTATTTACAAAGGTGCCGAAGCGGGTCTGGAGAATCGTCAGGATCCCAAGACCATCGCGAGCGGTGTCCCCACGCGCCTCAGTTTCGGCATGGACGCGCCGCCTGGTGCGGGCGATGCCGGTCTTGTCGATGGCAAGTGGCTCATGGTCGGCAGCAATCGAATCGCAAGCCTTGATGAGCTTTCCCTTGGCGGCGGACATGAATGCGCGAATGCACTCGCGGCGTTGATGATCGCATCCGAGGCGGGCGCCGATGTGCGCGCAGTGGGCGAGATGCTCGCAAGCTTTCAAGGGTTGGCGCATCGTATGCAGGTTGTTTCATTGCATCGCGGCGTGCGCTGGATTGACGATTCAAAGGCCACCAATGTCGCCGCTGCGCAGAGCGCGGTGGCGAGTCTAAGTGCTGCGCTTGGCGGCGGGCGTATCTTCTTGATCCTCGGCGGCGATGCCAAGGGCGCCGACTTGACGCCGCTTCGCGATGCTATTGGCGAGCAGGTAGGCGGCGTGTGCTTGCTCGGCAAGGACGCGCCACGCTTCCATGAGGCACTTGAGGGAAGCGCGGAGCTGTTCGCAGTCAAATCGATCGACGAAGCTGTCTATCTGTGCGCGAGACGCGCCAAGAGCGGTGACCAAGTGCTGCTGTCACCAGCCGCTGCAAGCTTCGACATGTTCGAGAACTTTGAAGCGCGAGGCAGAGCGTTCAGTGCCGCAGTGGAGGCGCTGGCACGATGAGCGAAACAATGCGTCAATCGCTTCATCCGGGTCTCGTGATGCCAGCGCTTTGCCTCGCACTCTTCGGCCTCGTCATGGTCTCATCGGCAACGCTCGCTGGCAGCATCGAATCACCGTCAACCCTCTCAGTGACGCTCAGACACGCCTTGTATCTGCTCGCTGCGCTCGCTGCGTTCTTCGTTGTCGCACAGGTGCCTCTTGAGATTTGGCGGGTGCTGCGCGTACCGCTCATGCTGCTCGCGATCATCATGTGCGCTGTCGTGCTCATGGTCGGCGTCAACGTCAAGGGCGCGACACGCTGGATTTCCCTCGGGCCGATTTCCCTGCAGCCGATTGAAGTCGTCAAGTGGGTGGCGATCGTCTACATCGCAGCGAGCTTGAGCCGCCACGTCACGCCGCACGGCTTGCCCATCAAAGCGTATGTGCAGCCGATCATTCTCTTCACCATGCTCTGTGGACTCTTGCTCCTACAGCCGGATTTCGGCGGCATGGTGTTGCTGTTACTGGTGGTGCTTGCCATCACCTTCCTCGCGGGCATGCGCATTCATCACCTGCTTGCCGCGGGTGCCGCAGCCCTTGCTGGGCTTGGCGTCCTTGCGGTGAGCGCATCGTACCGTCTTGATCGCCTCTTGTCGTTCATGAATCCTTGGGATTTCGCGACCGGCGAAGGCTATCAGTCGGTGCAGGCGCAAATCGCTTTTGGGCGCGGTGAGTTCTTCGGCCTCGGCCTCGGCGACGGCGTACAGAAGCTCGCCTACCTGCCAGAATCGCATAACGATTTCATCCTCGCGGTTATCGCTGAGGAACTCGGCCTCGTTGGCACCTTGGCAGTGGTGCTGCTATTCGCATGTTTGATCTTCCATGTGCTGCGCGCTGGTCGGCGCGCGTGGCGCGACGATGATCCCTATCCGGCCCTGCTCGCTTGGGGTGTGGGCATCGCCATAGGCTTGCAGGCGCTCATCAATTACGGTGTGAATCTCGGTGTGCTGCCGACCAAAGGCCTCACGCTGCCACTTGTCAGTTATGGCGGCAACAGCCTGATCGCAACCGCCGCCATGCTCGCGTTGGTCGCTCGTGTGGAGATGGAAACCGGGTGCTCGGAGGTGGGTGATGACGGCTGATCTGCTCGCGTCACCGTCAATTCCGCCGACGAGCCTGCGCTTCATGGGTCGTGTCAAGCGTGTGCATTTTGTCGGCATCGGTGGCGCTGGCATGTGCGGCATCGCCGAAGTGCTCGCGAGCGAAGGATTCGAGGTGTCGGGGTCCGACCTTGAAGCGTCGGCAGCCACTCGCCACCTGCAGCGCGTTGGCGTCAAGGTGCATATCAGCCATAAGCGCTCGCAAGTGCGTGATGCTGACGTGGTGGTGGCCTCAGCGGCCGTGCCGCCGACGAATGTTGAAATCGCCGAAGCGCGTGTGCTCGGCATCGCAGTGATTCCGCGCGCCGAGATGCTCGGCGAACTCATGCGCTACCGAATTGGCGTTGCGGTGGCGGGCAGCCACGGCAAGACCACCACCACAAGCATGATCGCAGCCATGTTCGAACATGCGGGCGCTGACCCCACGTATGTGATTGGTGGTGTGCTGCGCGGCAGGAGCGGCAATGCACGCTTTGGCCGAGGGCAGCATCTGATTGCTGAAGCCGACGAGAGTGATGCGTCATTTCTGCATCTGCTGCCGCAGATCGCTGTGGTCACCAACATCGACCGCGATCATCTCAGCGCCTATAACGGCGATTTCGGTCACTTGAAAGACGCCTTCATTCGATTCGCGCAGCGACTGCCGTTCTTTGGTGCCCTTCTTGCGTGCGCCGACGATGCGGGCGTGGCCGATATTCTTCCGGCGCTCACCCGTCCTGTGCTCACTTACGGAATCGCACAAGGCCGGGATTATCGAGCTACCAACATCTGCGCCGAACATCTCGATTGGCGTTTCACGGCGCGCCGGCCCGCCGGGCGCCCACCAATCGAGGTGGCCGTTTCGCCGCCGGGGACACACAATGTGCTCAACGCGCTCGCAGCAGTGGCTACGGCGACCGAGCTCGGACTGCCTGACGATGCCATTGCAAGTGCCATGGAGCACTTTCACGGTGTCAGCCGACGCTTTGAGATCCATGCGGATTGCGCGATCAAAGGCAAGCGCTTCACGTTGATCGATGACTATGGGCACCATCCGTGCGAAATTGCCGCCGTCATCGACACGGCGCGGCAATTGTGGCCGAGACGCCGACTCGTCATGGCTTTTCAGCCGCATCGCTACTCTCGAACACATCACCTGTTGGGCGCATTTGTGGACGTGCTCGCGCGCGTCGATGCGCTGGTGCTGCTGCAAACCTATGCCGCTGGCGAACCCGCTATCGCTGGCGCCAAGAGTTGTGACCTTTTCCAAGGCTTGCGTAAAGCTGGCCGTCCCTTAGAGAAGTGCATGGCGAGTACCACTGATGATGCCTACGATGCCCTCGCGCATCTCATCAAGAACGACGATGTGTTGCTGGTGCAGGGCGCAGGCAATGTCAATCGCATTACCAAGCAAATGACTTCCGGGCAAATGACTGAAGCGCGTGATCAATATGCGCTTGAGGCGAGCTGAAGACCATGCCAAAGACCTCTCACAATTCATCTCGCCAGTTGACATGGGCGTTCTGGGCCTTCGCGCTCGCGCTGCTGCTGGTCGCTGCTGAACTGGCTCGCAATTACCAAGTCGGCGCACTACAAATCCGCGTGGAAGGCAATTTGTCCCCAGATGAGCGCGAACAGCTTGCTGCGCTGCTTGATCCTTATGTGCGCACAAGCGCCTTCTGGCTCGATTCGGAAGATCTTGCAAAAGACCTCGGATCCTTGCCGTGGGTGGGCGCCGTAGAGATTCGCCCGACCGGCTTTTCACAAGCGACGGTGAAAATTTCACATAGCTTGACGACACGCCTTTCTAGTCCTGAACGGACGCTCGTCAACACGATTCGCGATCTGGTGCGAGCAAACGCGCACGCGCCCATGTCGCTTATCCGAGATGCGCTTGACATGGATACAAGCCACAAGTTTGTGTTCATGGCCTTTGACGTCATGCTTGATGAGATCGGCATTCGCCTTGATGAGGTCGAGATTGACGCATCCGGTCAGGTCGTTCTGCACATGGATGCTGGCAAGACGCTGACGCTTGGTAGCAAGGAACCGGTCGCCCGCGCCCGCAGGTTTGCGCGTATTTATCACTCCGATCTGAAAACGAACTGGCATCAAGTGGCGCATGTGGACGCGCGCTATGCCGATGCGGTGGCGGTGCGCGCATCACATCAAGGCCAATTGATCGCAGCTCATTTTTCGTCCGCGTCAAATGCCAGTGGAGAAGGGCGATGACCGTCATCACCAGCCTCGACATCGGCACACACAAGATCGTTGCCATCATGGGCCGGATGCGGGCCGATGCCGAGGTGGAGATCATTGGGGTCGGGCATCACGACTCCACGGGACTCAAGCGCGGCGAGGTGGTTGACATTGATGCCACCGTCAAAGCCATTCGTTCGGCGATTCGTGGTGTTGAATATGCTTCCGGTATTGATAGTGCGGTCTCGAGTGTCACTGTCGGTATTGCAGGCAGTCATATCCGCTGCATGCATGCCGACGGCAAGGTGAAGATTGCTGGCAAGGAGGTGAGCGCACAAGACGTCGCCTCGGCTATCGACACCGCAAGCGCCATCGATATCGGCCTCGGTGAACGCATGCTGCACGTTCTGCCGCGCTCGTTCACAGTGGACCGCGCCACCGGTGTCACCCAGCCGGTTGGTATGTACGGCAAGCAGCTTGGCGTGGGCGTGCTCCTAGTCAACGGTGCCGATGCCGCTGCGAGCAACATTGAAAAGTGCGTGCGCTCGTGCAACATGCAGGTGGATTCGCTGGTGCTCGAACAGATTGCTTCGAGTCGCGCCGTACTCGATGACGATGAAAAGGCCCTCGGCGTGTGCGTTGTTGACATAGGTGGCGGCACCACTGACATTGCCGTCTATCTCGACGGCGCACTTGAGTATGTAGGCGTCATTCCCATTGCGGGCGATCAGATGACGCGCGATATCGCCCATGCGCTGCAGGCTCCGCTGCGCGTCGCCGAAGACATCAAGGAGCGTTATGGATGCGCCTATGCAAGCGACGTGGGCGGGCATGAGCGCGTCTATGTGGAAGGCGTGGGCGGGCGCATCGGCGGCGAGATTCTGCGTCAATCGCTCGCCGATGTGGTGCAGGCGCGCTACACCGAATTGTTCGTGCTGATTCGCGAGCAGCTTGCCGGTGAGGGGTTGCTCGGGTCATTAAGTGCTGGCCTCGTGCTCACCGGCGGCTCAGCGAGCATGGAAGGCTGCGTCAAACTCGCCGAAGAGCATTTTCAAATGGCTGTGCGCCGGGGCATTCCGACCCAGAAATACGGCGTGCGCGCCATGATGCAGGATCCTAGGTATTCGACCGGGGTTGGCCTCTTGCTGCACCGCGCCGATGCCATTCGCGCCGCGCGTGCACAAGCGCGAGGGCACAGCAAATTTTTCACCCGCGTGGCCAGGCTGTTCGGTCAGAACGCGCGCAAAACTGCTTTAGTAAGTGGCTATTAGCCATTCATTGATCACTCGGAGGATAGTGTCATGTCTCAATTATTCGTTGTCGAAGATCCCGAGCCTCGCAAGGCCATCATCAAGGTGGTGGGGATCGGCGGTGGTGGCGGCAACGCCATCAATCATATGTACAAAAGGGGCGAATCCGAGGTCAGCTATCTTGCCCTCAATACAGATTCCGGTCATCTCGGCACCTTGAATGTGCCGACGCTGTCGCTCGGCATGCATCAGGGAGCTGGATTGGGCGCAGGTGCAGACCCTGAGATGGGTCGCGACGCTGCGCTCCAGTCCGAGCACGAGATTGAATCGCATCTCGATCAGGTTGACATGCTATTCATCGCGGCGGGCATGGGTGGCGGCACAGGGACAGGCGCTGCGCCAGTTGTTGCCGAGCTTGCTCGCAAGCACGGTATATTGACCGTGGCGGTGGTGACCAAGCCGTTCGGTTGGGAGTTGCCGACGCGCAAGAAGGTCGCCGAGGATGGCATCGAAAAGCTTTCGACGAAGGTTGACTCAATTATCACGATCAGCAACGACAAGCTTAACGAAACATCGAGCGATCAGCGCATGGAAGACGCTTTCGCGCGCGCGGACGACATTCTGTGCACGGCGGTCGGGGGCATCTCCGACCTGGTGATGAAAACGGGTCGCATTAATGTGGACTTTGCGGATTTGTCGCGCATCATGCGTGGCAGCGGCAAGGCTTTGATAGGTGTTGGCGAGGCCTTTGAGAGCAACCGTGCCAAGGACGCCATGACCGCTGCCATGTCGAGCCCGCTGCTTGAAAACGTCGATATGAAAGGCTCGACAGGGCTGCTCGTCAATGTCACGTCGGGACGCGACCTCACTTTGCAGGAATTTAGCCAGATCAATAGTGTCGCCGGAGAAATCGCTTGTGAATCGGCGCAACTCATTGCTGGCTGGGTTGTGGATGAGGCAATGGAAGGCTCGGTGCGGGTCACGCTCGTGGTCACGATTCCAAGCCCCGAGGCCGACTATCAGCCGGTGATCGACAAGATCTCACGCGACGGCACGGGCGCGCGCGACTACTCGAAGCTCGAAACACCCATCACCAACCGCACGCCGATTCATGTGCCTTCAACGGTTGACGCGGCGTCGGGTCGCCCGTCTCCGTCTCGGGCGCAGAAAAACGTCAAAGAAGCGATTGAGCCGGAATGGACGAACATTCAGGCGTATTTGAGCCGGTAGTGAGCGCGTGCGTGTGTCCGTTCCGCGAGACCCCTCTTGATGGTTGCCTCGGCAACGAAGCAAGTCGTATCAAGAAGCATTCACCTTGATCGCTTCAATCTCCGCAAAGTCGCTAATTTGCCTTAATCGTGGCAATATATCGCCTTGCAGATATTGCAGCCTTGTCGCAATGGAAGCATTATCAGCGAGCACAATGAGGGTGTTACCGTTATGACCAGCAACTCGGCATTGGTGCGCAATTTGCGCTGGCAAGAAGGCGCGCAGCTCTTCTGTGAGATCGTCGAGCCGTTCTGCCTCACTCAAGAGGCGGCGCAGTGCGCTGCCGCTTTTTCGATTCGGTTTGAGTAGAGAGCCGATGGAGCGTGCGGTCAAGAAAAAGCTCAAGGGTCTGTTTCGAGGGCCAGTGTACATCGTGCTGGTCAGCGAATCCGATGGCCGCAGGCTGTCGCTGCGCGTGACGCCAGCGCTCCTGCATCTTGGGCTGCTGCTCATCGTCGGCGCGCTCATCGCCTTTGTGACGGCGCTCAACGTCATCGGCACCCATTATGACGGCGCCATCGCGAGCGCGTCCAAGTTCGATACATGGGAGACGAAGATCCAAGAGCAAAGGCTCGCGCTCGATACCCTGCGCCGCGAGTCCTATTTGGATATCGAGAGCGTGGTTGCGCGTGTCGAAGCGTTGCAAGAGGGGCTCGTTGGCCTTGAGACCTTGGGCACACGCATGTTCGAGGAGGCGGGCATCGAGACCGACGATTTCGATATTCAGCGCTCGCGAATCGGCGGCATTGGCGGCCCGGTGTTGCACGACGCAGAAGATCACGAAGCGCCACTCGTGACTCCTAAGGAAATTGAAGCGACGGTGGCTTCGCTCGAAGATATGCGCGCGACGTTGGAGGTGCGCGAGCGGCAGCTTTCAGTGCTGCGCGAGCTTGTTCTTGGCGCGAATACTGAGCGTATTGAAGACAAGCTGAGCGGCAAACCCGTGCAGCGCGGCTGGATATCTTCGAGCTATGGGCGCAGGAAAGACCCTATCACTAAGGCGCCCGCGTTTCATAACGGCATGGACTTCGGCGCACGCTATGGGTCGCCGATCATTGCCACGGGTTTCGGTGTGGTGACCTTCGCCGGACGCGACAGATCCTATGGCAACTATGTTGAAATCGCGCATGGTGATGGCTTGAAGACGTTGTATGCGCATGCTGGCGGCATTCATGTGGTGCCCGGCGATGTCGTCGAAAAAGGTCAAATGATCGGCGAGGTCGGCGACACTGGACGTAGTACCGGACCGCACGTGCATTACGAGATCATTCACAATGGCAAACGACTTAATCCTTGGAAGTTTGTGCATTCTTCCTGATGCGCTTGCAAAACAATTAAAATGAGCAGCGGCGGAGCGCCTCCGTCGCCACCAAATAAGCACACAATGACCACGGCTCAACAATGAAAGGTCTGCTTCGCAGCCTCGTAGGTTCCAAGAATGAGCGCGAGCTCAAGCGTATGCGCGCAATGGCTGTGCGTATCAACGAGCTTGAGAGCGCTTTCACAGCGCAATCAGACGAGCAGCTTGCCGAGATCGGCCCGGCGCTGAAAGCACGCATTGCGCAAGGCGAGCCGCTCGATGCGGTGCTGCCCGAGTGCTTCGCTGCCGTGCGCGAGTCTGCGCATCGCTTGCTTGCCATGCGTCACTTCGATGTGCAGCTCCTCGGCGGCATTGCCTTGCACGAGGGTCGCATCGCCGAGATGCGCACCGGCGAAGGTAAGACGCTCGTGGCGACCTTGCCTGCCGCGCTCAATGCGCTCGCCGGCGACAATGTCCATATCGTCACCGTCAACGATTATCTCGCGCGCCGCGACGCCGAATGGATGGCGCCTGCGTACCGTGGCATCGGCCTTGAAGTCGGCGTGATTCAGTCGGGGCAAAGCACGCAGGAAAAGCGCGCCGCTTACGCTGCGGATATCACCTATGGCACCAACAACGAATTCGGCTTTGATTACCTACGCGACAACATGGCGTTTTCTGCGTCAGAGCGGGTGCAGCACGGACTGAAGTATGCCATTGTCGATGAGGTCGATTCGATTCTCATTGACGAGGCGCGCACCCCGCTCATTATTTCTGGCCCGGCAGAGCGCAGCACTGAGCTCTATGTACGCATGAATGAGATCGCGCCGAGGCTCAAGCGCCAAATCGGCGGCACTGCGGACGATGACCCAATCATTGAGGAAGGCGATTTTCTGCTCGATGAAAAGAACCGTCAGGTCGAACTCACCGAGCGCGGCCATTCGTTTGTCGAGGAACGTTTGCAGCGGCTCGGACTACTCGCCGCCGACGATAGTCTGTATGGCGCGCACAACTTGGCGCTCTTGCATCATGTGCATACTGCGCTCAAGGCGCATATGCTGTTCAAGCGCGATGTCGAGTACATCGTGCAGGGCGGCCAGATCGTCATCGTCGATGAGCACACTGGCAGAACCATGCCAGGTCGCCGCTGGTCGGATGGCATCCATCAAGCGGTCGAGGCCAAGGAAGGCGTTGCTATTCAGCAGGAAAGCCAAACACTCGCTTCGACCACTTTCCAGAACTACTTCCGCCAGTTCGGCAAGCTCGCTGGCATGACCGGCACGGCGGACACCGAAGCCTTTGAGTTCAAGCAGATCTATGGGCTTGATGTCGTGGTCGTCCCCACCCATATGCCGATGATCCGCGATGATAGGAACGATCTCGTCTTTTGTACCGAAGCCGAGAAGTTCGACGCCATCATCGAGGATGTGCTCGATTGCCGCGAGCGCGGTCAGCCGGTCTTGGTCGGCACCGTGTCGGTCGAGTCCTCCGAGCGCCTTTCGCGCGAGCTCTCCAAGCGCAAAATCCCGCACAAGGTATTAAATGCGAAGCATCACGAGAAGGAAGCCGAGGTGGTCGCGCAAGCAGGTCGCAATGGCGCGGTGACCATCGCCACCAACATGGCCGGACGCGGCACGGATATTGTGCTTGGTGGTAATCCGCAGGTGCTGTGTGAAGGGAAAAGCATGAGCGGGGAAGAAAGCGCGCGCGCGCGCCAAGCCTGGGAGCAGGAACACGCCGAGGTGCTCGCCGCTGGCGGCCTGCACATTATTGGCACCGAGCGGCACGAATCGAGGCGTATTGACAATCAGCTTCGCGGGCGCTCAGGCCGTCAAGGCGACCCGGGCTCGTCGGCCTTCTATTTGTCGCTTGAAGACAATCTCATGCGCATCTTCCTGTCGCCACGAATGCAAGAGATGTTCGTTTCCCTCGCCGGAGCAAGCGGCGAGTCGATTTCGCACCGCTCGCTCGACAAGTCGATTGAGCGAGCGCAGCGCAAAGTCGAAGGCCGCAACTTCGATGTGCGCAAGAACCTGCTTGAGTTTGACGATGTCGCCAATGATCAGCGGCAGGTCATCTATGCGCAGCGCAACGAACTCATGGAGTCGGAGAGTGTCTCTGAAACGGTGGCCCTCATTCTCGATGAAGTGGTCGAGAATCTTATCCTCTCGCATGTGCCGCGTGAGAGCATTGAAGAGCAGTGGGACATTGAAGGCTTGCAGCAGGCGCTTCGCAATGACCTAGCTGTCGATTTGCCGGTCGCCGACTGGGTGCGTGACGAGTCAGAGCTGATCGCCGAAGACATACTTGAACGCATTGCGCTGAGTTCGCGGACAAGCTATGCCAAGCGCAAGGAAGATTGGCAGGCAGTCGGTATTGAGCCAAATCTGGTTGAGAAGCAGATCATGCTGCAAGTGCTCGATCAGCGCTGGAAGGAGCATCTCGCTAACATGGACTATCTGCGCCAAGGCATACACCTGCGCGCCTATGCGCAGAAGCAGCCGAAGCAGGAGTATAAGCGCGAGTCCTTTGAGCTTTTCTCAGAGCTGCTTGACAACATCAAGTTCGATTTTGTGCGCTTGATCACGCGCCTCAACATTGAGCCGCGAGAGGATATTGAAGCGCGCGAACGCGAACGGCGAAGCGCCGCGAGCGCATCCATGCGCTATTCTCATGCAGCCCCTGCCGATGGTGGTGAAGCGAGACCAAAGCGCACGCCCGCGACGCCACGCAAGGAAAAATCAAACATTGCAAGTTTCGCGCGCTCGACGCGAAAGATCGGGCGTAACGAACCCTGTCCTTGCGGTTCCGGGCGCAAGTACAAGCAGTGTCACGGTCGGGTGGACAAGGCAGAGCAGCGCGCATCATGAACACCATTCGTGGTTGCAAGCTCGGCACAGGCCGAGGCGCCATTTCTGCGTCAATGGCCTATCAAGGCCGCGACGATGTGCTGGTGATGGCATTCGACGCTGGTGCATCAGTTGCTGGCGTATTCACGCAGAACGGCTTTCGTGCGCCGCCGGTGCAGCTCGCCGAAGCGCGGCTTGCGGTTGGCGGGGTGCGTGCTTTGCTTGTGAATGCTGGCAACGCGAATGCGGCCACGGGCGCACAAGGGTACCGAAAAGCAGAACAATGCTGCGCGATTGTTGGCGAAGGTTTGGGTATCGATGCTGAATCGGTATTACCCTTCTCGACAGGTGTCATCGGCGAACAACTGCCTGTGGAAGCCATGCGTTTAGGCATTCACGAGGCCCTGTCTCGTCTGTCCGATGCCGCTTGGCAGGACGCTGCGAAAGCGATCATGACCACGGACACGGTACCTAAATTGAAGTTTCGTGAGGTTTCGACGGGCACGAGCGCAGTCGGTATCGCTGGCATCGCCAAGGGCGCTGGCATGATGGCTCCGAATATGGCCCCAAACATGGCAACAATGCTTGCGTTTCTGGTCACCGATGCTCGCATCGAACAGGCTCTGCTCAGGCGTCGATTCGCACCGCTTGCAGATGCGTCCTTCAACCATGTGACAGTCGATGGCGACACCTCCACCAACGATGCGTGCATCTTGGTGGCGACCGGCGCATCGGGCATCGAAATTGACGAACACACGCATGATTTCTGGCGGGCGCTTGAAGACGTGATGCACACGCTAGCGGGTGCGCTTATCGCAGATGCCGAAGGCGGCACAAAGTCCGTGCGAGTCATCGTTGAAGGCGGGCATACGACTGAAGAGAGCCTGCGTGTCGCAAGAAGCATCGCCGAATCACCGCTCGTCAAGACCGCATTCTTTGCGCAAGATCCGAATTGGGGGCGCATCTGCATGGCGATCGGCAACGC
>JAPYNO010000009.1 GCA_028283025.1 Pseudomonadales bacterium | reverse complement strand
CCGACAGGAAGATTGCCACCGTCTCCCCGGCGAGCCTGACCTTCACCACCACCGACTGGAACGCGCCGAAGACGGTGACGGTCACCGGGGTCAACGACGCCACCGACAACGCCGGCGACGCGCGCGCGGTGCGCCTCACCCATACCGTGACGGCCACTGGCGAAGGCAACGACTACGGCGCGGTCACGGCCAAGCCCGTCACCGTCACCGTCACCGACGACGACGCCGCGCCGGGCGCCATCGCCCTGAGCGTGGACACGGCGTCGGTCGGCGAGGGCGCCGGGGCGACGACGGTGACGGTGATCGCCAGCGTCACCGGCGCCACCCGCTTCGCCGAGGCGCGGACGGTGGCGGTGCGCGTCGGCGGCGGCACGGCCACCTCCGGCACCGACTACGCGGCGGTGACGGGCTTCAATGTCACGATCGACGCGATGGCGGCGTCGGGCAGCGCCTCGTTCACGCTGACCCCCACCGACGACGCCATCGACGAGGCCAACGAGACCATCGACGTGACCGGCACGCTCTCCGGGGCGACGGTGGCCAAGGCGACCATCACCCTCACCGACGACGACACGCGGGGCGTGACCGTGACCGGCGGGCCGCTCACCCTCGACGAGGCCGACGACCCCGCCACCGACAACGTCAAGGAGAACGAGGGCGCCTACACCGTCGTGCTGACTAGCGAGCCGACGGCCAGCGTGGTGATTGACCTGTCGGCGGGGAACAGCCCGCCGGTGACGCTGGACAAGACTCGCCTGACATTCGCCCCAGCGGACTGGAGCAAGCCGCAGACCGTCACCGTCACCGCCGTGGACGACGCCATCGACAATCCGGGCGATGCGCGTACCGCCAGCATCACGCACACCGTCGCGGCGGGCAGCGGCGACTATGCCTCGTTCACCGTCCCTGCGGTGGCGGTCACCGTCACCGACGACGACGCCATCGAGACGGCCCCCGCCACAGTCGCCGATGCGCTACTTATCATCGCCGACGCCACCGCCGCCGAGGGCGAGGCACTCACCTTCACCGTCACCCGCACGGGCGACACCGACGGCGCGGCCACCGTGCAATGGACCACCGCCGACGACACCACCGAAGGCGCGGTCAAGGCCACCGCCGGCACTGACTACACCGCGCAGGCCACCGTCGCGACGCTCAGCTTCAAGGCTGGCGACACCACCGCCACTTTCACCGTCGCCACCACCGAGGACGCCATTGACGAGCCCGCCGAGACCTTCCAGGTGGTGCTCGCCAACCCGAGCACCGGCGTCGCGCTCTCAGACGCCACCGCCACCGGCACCATCACCGACGACGACACGCGCGGGGTTACGGTGACCGGCGGGCCGCTCACCCTCGACGAGGCCGACGACCCCGCCACCGACAACGTCAAGGAGAACGAGGGCGCCTACACCCTCGTGCTGACCAGCGAGCCGACGGCCAGCGTGGTGATTGACCTGTCGGCGGGGGACAGCCCGCCAGTGACGCTGGACAAGACTCGCCTGACATTCGCCCCGGCGGACTGGAGCAAGCCGCAGACCGTCACCGTCACCGCCGTGGACGACGCCATCGACAACCCGGGCGATGCGCGCACCGCCAGCATCGCGCACACGGTGGTTGCCGGCAGCAGCGACTACAGCTCGGTGAGCGCGGCGCCGGTGGCGGTGACGGTGACCGACGACGACGAAGCGGCGATCTTGCTCATGCCCGGCTCGATGGAAATTCCGATGGGCCAGCAGCGCACCTACCAAGTGAGGCTGTCGAGCGAGCCGAGCGAGGCCATGACGGTGGCCATCGAGAGCTCCGCCGCCGGCTACCTGACGCATGGGCCGTCGGAACTGGATTTCACCCCGTCGAACTGGATGAATCCGCAAACCGTGATGGTGACCGTTAACGGCGACTCGAATAGCAACGGCGTGCAGGCGCAGGACAACGAGGACGGGATGGACTTGATGGAGATCGTGCATACTGGCAGAGGCTCCGAATACGAGGATTTGGAAGCTAGGTTGCCCGTGATGGTGGTGTTGACCGACTCTCCCACGCCCGATACCCTCACCATCTCGGTGGACGACGCCGAAGGCCCCGAAGGCAGCTGGCTGGAGTTCCGGGCGCACCTGTCGCTACCGTCGCCGGGCGGCGTGGAGGTGAAGTACCGCACCACTTCCGGGGTGGCCTGGGGCTTAAGGGTTCCGCGCGACGACGGCCACAACTGGGATGAAAGGGACTACGACACCGTCGACGGCATACTGCGTTTCGACTTGGGCGAGCAGGAGAAGATCGTGCGGGTGTGGGCGCGCGATGATGACGGCATGAACGATCCCGGCGAAACCTTCTTCCTGGACATTTACGACCCCGCGGGCGCGACGCTCGCCAATCCCGGCAACGAATATCCAATGCCGCTCACGCCGGAAGTCATGGGCCGGGTGGACAGCGACATGAGCCGGGCCATCGGCACCATCACCGGCACGATGCCCGACCCGCTCGAGGTGTCGATCAGCGTGAACAGAGATGTCGTGACTGAAGGCGACGACTGGACAATCGTGCGGGTGACGGCCGCGGCGCCCTACGGCGCGCGCCGTTCCATCCGCATTCCGCTGACGTGCAGCGGCGGCACCGCCGAGGCGGACGACTTCGACTGTCCCACGGGCCTGACCATCCATCACGGAGATGTCAGCGGGCAGGCGGGCTTCCAGATCCGCCAGGACGACGACACCGACGACGAGACCTTCACGATCTCCCTCGGCGAACTGCCCGTCGAGGCCGTGGCCGGCGCTGTCTCCTCGGTCGAACTGACCGTGCTCGACGACGACAGCGGCGCCGTCGGGGACGACCCCTACAACGGGTTGACCGTGTCGATCGCCGATGCCACCGCACACGAGGGCGCGGAGGATCTGTGGTTCGAGGTCACGCTGAACCGGCCGGCGCCGGGCGCAGTGACGTTCCGCGCGGAATCCGAATGGGGCACCGCGCGCTCGCCCAACGACTACCAGCATTTGAGCAGGGAGATCCGGTTCGAGGCGGGCGAGCGGATGCACCGATTGCCGGTGTGGGTGCATGACGACGACATCAACGAGGGCAGCGAGACGATGACCGTGAAGCTGGAGAACCCGCAGCCCGCCAATGTGGCGATCGCGCGGGCAGTGTCTGATTTGCTCGCGACTTCAATGCCTTACGGCACTGAAGTCAGTGGGTGCGTCCATGCACCCACCCCTGCGGGCGGCTGCGCCGTGCATCTTTGCTCCTGCAAAGATGTCGGTGGCACATCCATGTGCCACAAGGGAAGCTCTGTTATTCAGAGCTTCCCTAGCGGTGGCTGCGAGATGGAAGAACCCCAAGTCGACTCCGAAAACGGGCTGTCGATGGCCAGCGCGCCAAGCGCAGTCCATGCGGCAACAGGTTACGGGCGCGGAGGATTGGCGGCTGCAGCCAGCGGAACCGCTGGGGAAGAGTCTTCGTCCGAAATGGCGCTGCTGCGGCAGCAGCTAAGTGTCGGATCATTCACCCATACCCTCGAAGCCGACTCGGCGGGCGGCACCCTAGCTTGGTGGGGCAAGGGATCCCAATCGCAATTCTCTGGTCGGGATAGCGCGCTGAGCCTTGGCGGCGACGTTTTGACCCTGACGCTAGGAGCCGACTACGGGCGCGGCCCTTGGATTGCGGGCGTGGGGCTCCTGCATTCCATCGCTAGCGGCGAATGGTCTGGCACGGGCAGCGGCGAGCTAGAGGCGTCGCTCACGTCCGTAGCGCCTTACGCCGCCTGGTCGCCGAGCGAGCGCTTGCAACTGTGGGGCGCTGCCGGCTTTGGGTGGGGATTGCTCGATGCAGCACCGGGCGAGGGCGGTAATGTGGCTGAGCGGATCAATACGGACATGGGCTGGCGGATGGCAGCCGCCGGAGCGCGGGGCGACCTGCTTGCAGGGATGGGTGAGGGTGATTTGGTCGTGGCGGTCATTGCCGACTCGATGTGGGCCGAAACATCTTCGGCGCGCGCCGCCGGACTAGTTGCGGCGCAGGCTGCCGTCAGCCGCCTGCGCCTCGGTCTTGAGGGGAGCTTGAGGGCGCAGCTAGATGGCGGCATCAGTCTTACTCCGAAGCTGGAGCTAGGCGTGCGTCAGGACGGCGGAGACGCTGAAACCGGGCGTGGAATATACGTTGGTGCCGGGCTTGCGCTAACCGATCCGAACCGGGGAATCACCCTCGACCTCGAAGGCCAGACGCTGATCTCGCACGACGATGCGACCTTCAGGGAGTGGGGAATGTCCGCATCGCTCACGTTCGACCCGCGGCCGGACTCCGAACATGGCTTGTCGCTGTCGCTGCGGCAGGACCGGGGCGGCCAGTCTAGCGGCGGAATGCAGGCCATGTTCTCGCCTGAGGCATTGTCAATAGGCGGTTTGGCATCCGGCAGCGGCGCAGCTGTCTGGACAGCCGAGATGGGCTACGGGCTGCCGGCTTTCAGTGAGCGCTTTACGGCAACCCCGCGTCTGAGCTACGGGCTGTCCGCTGCAAACCGGGAGTACGGGCTGGGCTGGCGACTTAGTTCGGCGGAGGGCGCCCCGAACCTGACGCTTGGCGTGCTGACAAAACGGCGCGAAAGCATGAGGGCGCCACCAGACCATGGGATCGAAATCGAAATCAGCGCGCGCTGGTAAAGCTGGTAAAGATGCGCGGGCACCCGCCGCCATCCATCAGGGCGCGGTCAGTTGAGGTAGTCGAGAATCTCCTGAACGCACGATTCGATTGACTGCTCGCCCGCGCGCAGGTGAATCTCAGGCTGCTGCGGTGCTTCATAGCTGCTGCCGACGCCCGTGAAGTTCGGCAGCTCCCCGCGCCGTGCCTTGGCGTAGAGGCCTTTGGTGTCGCGCCGCTCCGCTTCTTCGAGTGGCGTATCGACAAAAATCTCGACGAACTCGCCTTCATTCATGAGTCGCCTCGCCATGTCGCGCTCTGCCCGAAAAGGTGAAATGAAGGCAGTCAGCACCACGATGCCCGCATCGACCATGAGCTTTGCGACCTCGGCGACGCGGCGAATGTTCTCGATGCGATCGGCGTCGGAGAAGCCAAGGTCCTGATTGAGTCCGTGGCGGACGTTGTCGCCGTCAAGGATGTAGGTGCGCACCCCCCGCTCATGCAATCGCTGCTCCAACGCATCGGCGATGGAAGACTTGCCAGCCCCGCTCAATCCCGTGAACCAGAGCACCCGCGCCTTATGTCCGCTCAAGGCTTCGCGCGCGGCCTTGTTGATCGCAAGCTTCTGGCGATGAATATTCTTCGCGCGCCGCAGCGCAAAATTGATCATGCCCGCAGCGACAGTGGCATTGCTGAATCGATCAATGAGCACAAATGAGCCAAGCGCTCGGTTCTTCGCATAGGGTTCAAAGGCGATGCCCCGGTCGAGACTGAGCGTTGCTTCGCCGATGTCGTTGAGCGCAAGGTTGTGGGTGGAAAGATGCTCGAGCGTATTGATGTTGTACTTGTACTTGAGGTTGGTGATGGTGGCATTGACGCGCGTTGTGCCTGTTTTCAGCCAATACGCGCGACCATGATGCCCTGGCTCCTGATCCATCCACACAAGGCTGACCTCGAATTGATCGGCGACCTCGGCCGGGTCGTTTGAGTTGACAATTAGGTCGCCGCGCGAGCAGTCCACTTCGCTCTCCAAGCAGAGCGTGACCGCTTGGTCGGTGACTGCGGTCTTGAGCCGATTTGTATAGAGCACGATGTCTGCCACGCGCGCGACTTCGCCGCTCGGCAGAATGCGTACCTCGTCGCCGAGGCCGACCTGCCCTGAGACGATGGTGCCGGAGAATCCACGAAACGTTCGGTCAGGCCGGTTCACCCACTGCACAGGCATACGAAAGCCCTGTTCGCGCATGGTGTGATGGGCGTTCACGGTCTCGAGGAATCCGATCAGCGTTGGTCCTGAATACCAAGGCGTTCTTGCCGAGCGCGTCACGACATTGTCGCCATCGAGGGCCGATACCGGAATGGCCGTGACATCCTTGAAGGCGAGCTTGCGTGCGAATGCTTGATAGTCAGCGACGATTTTGCGATAGATATCAGGCTCAAAGTCAACGAGGTCCATTTTGTTCACCGCCAACGCGACATGGCGGATGCCGAGCAGCGAGCAGATGAATGAGTGGCGCTTGGTTTGCGTCAGTACACCGCTTTGCGCATCGACCAGGATGACCGCGACATCGGCAGTGGAAGCACCGGTCGCCATGTTGCGCGTGTACTGCTCATGGCCGGGCGTGTCGGCGACGATGAATTTGCGATGGTCGGTGGCGAAGAAGCGATAGGCGACATCGATGGTGATGCCTTGTTCGCGCTCGGCGGCAAGCCCATCGACGAGCAGTGCGAAGTCAATCTCTCCGCCTTGGGTGCCGTGATGGCGCGATTCGTTCTTCAGCGCCGCGACTTGATCCTCAAAGATGAGTTGCGCCTCATAGAGCATGCGACCGATGAGCGTGGACTTGCCGTCATCGACCGACCCGCAGGTAATAAAGCGCAGGAGGTCGAGCTTGGATTGCGTTTCGAGATACGCATCGATATTGGTCGAGAGGTCGTTCATGCCGGCCGCCTTTTGAACAGTTTGAGTTGCCGAATCGTACCGCGCGGCACAAGCTGCCAAGCGCGTTCGTGCAGATAGTAGATGCCAAACTTGGCGAAGAATTCGATGCCGCTGATCATGATGGCGGCCATGACTTCGCCGGTCACGAAATAGGCGATGATGCCTGTCATGACAGTCGCGACGATGCGCCAGGAGAGCGCCTTCAACAGGCTGCGTAGATGCGATTCGCGGTAGGGCTTGGGTTCAGCGTTCATCAGAAATAACCTTCCTGCTTCTTCTTCTCCATCGAGCCGACACTGTCGGTGTCGATGGCGCGGCCTTGGCGCTCGCTTGTTCGCGCTTCCAAGAGTTCCAAAAGGATTTTCGGCAGCGTGTCGGCATCAGATTCAATGGCCCCGGTGAGCGGATAGCAGCCGAGCGTTCTGAAGCGCACTTTTCTTGTATGGATTTGCTCGCCAGGAAACAGCTTCAAGCGCTCGTCGTCGACGAGCATGAGCATGCCATCGCGCTCGATGACCGGCCTCTGGGCTGCGAAATAGAGTGGCACGATGGGGATGTGCTCGCGGTAGATGTACTGCCATATGTCAAGTTCAGTCCAGTTCGAGAGCGGGAAGATGCGGATGCTCTCGCTTGGTGCCTTGCGGCCGTTGTAGAGGTTCCAAAGCTCCGGGCGTTGATTCTTCGGATCCCATCGATGCGCACTATTGCGAAACGAAAACACGCGCTCCTTGGCGCGGCTTTTTTCTTCATCGCGCCGCGCGCCGCCAAAAGCAGCGTCAAAGCCATGCGCATCGAGCGCTTGAATGAGGCCTTGGGTCTTCATGACATCTGTGTGCAAGGCGCTGCCGTGATCAAAAGGATTCATGTTCTTCTCAACGCCATCGGGGTTGATATGGACGATCAGTTCCATGCCAGTGGTGTCGGCGATGCGTGCGCGAAACTCGTACATGGCCTGGAATTTCCAGCGCGTGTCCACATGCAGCAGCGGGAAGGGCGGACGGCTTGGGTAGAAGGCTTTTTCGGCGAGGCGCAGCATGACTGACGAGTCCTTGCCAATCGAATAGAGCATGACCGGCTTCTCCGCCTCCGCCATGACTTCGCGAATGATGTGGATGCTCTCTGCTTCGAGGCGGTCGAGATGCGTCAGGCTCGCGCTTGTCAGCAAGGACGCTCGCTCGCTCGGCGGGCTGATGCGCACCGGCGGAGTCGGATAGGCGGTGAGGGCGAGATGTGCGGTGGTGCCAGATGCGAGGGTCAGGTCATGTGACTTGTGAGAGTCGAGAATGTCTCGTGCCAAGTCTGTCGTTGCGGCGTGCGGCCAGATAAGCAGGGGTTTTTCGTACTGGCGAGCAAGCGTTTCCATGAACCTGATGAGTGCTTCAGTGTCCGGCAGACCTTGGCACCACAGCCATTTGCGACCAGCCCTGCCGTCGTTGGCCATGAGCAGGTGCCCGCGAGCGCTCTCATGCGCTTGGATGACGAGCGATGGCCATCGCTTCTTGCGAGCATCGGCTTCAAGCTGGTTGCGAACAAGCGCGTTGAGGCTGCGGCCCTGTTCGTCCGTGACCTCGCTCGGCGTCAGGGAAGCTGGTAGGAAGTCAGCAAGCGCGCGCTCAAGCGTGCGCGGCGAAACTTGATCGCTAATCGCTGCTTGCAAAGACTGTGTGTCCCAGCAAAGCACCTGTCCTTGTTCGTCCTCGCGGTTGGCGAAGACGCTGTCGGGCAATGTGTAGGCCATAGTTGGATCAGGTTTTTGGGTTGACGCATTTTGCAAATTCTAACAAATGAATTGGGATATTGCTATAAAACAAAAAGATACCGCAAAATACGTCAAATATCCTGTCTGATTAAGCATCATAATTGGACGATGAAATTCATCAATCGTCAGCAAGCACTTCAGCGCCTGAGCGCGGCGCTGCAGGATGCGCATCAAAGCAAAGCGGCTGTGGCTGTGGTTTCTCTGTCGTTGAGAGATTGAAGAGAGCGCTTGACTTGCTCGCAGCGAACGAGTGTCAAATGAGGTTGCATCCGTACCTATGTATGAGAGGATCATTTGTCATAAAGGTCAACTTTTGGGTCAGGCTCTGTGCGATAAGCAGGCGATCAAAGGGGTTGCGATGGTGGAACGGCAAATCCTTTAGCTTGATGGCGTCGTGCGCAGAGAAGCTCAGAAATTCAAATCCGATTCGTTCCGCACAAGCGATAAGGTCGGCGTCAAAGTTCATCTTGTTGAGTGAAGTTTTGATTGTGATTTCCGCCACCGATATCGAGCTTAAGTAGAAACCCTAATACACCCCTGCATCCAACCCGAACGCAAGCGCAGCGCCGAGCGCCTCGGCTTTTTCCAAGTCCTCGTCCGTCACGTCGCCGCGGGCAATCACTGCTTCCTGCACTTCGCTCATGGGAAAGCCGCGCACGATGCGGCGAATCGCAGTGAGTGCGCCTGTGCCGTCGTTGCCCGCGCTGACAAAGACAGCATAGGGCGGATTCTTGATTTGGCCTTCCACGACGTAGAAGGTGCGGTCAAAAAAGTCTTTCAAGGCGCCCGACATATAGCCAAAGTTCTCCGGTGTGCCGAAGATGACGCCATCGGCATCAAGCAAATCCTGCGGCCCTGCCTCGAACGCGCTCTTGAATCGCACTGCAACTGATTCGATGTCCTCGTGGCTCGCACCACGCCGCACGGCCTCCGCGAGCGCTTGTGTGCGACCAGAGCCGGAGTGGTAGACAATGAGCAATATCTTGGATTTATCCATGGAGCACATCTTAATTGAGCGACCACGTATCTGATACAGTCATCGCGCCGGACACGCGGGGCGGCAACTTCTTTGAGTGCGATTCAGCGCTCAAATCACTGCTTGGACTCTATCTCGATCAGGCGCTCTACCAACACCTTCGGCCGCACCTCTCGCGGCTCGGCGAGCTTGCCGCCGGGGAACTTGACGAGGCCGCCTATCTCGCCAACAAGCATCCGCCTGAACTTGAATCCCGCGACCGGCTCGGTCGCGACCGGCAGCGCATCAACTATCACCCGGCCTACCGGCGGCTCGAAAGCGCCGCGTTCGGCGAGTTCGGGCTGCACGCGATGACCAATCGCCCCGGTGTGCTCGGTTGGCCGCAGCGCTTGCCCGCCGTCGCCAAGCACGCTTTCACGCTGCTGTTCAACCAAGCTGAGTTTGGGCTTGGCTGCCCTATCAACGTTACCGATTCGGCGGCGCATCTCATCGACACGTTTGCAGACGATGAGATGAAGGCGCGCTTTTTGCCGCGACTCCTAACTCAGGACATGAGCGAGCTCTGGCAAGGCGCACAGTTCATCACCGAACAGTTTGGCGGCAGCGATGTCGGACAGATTGAATCGCGCGCAGCACCTGATGGGGACATCTATCGAATCTATGGCGACAAGTGGTTTTGCTCGAATGCCGACGCCGATGTCATTTTGATGCTGGCGCGGCCAGAAGGCGCAGCGAAAGGTACGAAAGGTCTCGGTCTTTTTGTTGTGCCTCGGCAACTCGCGCCGGGACGGCCGAACGCCTATCGCATTCTCAAGCTCAAAGACAAGCTCGGCACACGCTCCATGGCGAGCGGCGAGATTCGATTTGAAGGCGCAATTGGCTATCCGCTCGGCGCACTAGATCAAGGCTTCAAGCACATGGCCGAAATGATCAACCTCTCGCGCCTGTCAAACGGTGTCAAGTCGGCGGCGCTCATGCGGCGTGCCATGCATGACGCTTTAAGTGTCGCGCGCCATCGGCGCGTCTTCGGCAAGCGGCTGATCGATATTCCGCTCGCGCAGCGCAATCTCCTGAAAATCATGCTACCCACCGAGCAGGCGCTCAGCATGAGCTTCTTCGCTGCCGATGCGCTCGACAAGTCGGCTATCACGAATCAGGACTCGGCGGTGTTTCGTATCGCGACGCCTGTGCTTAAGTTCCGGGCTACGCGCGATGCCCGCCGAGTCACGGGCGACGCCATGGAAATGCGCGGCGGCTGTGGGTATGTCGAGGAGTGGATCACGCCACGCCTCGTGCGCGATGCGCATCTTGGCTCAATCTGGGAGGGTGCGGGCAATATCGTCAGCTTGGATGTGGTGGACCGGGCGATCATGCGTTCCCGTGCGGACGAGGCGCTCGAAGCGCGCTTGACAGACCTGCTCGAACCGGTAGGCGAAGCGCTGCCAGACTTTTGCAAGCAGGTCAGTTCGAGGCTGCAGGATGTCTTGCGATTCGTGCACGAATCGACCAAGGATGCGGATAGGCTCGGTGCCAGAGAAGCGACATCGGCCCTCTATCATGCAACGACTGCGTGCCTACTTGCGAACGAAGGCGTGCGACTCTCGGAAGCCACCGGCGATGCGAGGCGGCTGTTGCTATCGGCGCTCGTGCTCGAACATCGGCTCGGCGGCCGGGAAATGCTGAGCCTCGGTGATTCGAAGCTCGAAACCAAGCGCACAGCGTGCCTGCTCTCAAAAGAATCCTACGGACTCGGCGAGGTGGCGGCCTTGCTTTGAGCAGCGTTGTGAGCGCGTAGGTCTTGGGTCGCCAAATCTGCGTCAATGCCTGTTGAGGTCAGTGTAGACTAAGCGGAACGGTGCACTTGCCTGACAAGAACAAAAGACATCCTGGAATGTGGCGAACCCGTGATGAAATCCTAGAGAGAATTCGATTGGGCGAGGACGGCGTGCTTGAGTGCAAGGATGTTTGGTTCGCAGGTGCAAAGATTAGCGGTCCGAAGCAAGACGACCTCGCTGACGAGATTGCCGCCTTCGCGAACAGCCGTGGCGGACTTTTGATTCTTGGTGTCAAGGATAGTCCAAGAACTGTCACTGGTATCCCTTTCGAGCGACTCGATGAAGTCGAGGCTTTGGTGCTGCAGGCCTGTGAGGATTCGATTGCTCCTGCTGCTGCACCGTTCATCGAGCGAATCATGCTCCCTAACGCTGCTGGAGAAGATGTCCCCGTCATTCGAATCGAAGTAGCACGCAGCTTGTCCGTTCATCGAAGTCCGCGCGGCTATCTGCATCGGGTTGGGTCTGCGAAGCGTCAACTAACCCCGGAGTCGCTCGCCCGCTTGTTTCAGCAACGTAGTCAAAGTCGATTGATACGTTTTGACGAAACGCCCGTCCCCGAGTCCTCACTTGACGATTTAGATGACAGGCTTTGGCGGCGATATGCCGCTGACTCCGACCTTGATCAGCGCGAAGTGCTGCTCTCGAAGCTTGGAATGGTCGCTAAGGACGACTACGGTACGTGGCGACTTACGCTTGCAGGACTCTTGCTGGGAACAAATGCGCCTGAAAAACACGTACCGAATGCATTTATTCAAGCAGTCGCCTACTGGGGAACCGAGATCAAGGTGTCGGATGATTCGACTTATCAAAAGGATGCCAGAGATATTTTTGGTGCCTTGGATAGGCAAGTCTTGGACGCATGTGACTTTGTGCGTAAGAACATGCAAGTGCCTGCGATGAAGAGCACCGAGGGAGGGCGGATAGATCTGCCGCAATATGACATCGCCGCAGTATTTGAAGCCGTAACGAATGCTGTCGCTCATCGCGACTATTCGATGACAGGAAGCAAGATTCGCTTGCGAATGTTCGATGACCGCATCGAGCTGTCGTCGCCTGGAATGTTGGCGAACTCAATGAGTGCCGAAGCCTTGCCCTATAGGCAGGCGACTCGAAACGAGACCATTGCAAGCCTGCTTGCTCGCTGCGAGATTGATCATTCTCGCCTGATTCAGCATCGCCGGTACTTTATGGACAGGCGCGGAGAGGGCGTGCCCTTAATCCTCGCGAGAAGCGAGGCGATCTCCGGTCGAAAGCCCGACTACCGGGTGATAGAAGACTTGGAGGTGATACTGACGATCTATGCGGCGGATGCCTTGCCGCCTAAGTCTGAAGCAGACAATCGTTCACATTAACAAGAGCGGTTTTCTTACCGCTCGCCGCGCCGTCTAGCTCGTAGTGATATTGCGGATTGATAGACTTGAATTGGGTAGTTCGATTTCGATATCCCTACCGATTTTCGGGCTATCCCCGCTTCGTAAGGTGCACTCGGAGAGTAGTGATTGAAAATCCTGTAGCCCTTGTAGGTAGTTCCGGAGTACAGCTTTCTTCGCTTTTCAAGGTCAATGTCGTCCCTGCCCGTTGGAAATTCAACAATAACTTTACGAGGATCCCTCACATCAAAGCCCAACAGTTCAAGATAAGGATTGATAAGGCTCAGTTTGGTCTGCTCCTCGTTCGTACTAATGCTCGATTAGTTCTTGTCCTTCGTGCGCATATCTCTTTAGTTTCTCGTAAAGTGAATCGGTCATTTGAGCTCCTTGCTGATTGTTACCGTTCTCTGGAAGCGCCGTCGGTGCATGCGCGGCTGATCCGGGTGCCCATGGATGCGCTCAGAAAGCGCACCACTTTACAGTCCAGAGATGTCCCTTTGAACACTAGCCTAACGGAAGTTCATTCTCAGCGTGGCGCCCATCATTCTTGGCGGTGCACGGAAAGCGCTGTAGCTGCCGCCTTGGAGCACTGAATTGAACACTAGGGTGCGGATGTGATTGTCGAGCAGGTTTCTCGCCCAGAACTGCACATCCCATCGATCATCCGTGGCGCGCAGGCCAAGCTGCAGGTTGACGAGGAACTCGCCATTGACTTCCTTTTCCTGCCTTAAGTCCGAACCAGTGTTATGCGGGCCGCGATACCCGACGTTCAGATTGCTATAGGCCATCATGTTGTCGAACACCGCTTGCTCAGTAAACAATGAAGTGCTGCCTTGCCATGCTGGCGCATGAGTAATTCGCCTGCCCTCAATGTTCTCAAGCGAATTCCAATCTTCAAGAAGTGCGAATTCTTGGGCAAGGTACAGTTCAGTTTCGGTTCGGGAGTCGTTCAGGTCGTCGCCGTATCTGGCATCGGCGTAGGTAAGACCAAAGCTCCAATAGACATTGTCAGTGAGGAACAAGCCGCTTTCAATCTCCACGCCCCTGCTGATCATTTCCTTGGTGTTGCTGATGAGGAATCCGGTGCCAGTGAAGGTGTTGAGCTGGAAGTCCTCAAAGTCGCTGTAGAAGAGGGCGATATTGGTGGTCAAGCGGCCATCCAAGAACTGGCCTTTCAATCCAAGTTCATACGAATTGACGAACTCCGGCTCGAACCGATGGTCGTCATCGAAGAAGGCGCAGTCGAGATGCGTGATATTCGGATTGTTGGCTCCTTCGCCTCGGCCGCACTCAAATTGTGTGAGCCCATTCGCGCCTCGGTCATTGCCGGTGGCATCCTTGAGCGATTGCGGTACGTCGGCGGCAAGTCCGCTCTCGGTCAAAAATCGAGGGTCACCGCCGGTGGCGATAAAGGTGGCAAAGATATCCATCTCAATCGCCTGCTGGTCGAGATTGAAACCACCCGCCTTGTAGCCGCGTGAGACACTGCCGTAGATGTTGATGTCATCGCTGAAGGCATAAGACAGGCTGACCGTGCCAGTCCACTCTTGCTCGGTCTCATCGTCTTGCCACGACACGTTGTTACACAGGGAGCCGATGAATATGAGGCCCGTGCAGTGGGCTTCATTGAACTCATCGCGCAGCATCGCAGCAAGCAGGTTGCGCTCGGAGCCTTGCAGCGGGTCAACGCCGTTAATGCGAGTCACGGCATCCTTGGTTTCGTTTGAGTAGCGCGCGCCAACTGTGAGCGTGAGCGTTTCGGTGAGATCAAATGTGTTGTGAGTGAAAATCGACCATCCTTCGGTTTCTTGTCCGAAGTCGGCGGCGTAGCCGTCATGCTCTTGAAAATTAGGCCGACGGGTGGTGTCGTCGCCCTCGTACATGCCTGTCGCTGGGTTGTAAGTGCCGAGTCCCGCACCTGTGGTCGTGCCAAAGGGAGCATTAGTGAGGCTCGATAAGCCTGCGCCTACGCCGCCATCCCATGGCGCCAAGCCGACAATATAACGGCTCAAATAGCGCGGGCCATCCTTTGCCAAGCGAATCGCCTCATCAGTGACGATATCCTCAGTGTAGAGGTATGCGCCAACCAGATAGCTTGCCCGGTCGGTGTTGAACTGCAATTGCAATTCTTGGGAGAAATTCTCGAACGATTCGGATGTGTATTGCGGCTGCAGGAGGTCGGCGCCGGTAAAGTCGATATCCTGCCCTCGGTCAACATCAAACTCGCGATACGACGTGATTGAGGACAAGGACAGGTTGTCATTGATATTCCAATTGAATTGGTTTTGGATGCCTTTGTCCTCAACGACTTCAAACGGCGTGAAGTTGACACCAACATCATAGGTGTCGCCGCCGGGCTCCGCTGGCTTGCTGGTTTCGGCCAAGAGGTCGCGGATGATGGCGCCGGGCGCGACCCCGCTGTTGAGAACGCCCCTTGATGTGGCGCTTGGACCTTGATCCTCGGTATTGGAAAAATGAAAGTTCGCGGGGCAGCAATCTTCATCCTTGTCGGTGTAGTCGACGATCACGCGGTTGTCAAAGTTATCGCCCTGCCACAACAACTGACCTTTGAGCGTGTAGCGGTCGCGGCTGTCATACGCCTCGTCGTTGACACTGTTCTCATAGTAGCCGTCTCGCTGGTGCCAATTGAAACTGACCCGATAGGCAACTTCATCATTGAGCGGGCCGGTGGTAGATGCTTGAACCTTCGCTGATGAGAAATCGCCAGCGCTTAAGGCGACCATGGATGACCGCTCAAACTCCGGCTGCTTGGTGATGATCTGCAAGGCGCCGGCGCTGGTGTTCTTGCCAAACAGAGTGCCTTGAGGACCGCGCAACACTTCAATGCGGTCAATATCAACGAAATCCGAAAAGGCTTGTCCGGCGCGGCTGCGATAGACGCCGTCGATGAACGTGCCGACGGCGGCTTCAAGCCCAGGATTATTGCCGGTGGTGCCGACGCCGCGAATACGCACCGTGCCACCGTTGGAGGTTGAGTTGGAGCTGTAGACCGAAATAGAGGGCGAGACTTCCTGCAGTCCGTAGAGGTCCTGCACGCCTCTTGCTTCCAAATCCTCTCCGGCGAACGCCGATACGGCGATGGGAATGTCTTGGATCGACTCTTCTCGTCTGGTTGCGGTGACAATCACCTCTTCAATGAGGCTTGAGGCGCCAGACTCAGCCGATAGCGTCGGCGTAATCAGCACGCCGAGACCGGCGCACAGTGCGAGTGCCGACGGACTCAGCCCAATAAGTACATTCCTGATACGTTGCACAGTGGTTCTCCCCTTTTGTGGCCACTCTTTACTTGTCGAGTGGGGTGTGTGCGAGTGGTTGGTGGGCGCGAATATTACACAAAATTACGGCGCAATGGGATGTGCTGCGCTGCGCGGTCTCGCGCGTCGAATTCGATTTGACAAGGAATGTCCAGCGGGTTACAGTGCGCAGTCTTTTTGCCCGAACTGCCGAGGATTCGTGTAAGCGGGTGGGCTGCGGCTTTAAGTGTCACTGTCCGCTCACTTCTTGCCCTAAATCCTTGCGAATCCCTTTGATCAGGCTTCTGATCAGGCTTCATGTTGCTTCGGTCAATGCTAGTCAATGCTATATCAATGCTAACTAATTCGTGAGGAGTGATTCTTGGAAAGCGAGGGCATTCGCATACGCCTGAAGGCATACGATCACCGCTTGATCGACGCATCAACGCGGGAGATTGTTGATGCCGCCAAGCGCACAGGGGCGCGTATTCGCGGCCCTATTCCGCTGCCTACGCGAATAGAAAAATACACGATCCTCATCTCGCCGCATGTGAACAAAGATGCGCGCGACCAATACGAAATCCGCACCCACAAGCGATTGATCGACATTATTGACAGCACAGGCAAGACCGTGGACGCGCTGACCAAGCTTGATTTGGCCGCGGGTGTCGAAGTCCAGATCAGTCTCAAGCAGCCTGAGTAACCGAAGAGTACCCGTCACATGGCCATCGGCGTCATTGGAACAAAGCGCGGCATGACGCGCGTTTTTAAGGAGGATGGTCGCAGCGTCCCGGTGACTGTCGTGGAGGTGCAGCCCAATCGCGTGACGCAGATCAAGACCGAGGCAAGCGATGGCTATCACGCCGTGCAAGTCACCACTGGTGAGCGCAAGGCGCAGCGTGTGAATCGTGCGCTGCAAGGCCACTTTTCCAAGGCGGGCACCTTGCCGGGGCGCGGCTTGTGGGAGTTTCGCGCCTCCGGTGAGGAATTGACCGACCTTGCCCCGGGTGACGAATGGGGTGTTGACCGATTCGAAGAAGGTCAGCGCGTCAAGGTGACTGGTGTTTCAAAGGGCAAGGGCTTTGCCGGCACCATCAAGCGCTGGAACTTCAAGAGTCAGGATGCGACCCACGGCAACTCGCTTGCGCACCGCGCCGCTGGCTCGATTGGTCAATGCCAGACGCCGGGGCGCGTGTTCAAAGGCAAGAAGATGGCTGGCCACATGGGCGATGCGCAAGTGACTGTGAAGAATCTCACTATTGTGCGCATCGACACAGAACACAGTCTGCTTATGATTCATGGTGCCGTGCCCGGCGCGACTTCCGGCGATCTGATCGTCTGTGGACAGTAGCAGGCGCGCCCCATGGAATTCGCAGTGAAATCGCTGGCAACGGAGCAATCCGCTGAGCAGCGGGCGATACAGGTCAAGGATGCTGCTTTTGCGCGCGAGTATCAGCAGAGCCTCGTGCATCAGGTGGTGGTGGCGCACCTTGCGGGCGCGCGACAAGGGAGTGTGCAGCAGAAGAGTCGCTCCGATGCACGCGGCGGTGGGCGTAAGCCGTGGCGGCAAAAGCGGCTTGGACGCGCCCGTGCGGGTACCATTCGCAGCCCAATTTGGCGCGGTGGCGGTGTCACCTTTGCCGCCCGCCCAAGAGATTACTCGCAAAAGGTGAATCGCAAGATGTACCGCGGCGCCATGCGTTCCATCTTGTCGGAATTGCATCGCTCCGAGCGGCTGACCATCGTTGATGATTTGGCCTTGCAAGCGCCAAAGACGTGCGCTCTTGTCAGCCTGCTCGCATCACTTGATGTGACTCGTCCGCTGATTGTGCATCACGACCCGGGCGCGAACTTGATTCTCGCGGCGCGTAACCTTCCCCATGTGGCGGTGTTTGAAGCACGTGAAATCAATCCTGTAGCGCTGCTCTCGCACGAGTCGGTGCTGATGACGGAGCCTGCGCTGCGCCTCATCGAGGAGATGCTGTCATGAGCGCTGCCGCCGTGTCCGCCTTGAAAACTGCGCGCGAAGAACGTAAGTACGAAGTGCTGCGCGCTCCTCATATCACCGAAAAGGCGACGCGCATCGCCGATGAATCTCGCCAATACGTATTTCGCGTCGCCAAGGATGCGACCAAGAAGGAAATTGCGCGGGCGGTCGAGGAGATTTTCAAAGTCGAGGTGCTTGGCGTCACCACCCTGCATGTGAAAGGCAAGCTGAAGGGCGGATTTGGCCGCCGCAAGCCGCATCGCCAAGCCTCGTGGAAAAAGGCCTACGTCAAGATCGCCGAAGGTCAAGACATCGATTTCTTGTCGGTTGGATAGAAAATGCCCATTGTGAGATCAAAACCCACCTCCCCAGGCCGCCGATTCGCCTCGCGTGTCGTCACCCCCGGCTTGCATAAAGGCGGGCCGGCGAAAGGGCTGACCGCGCCTGCAAAGCGTACCGGCGCACGCAACAATCAAGGCCGAATCACCACGCGCCATCGTGGCGGCGGGCACAAGCAGCGCTATCGCATGATCGACTGGAAGCGCAATAAAGATGGCATTACGGCACAGGTTGCGCGCATCGAATACGACCCCAATCGCAGCGCCAATATTGCGCTGCTGAAGTATGTTGATGGGGAGTACAGATATATCGTCGCGCCGCGTGGCGTTGCCAAAGGCGACCCAGTTCAGTCGGGCGCCTCAGCGCCGATTGCGGCGGGCAATGCGCTGCCGCTCAAGAACATTCCTGTTGGTAGCACGGTGCATTGCATTGAGCTCAAGCCCGGTAAGGGTGCGCAGATCGCCCGCAGTGCCGGCACTTCGGCGCAAGTCATGGCGCGCGAAGGCGAGCTCGTGACGCTGCGTTTGCGATCGACTGAAATGCGTCGTGTTCATGCGGCGTGCCGGGCGACTATTGGTGAAGTCGGCAATGCTGAGCACAATCTCGTATCGCTCGGCAAAGCGGGCGCCGCGCGTTGGCGCGGACGCCGTCCGACAGTGCGCGGCGTCGCCATGAACCCGGTGGACCATCCACATGGCGGCGGCGAAGGCAAAACGTCTGGCGGTCGCCATCCGGTGTCGCCGAGTGGTCAGCCCACCAAGGGCTTCCGTACGCGCAAGAACAAGCGTTCGGACAAGATGATTGTCAGGCGCAGGCACCGGCGCAAGTAGTTCGCTCATAAGAACGCAGTTAAGAGAAGAGAAAAGAGAAGAGAGCCATGCCACGTTCGCTACGCAAAGGTCCTTTTGTTGACCACCACCTGATCGCCAAGGTGCGAAAGGCTAATGAAGAACGCAGCAAGCGACCGATCAAGACTTGGTCGCGGCGTTCGATGATCATCCCCGACATGGTCGGCTTGACCATTTCCGTGCATAACGGCCGTGCGCATATTCCACTTTTCATCACCGAAGAAATGGTCGGCCACAAGCTTGGTGAATTTGCCATCACGCGCACTTTTCGCGGGCATGCGGCTGACCGCAAGGCGAGGCGATAGCGATGGGTACGTATAGCGCACACGCCAACAAGCAGCGAATTTCGCCAACGAAGGTGCGGCTCCTCGCAGACCTTGTTCGCGGCAGACCTGTTGAAGAAGCACTCGCCACCTTGCAATTCAGTCCGCAGGCTGGCGCCAAGATTCTGCGCACCCTGCTTGAATCGGCGATTGCCAATGCGGAGCACAATTTTGGTGCCGATGTGGATGAGCTGATCGTATCCGAAGTGTGCGTCAACGAAGGCATGCGATTGAAGCGTGTGCGTGCGCGCGCTCGCGGACGCGCCAACCGCATCGTCAAGCGCGGTAGCCATATCTCCTTAGCCTTGTCTGAAGCCTAACGAACAGGAGCAACGAGAACTCGCCATGGGACAGAAAGTACATCCAATCGGAATGCGGCTTGGCATCGTCAAGGATCACACGTCCGTGTGGTACGCCGACAAGGCGACCTATGCGAAGTACCTGCTGTCCGACATGGAGGTGCGCGAGTTTTTGCAAAGCCACGAGCGCCTTGCCGAGGCATCCGTGAGCCGTATCGACATCGAGCGCACCAAGGATACTGCCCGCATCACCATTCATACGGCGAGGCCTGGCATCGTCATTGGCAAGAAAGGCGAGGATGTCGAGCGCTTGCGCGAAGAGCTCAATGCGCTCACCGGCCTGCAAGTGACGATCAGTATTCGCGAAATACGCAAGCCGGAGATCGACGCGCAATTGGTCGCACAAAGCATTGCCCAGCAGCTTGAGCGTCGTGCGCAGTTTCGTCGTGTCATGCGGCGCGCTGTTCGCAATGCTATGCGCCTCGGTGCCGAAGGCATCAAGGTGCGCGTGGCGGGTCGCCTTGGCGGTGTGGACATCGCCCGCGCCGAGGTCTACCACGAAGGCCGCGTGCCCTTGCACACGCTGCGTGCTGATATTGACTATGCCTCGCTGCAAGCGCACACCAACACAGGTGTACTCGGTGTCAAGGTCTGGATCTTCAAGGGTGAAATCATCGGCGACGAGCCTTTGCAAGCGAGTGCTGGCAACTAAGCGCTGGCAACTAACTACTTGAAATCAAAGTAATCCATCATGCTGCAACCGAAAAGAACCAAGTACCGCAAACAGCAGACAGGTCGCAACCGCGGCTTGGCGCAGCGCGGCAACCGTGTCAGCTTTGGCGAGTTCGGGCTGCGCTCGACCTCGCGCGGCCGCCTGACAGCGCGCCAGATCGAAGCTGGCCGGCGGGCGATGACGCGCCACATTCGTCGCGGCGGCAAGGTGTGGATTCGTGTCTTCCCGGACAAGCCCATCACCAAGAAGCCGCTCGAAGTGCGCCAAGGCAAGGGCAAGGGCAGCGTTGAATACTGGGTGGCGCAGATTCAGCCCGGACGCATGCTCTACGAGATGGAAGGCGTTGGTGAGGCAGTCGCGCGTGAGGCTTTTGCGCTCGCCGCGAGCAAGCTCCCCGTCAAGACCGCATTTACCAAGCGCGGTGCGATGTGAGCTTGAGGGACATGCAATGACAGCCGCTTCAGAATATCGTACCCAATCGACCGAAGAGCTTCGCGAGAACCTCGTCAAGCTGCGCCGTTCGAGCTTTAACCTGCGCATGCAAAAGGCAAGCGACCAGCTTGGTCAGCCGCACCTTCTGCGCGAAACGCGGCGCGACATCGCCCGCATCAAGACGCTGCTGAGCGAGCGTGAGCAGCAGCCACACGCAATAGGAGGCGCAGACAAGTGAGCGATCAAGATGCTGGCAAACGCCACAATACCCTGACCGGGCGTGTGGTGAGCGACAAGCGCGATAAGTCAATCGGCGTATTGATCGAGCGTCGTGTGAAGCATCCCGTCTACGGCAAGTACATACGTCGCTCGTCAAAGCTGCATGCGCATGACGAGCGCAATGAGGCCAAGCTTGGCGATCTTGTGCGCGTGCGTCAGTCACGGCCGATTTCCAAAACCAAGTCTTGGGTGCTCGATGCGGTCGTAGAAGCAGGTCAAGGATAAGCAGGTCAAGCGCAATAGGCCGGGACGAACAGAATGATTCAGACAGAAACAATGCTTGAGATCGCTGATAACAGCGGCGCGCGCCGTGTGCAGTGCATCAAGGTGCTCGGCGGCTCGCGCCGTCGCTACGCCAATATTGGCGATGTCATTAAGGTGGCAGTGAAGGAAGCCGTGCCGCGCGGCCGCGTCTCCAAAGGCGATGTTGTCAACGCCGTGGTGGTGCGCTCTGGGCAGGGTGTCCGTCGCCCAGATGGTTCGCGCATCCGCTTTGACGAGAATGCCGCTGTGCTGCTCAACAATCAGTTCCAGCCTATCGGCACGCGCATTTTCGGGCCGGTGACGCGCGAACTTCGCAGCGAGCGGTTCATGCGCATTGTCTCCTTAGCACCGGAAGTCATCTAGAGATGAACAAGCTCAGGCTCAATGACGAGGTGGTGGTGATCGCTGGTCGCGACCGGGGTCGCACCGGTCGCATCACGGCCTTTCGCAAAGGCGGTCGCGCGCTCGTTTCGGGCGTCAACATGGTCACAAAGCATGTGCGGCCTGATCCGCAAGCGATGGAGGAAGGTGGCAGGGTGAGCAAGGAGTCACCGATCCACCTCTCTAATTTAGCGCTGTGGAATCCTGACCGAGGTGAGTCAGGTGGCGGTGACCGAGTTGGTATTCGCACCGAAGACGATGGAAGCAAGGTGCGCTTTTTCAAATCTACAGGCACGCTCGTGCCTGACAGCGCGTAAATCGGAAAGCATCATGGCAAGTTCTACAGGCATGCGCGAGCGCTATGTGAACGAGGTGCGACCCGAACTCGCGAAAGCGCTCGGTCTCACCAATCTCATGGCGGTGCCTCGCATCGAAAAAGTCACCATCAATATGGGCGTCGTCAAGCCAACCGGCCAACCGGGGGCGAAGCTGAATGCCAATGCCAAGCAAGCAGGCCGAGAAGGCAAATCGGAAGACCGCAACGTCCTTGACAACGCAATGCGTGACTTGCGCCAGATCACCGGGCAGCAGCCAACGGTCACGCGCGCGCGTAAGTCCGAAGCGGGCTTCAAGATTCGCGAAGGCATGTCACTTGGTTGCAAGGTGACGCTGCGAGCACAGCGCATGTACGAGTTCCTTGATCGCTTGGTGAGCATTGCCATCCCGAGGGTGCGCGATTTTCGTGGCTTAAATCCACGCTCGATGGACGGGCAGGGCAACTTTTCCATGGGGCTTGCCGAACAGATCGTGTTTCCAGAGATCGACTACGACAAGATCGACCGCATTCGCGGCCTCGACATCACGATCACCACCTCGGCGAACAACGATGCGCAAGGGCTCGCCCTGCTGCGCGCCCTCAAATTCCCGATTCGCGATTAAGTTCAACGAACGAGCAGAGTAACGAGAGGCATCAATGGCGAAGAAATCAATGGTTGCACGTGAGCGCAAACGCGAGCGCACGGTCGCCAAGTACCAAGAGCGGCGCACAGCGCTCAAAGCGATCATCAGTGATCGCTCGAAGCCGCTTGAAGAAGTCATGGCGGCGAGTTTCGAGCTGCAGCAACTGCCAAGGAACGCAAGTCCCGTGCGGCTCAGAACCCGCTGCGGACAAACAGGCCGCCCGCGTGCGGTGTATCGCCGCTTCGGCCTCGGCCGCACCAAGCTTCGGGAAGCGGCCATGCGCGGCGATGTGCCGGGGCTCGTGAAGTCGAGTTGGTAGTTCGGAGTGTTTAGATGAGTATGCAAGACCCCATCGCCGACTATTTGACGCGCATTCGCAACGCGCAGAGCGCGGGCCATGTGCAGGTGTCCATGCCCTCATCGCGCATGAAGCTAGCGATGACCAAGGTGCTCAAGGAAGAAGGGTATGTGGGCGATTTTCATGTCAGTGACGATATCAAGCCGCAACTGACTATTGAGCTTCGCTACCACGAAGGTCGGCCGGTGATTGAGGAGATCAAGCGCCAAAGCCGACCTGGGCTGCGCATCTACCGCGGGCGAGATAGCCTTCCCTTTGTGCGCAGCGGCCTTGGCGTAGCGCTTGTGAGCACATCGAAAGGCGTGATGACCGACATGAACGCGCGGCGCTTGGGCGTTGGCGGCGAAGTCGTGTGTACGGTTTTCTAGAGGAGAGAAGGAGCATGTCTCGAATCGCAAAGATGCCGGTGAAGATTCCGCAAGGGGTGTCTGTTGATGCCTCTACAGACGAGGTATTCGTCAAAGGCCCGGGTGGCGAGCTACGCCAAGCGGTCTCGCACGAGTATGTCGATGTGCAGGTGCAAGACGGTGAGGCGCGCATTGCGCCCGCTGGCGCGAGCCGCACAGCGCGAGCGCTTGCTGGCACTGTTCGTTCGCTGATCAGCGGCATGGTGACGGGTGTCACCGACGGCTTTGAGAAGACGCTTGAGTTGCAAGGCGTTGGCTACCGGGCGGCGAAGCAGGGCAAGAAGCTCGTCATGCAGCTTGGGTTTTCACATCCAGTTGAATATGAGCCGCCAGCGGGCATCAACATTGACACGCCCACGCAAACGAGCATCGTCGTGCGCGGTGCGGATAAGCAGCGCGTTGGCCAAGTGGCGGCAGAGTTGCGCGCCTATCGGCCACCCGAGCCCTACAAAGGCAAAGGAGTTCGCTATGTTGGCGAGCAAGTGCGGCGCAAGGAAGGTAAGAAGAAGTAGGTATGGCAAAATAGACATGTCCGTTGCACACAAAACTCTCAAATACAAGCCAGCCAATGGCAAGGCGCGTCGACTGCGGCGTGCTCGACGCTCGCGCTTTGTGATGCGCGAGCAGGGGGTCACTCGGCTCTCTGTGCATCGCACGCCAAAGCACATCTATGCACAGCTCATCAGCTGCGATGGCGGTACTGTCCTCGCGGCGGCATCAAGCCTAGAAAAAGATCTAGGCGTTGCGTTTGGTGGCAATATCGAAGCGGCGAAAAGCGTGGGTCAAAGAATCGCCGAGCGCGCACGCGAAAAATCAATTGCGCGCGTCGCCTTTGATCGGTCAGGGTTTCGCTATCACGGGCGCGTAAAAGCGCTTGCGGATGCGGCCCGAGAAGCTGGACTTGAATTCTAGAGGCATTGAGTGACATGGCATATGCGGAAGAAATCGTTGAAGAAGGCTTGGTCGAGAAGCTCGTGCAAGTCAATCGTGTGGCCAAGGTGGTCAAGGGCGGAAGGATCTTCGGCTTCACCGCATTGACCGTTGTTGGCGATGGCAATGGCAATGTTGGATTCGGCCGTGGCAAGGCGCGCGAAGTACCGATTGCCATTAGCAAGGCGATGGAGAACGCGCGACGCAATCTCAAGCCTGTTGAACTGAATGGAGACACGCTTTGGTACGCAGTCAAAGAGCGTCACGGCGCTTCCAAGGTCTACATGCAGCCAGCATCTCAAGGCACCGGCGTCATCGCGGGCGGCGCCATGCGCGCCGTGCTCGAAGCGGCAGGCGTGCGCAATGTCCTCGCCAAGTGCTACGGATCGACCACGCCGGTCAATGTTGTGCGCGCGACGATCAAGGCGCTCTGTAAGATTCGTTCACCAGAACAGGTGGCGACCAAGCGCGGCAAGCGACTTGCGGAATTGCGAGCGACAAAAGATTCCAATGCCAAGACGAAAGCAGAAGTCGAAGTCGAGCCTGAACAGACCTCATCGACAGAAGCATCCGACGCATCCGAAGCATCGGATGCCATTGAAGAGTAAGCAGATGGCAAAGAGCAAGGTCAACAAAGCCCAGGCACTGCTGCGCATTCGGCTCTGCAAAAGCACCAACCGGCGTACTCAGCAGCACCGTGCGTGCGTCGCTGGGCTCGGTCTGCGGCGAATCGGCGATGAAGTGCGCCTGCCGGATCGTCCAGAAATTCGCGGCATGGTCAATCGTGTGCGTTATCTCTTGGACGTGGAAGAAATTCAAGAAACTTCTAGCGCGCAGACGAGGTAGGCGATTATGCGTTTGAATGAACTCAAGCCTCCGGTTGGTAGTCGGGGCAGCAAGAAGCGTCTCGGTCGCGGTGCTGCCTCTGGTACCGGCAAGACCGCAGGGCGCGGAATGAAAGGCCAGAAGGCTCGCTCAGGCGGGGGCGTGCGTCCCGGCTTTGAAGGTGGCCAGCTTCCCATCCAACAAAGATTGCCGAAGTTCGGCTTTCGCTCCAGAAAAGCGCTCACCACGGCCGAGGTGCGCTTGAGTGAACTGGGTAAAATCGAAGGCGACGAACTGAGCCTTGAGAGCCTGCGAAAAGCTGGGCTCATCACCTCGAACGTGACGAGAGTTCGCATCATCAAATCAGGCGATCTCAAGCGGCCTTTGAAAGTCAAGGCAGAGGACGGCGAAGTGCACCTTACCAAGGGCGCGCGCGAATCTCTCGAACGGCAAACCTGAAGGTCCAATGGTCGCGACTGCACAATCCATGTCAAGGCCGGCGGGAGGTTCCATGGTGGATCTCCGTCGTCGCCTGCTGTTTGTGTTCATCGCGCTACTTGTGTATCGCATCGGCACGCACATCCCCGTGCCCGGCATCGACCCGGTTCGCCTGCAGCAGCTTTTCGACTCGCAGCAAGGCGGCATTCTTGATCTTTTCAACATGTTCTCGGGCGGCGCGCTCGAACGCATGAGCATTCTTGCGCTCGGCGTGGTGCCGTATATCACCTCAAGCATCATCATGAACCTGTTGTCGATGATGGACCCGCGCTTGCAGCAGCTTCGCAAAGAAGGCGAAGCCGGTCGGCGCAAGATTTCGCAGTACACGCGCTACGGCACAGTGCTGCTGTCGCTCATTCAGGGCTCGGCGCTATCGGTCACTTTGTCGAGTCAGGGATTGAGCTATTTTTCTGGCTTTGGATTCTTCTTCATAGCAACTTTGACACTCGTGACAGGTGCCATGTTCATGATGTGGCTTGGCGAGCAGATCACTGAGCGCGGTGTCGGCAACGGTATTTCGCTGCTCATCTTCTCCGGTATCGTGTCTGGTTTCCCGGCGGCGCTTGGGCAAGCCTTTGAAGCGTCGCGCCAAGGCGACATCAATATCATCGCGCTGCTTGCCATCGGCATGTTCGCAATTGTCATCGTTGGCTTCGTGGTATTCATCGAACGCGGTCAGCGGCGAATTACGGTGAACTATGCGCGCCGCCAGCAGGGGCGCCACATGGCGCAGGGTCAAACGAGCCACCTGCCTTTGAAAGTCAACATGGCCGGCGTCATACCGGCTATTTTTGCCTCTAGCCTCTTGCTGGCGCCGACTTCAATCGCCAGTTGGTTTGGCCAATCTCCAGGATTCGAGTGGCTACAGCAAATCGCGCTGGTGTTTTCGCCTGGACAACCAGCCTACATTCTTATGTTCGCCGCTGGTATCATATTCTTCAGTTTCTTTTATACCGCGATCGTGTTTGATCCCAAAGATGTCGCGGATAATCTGAAACGCCAAGGGGCCTATGTGCCGGGCATCAGGCCGGGGGCACAGACGGCAAACTACATCGACGATGTCATCACGCGATTGACGACATTCGGCGCACTCTATGTCACGCTTGTGTGCTTGATGCCGGAATTTATGATCGTGTTCTTCAATGTGCCCTTCCAATTGGGCGGCACTGCATTGCTGATCGTGGTCGTGGTCGCCATGGACTTCATGGCGCAGGTGCAAGCGCACTTGATGTCAGGCCAGTACGCGCGTCTCATGGAGCAGGCCAACTTGAAGAACTACGGGCGCTCGCGCCTTCGTCGCACTTAAATTTGGAGAATCAGCATGAAAGTCAGAGCATCGGTGAAAAAAATCTGCCGCGATTGCAAGATCGTCAAGCGCGGCGGCGTGTTGCGCGTCATCTGCAAAACCGAGCCTCGCCACAAGCAGCGGCAAGGCTAAGCGCAAGGACAGGCGCACAGCAGCAACAGACAAGGGCAACAGAACATGGCGCGAATTGCAGGCATCAACCTTCCAGACTCCAAGCATGTGGTGGTCTCACTGACCCATCTCTACGGCATCGGTACGAGCCGAGCGCGCGAGATTTGCGAGCAGACGGGTATTGCGCCCAACGTCGAGCTTGGCAAGCTGAAAGAGAATCAGCTTGATTCACTGCGGGCGGAAGTCGATAAATACAGCATTGAAGGCGATCTTCGACGCGAGATCAACATGAACATCAAGCGCCTCATGGATCTCGGCACTTTTCGTGGCATTCGCCATCGGCGCGGCCTGCCGGTGCGTGGTCAGCGCACCAGCACCAATGCGCGCACGCGCAAAGGGCGTCGCCGGCCTGTTCGTTAGGGCGCACACCCCCCGCTTGAATCACCGCAAGAGAGATTGAGAGACGCCATATGGCACGCACACCAACCAGAAAGAAGACCAAGCGCATCGTCAGCGAGGGCCTCGCGCATGTGCACGCTTCATTCAACAACACCATCATTACCATCACCGACCGTCAAGGCAATGTGCTTGCTTGGGCAACTGCTGGCTCAGCGGGTTTCAAAGGCTCGCGCAAGAGCACGCCGTTTGCTGCGCAAGTCGCTGCCGAGCAGGTCATTCAGCGCATCTCGGATGTTGGGCTTGAGAGCGTCAGCGTGTTCGTCAAAGGCCCGGGGCCTGGGCGAGAATCAGCAGTGCGCGGCTTGAATGCAGGAGGCTTGCGCATCACCAACATCACAGATGTAACGCCAATCCCACACAACGGCTGCCGCCCACCAAAGCGCCGGCGCCCATAGAGCAAGGAAGGAATCATCTGACATGGCCAGATATCTAGGACCCAAATGCAAGCTCTCGCGGCGCGAAGGCACTGACCTCTTCTTAAAGAGTGGCATTCGCTCGCATCAGTCGAAGTGCGATGCCAAAGGCATTGACCGCGGCGCTACCGGGCGCGCGGATAGGCCCCCCGGCATGCACGGCCTGCGCCGCGGCCGGCAATCCGACTATGCGATTCAATTGCGCGAAAAACAGAAAGTTCGCCGCCTCTACGGCGTGCTTGAGCGCCAGTTCCGCAACTACTACAAGCGCGCTGAGCGCCGCAAGGGCGCGACCGGCGAGAACCTGCTGCAGTTTCTTGAGTGTCGGCTCGATAACGTCGCCTATCGCATGGGCTTTGGCTCGACGCGCGCCGAAGCGCGGCAGCTTGTGTCGCACAAGGGCGTGCAAGTGAACGGGCAGGTCGTCAATATTCCGTCGTATCAGGTTGCGCCCAAGGATGAAATCGAAGTCGCGCCCGGTGCCAAGAAGCAACTGAGAATTCAGTCCGCCTTGGAACTTGCGAGTCAGCGCTCGCCGATTGATTGGATGGATGTGGACCTCGATGCCTTGAAGGGCGTCTATCAGCGGCATCCACAGCGCTCGGAACTGCCGACCGAGATCAACGAGAATTTGATTGTTGAACTCTATTCGAAATAACCCATATATGTACCCTAGTCAGTCGTAAGCAGTTGACAACTCGAAGACGTACTTGGGAAAAGAAGGAGCTAGCACATGGCATCTACAGTTGAAGAGTTTTTGCGTCCATCGGTGAAGGTGCAGGAGCAAGAACGGAACCGCGCCAGAATCACGCTTGAGCCGCTTGAGCGAGGCTTCGGGCACACCCTCGGCAATGCTTTGCGCCGCGTGCTGCTGTCGTCAATTCCGGGTGCCGCGATCACCGAAGTCGTCATCGACAACGTGCAGCACGAATACAGCGCTATTCCCGATGTGCGCGAGGATGTCATTGACATATTGCTCAACCTCAAGGGTATCGCCATCAAAATGTTCGGCGCGGAAGAGGAGATCATCACCCTTGAAGCCAAGGGGCCGTCTGAGATCAAAGCGAGTGATTTCAAACTCACCCAGCAAGTCGAGATCGCCAATCCTGACCACCACATCTGCACGCTCAACAAGAATGGCAAACTGCGCATCGAAGCGCGCGTCACCCGCGGCCGCGGGTATGTACCCGCCGATGATCGCCAGGATGCCGAGAGTGAAGAAGGCAAAGAAACCAATTCCATCGGATTCCTACGCTTGGATGCGAGCTACAGCCCGCTCAAGCGCGTTGCTTATTCGGTCGAAAGCACCCGTGTGGAACAGCGCACTGATCTCGACAAGCTGATCCTCGATATTGAGACCAACGGTGCCATGGATCCAGAGGACGCGATTGGTTTGGCGGCCTCGACCTTGCGCGATCAGCTTTCGTTCTTTGTCAATCTCGACAATGATGTCGCCAAGCTCACCGGCACCGCGACCATCGCGAAGAGCTTTGACCCGATCTTGTCGCGACCAGTCGATGATCTCGAATTGACCGTGCGCTCCGCCAACTGCTTGAAGGCCGAGCATATTCGCTGCATCGGCGATCTCATTCAGAAGACCGAGCACGAGCTCCTCAAAACCCCCAATCTCGGCAGAAAGTCGCTCGACGAGATACAGTCCCAACTCGATAGTCGTGGCCTCAAGCTTGGCACCGAGCTGATCGGCTGGGAATCACCTGCGGGTAAGTAGCTATGCGTCACCGCAAAAGTGGAAGACATCTAAATCGCACGAGCGCCCATCGGCGCGCACTGATGCGAAACCTCTCGATTGCGCTCTTCGAGCACGAGGCCATCCGCACCACGCTGCCCAAGGCCAAGGAACTGCGGCGGGTGGCCGAACCTTTGATCACGCTCGCCAAGGTCGATTCGGTCGCCAATCGACGTCTCGCGTTCAACCGGCTGCGCAACAAAGCGGCGGTCGGCAAGCTCTTCGGCGAGCTCGGACCACGCTTCCGAGATCGCGCTGGCGGCTATTCGCGCGTCCTCAAAATGGGCTTTCGCGCTGGCGACAGCGCGCCGATGGCGCTCATTGAACTCGTTGACCGAGGCGAAGAGGGCGAAGAAGGCGAAGCACAGGAGCAGCCAAGCAGCTTGGTGGCCGATATCGAGGAAAGCCCGTCAGAAGAGCGTTCAAGCTAAGCGAGTTGTCGCGGCGTTTTACTGTTCCACGACTTCAAGCCCGAATCGCAGTGATGCGCTCGCATCTTGCGGGTCGGTCGCAGTGACCGTGATGACCTCTGGGGCGAGAGTGACATGGCTCGTGCTTGGTATGCCAGACAGCATGTGCGCTGCGGCATCGAAATCGAGCCAATCTGGGTTGCCTGACACACTCAAGTTCAGTGCATCGCCATCAGCATCGGCGAAGGTGTCTGGAGGAATCTGATAGCGGAACGCTGCGCCGACCGTTGCCGTCTGGTTCTCAAGACGGCGATGGATGCTCGGCGCATGATTTCTTGGTGTGTCGGCGGTCATTGCACTTGCACGCTGCACCTGGTGTATTTCGCCATCAAGTCCGTCAGGGCTGACTCGATAGAGATGTCCACCTGCCGGGCTTTGTACTGCATGGAGTAAGTAGTCGTGTTCCGGGACGATGCCCGCAAAGCGATCTTCAGCGGGCGACACTCCATAATCGGCCACGTCGAGCGTATCTCCAGAAGCGTCCATTGCATGGAGATGGGCGACGAAATAGCCTTGTTCGCAGATGACATCGACGGCCATGAGGCGAGCATGCGCGTAAGCTCGGCCACAGTCGCGAAACGTATCTGTAGAAGGCGGCTGGAAACTGGTCAGAACGTTTTTTGCCGCGGATGAGAACGCGGTCAAGCTGTGCAGATGCGAGGGTTCGGCGTAGCCTGCGGAGAGGTCAAACACCGCTGTTTGTGGTGCATGACTGCCAGTGACGAAAAGCAAATCCTCATCGTCGAACAGAACGATGCCTCGAAGCGCTTCAAAGCCTGCCAAGGGTGAGTCCTGCTGACTGCCGCCGACGGCGATTTCCTTGACAAGTGTCAGGCGGCCGCTTTGGGGGTTGATGGCGAAGATCAGCAGCCCGTTTTCGCTCGCAGCCATCAGGTAGGCATCGTCTGGAGTCACCAGCATTTGCGTGACTTCGTGGATGGCTCTGGCATCTAGGTCGATCGTCCGCACCCTATCGACGATGGTCATGCTTGATGCGGAATCAAGCCGGTAGATATAGATTCCCAAGTCGAACACTTGCGAGAAGTAAAGGAATGTGTCGTCAGAAGTGGCTGCGAAGGCTCTGCGCTTGTCGATATGTTGGCCTCGCTCGTTCATTTTGACCAGATTGCGCGACCATGCCGCATTGCTCGTCGCTCTGGGCATAAAGGCATTGCTTTGAGAAGCGCCAAATGCGAACAGACGATTGTGGACACGACTCCACCAAAGTCTACTCTCGGCCAGCGCGCTTCTATCAAATGGCGCACTTGGATCTGCGGAGACGACATTGGATGCGATGCTGCGCGGGTTCGATAGCTTGCCGCTCGATTGATCGCGATCAAGCGCAAATAGCTGTCCGCCCACCGTGCCAAACACGAGCGAGCCATCAGGATGCATGGCAAGGCTAGGTCCCCATCGGTTGCCGCCTGATACCAGGCTAGGCGCTTCTGCCTTGCTGTCAATCGCGTGCCGATGGCGAAGAAAAGCGGGTGCGGAGGTGGCCTGCCAGTGAAGGTTCGCAGGCGCCTCTTGGCTGGCGTCCGGGCGCCTCGCCACGCGAATTTGGTACTGTTCTCCGGCATGTGCAAGGATCGAGGTCTCAACACGTCCGTTCGCCAGAAAGCTGCGTTCGCTTGAGGCCACGGGTCTCTGCTCGCCACCGCCGACCGTCGCTGCCGGGTAGATGGTCAAGACGGCCCAATTAGGGTGGCCCTCGACACTGAACGTGTGCCAGCCAGAAGTTGGCGCACTCCACTGCCACCACGCCGATTCACGACCGATATCGTCGCGCGGCTCGTCGAATGCTTCTGTTGCGCGGCGCAGATCCACGAGGACAGTGCCATCGGAACCAGTGATCAGGCTCGCGTTCGTCCGCTCGTCATTGATCGGCGTCGCACCCCACCTCAGTTCGTTTGGGTTGCCGAGTGTGACTAAGGGAATGTTGATCGAGCCCATAGATCGCCCGATCGCCAAGTAGTAAGTCTGATCAGCGTCTGCGTCGAGCACCATGCGGGTGCCAGCATGGCCTGATGTCTTGAGCACCAGATCGCTCAGGCGTGTGCCAGCCCATATGCTCAGTTTGATGGCATCGACGCCATCGATAAAGAAGGTGAAGCGGCCCGATTCAGGCGCCTTCCATCGCCACCAAAGGCTGCCAATTCCGGTCTCTCGGGGTTCGTGAGGCTCGATGGACATGTGGTCAGCATACGGTGAGAAGAGCGACCCGTGAGCGCCTTCAATCGTACCAGCATCGGCGAATTGATCAGAGGGGCCGCTGATGGTTGTAGATGTCGGGGAAATTTTTCGCCAGGTCAGCGTATAGCTCGTCCCGACAGAGTCGGCACTCGGCGTAGCGACCGCAATTCGGTACGTGGCACCTTCATCCGCAAACAGGGAGGCGTAGCTATCGAGCGAGGGAGTTGACAGCAGGCGCATGGAATCGACGGATGTGCCAGAGAACAGCATCAAATCAAGATGCTCTTCCTGCAATTGAAAGAACCATTCCCCGGTCGTGGGCGCTGTCCACGTGTGCCAAGTGCTCGCGGCAGGTCCGTTCCAAAATTCTCCGCGTTCGAGCGTCGCGCCCTCGTTGCTGCCTGTGGTGCTCCCCGTCTCTCCTGAAATTTTGGCGGCATCAGCAAAATTATCATTCGCAGGCCGCACATCGGCCGCTTTCCAAGTCATCACCATCTCTGGGATGGCGCTCATGTCGGTGGAGGCGCGAATGAAGTAGTTTGTGCCAGCATCGGCGATAAAGGTGATCTCGCCGCTTTTTGTCGCCACTGATGTGATGTTGGCAATTGTTTCACCAGTGTAAATGTCGAAGCGAGGCGAAATTCTTTGATTGCTGCCCTCGTCAGTAAGGCGAAATCGGTAGAGGCCGCTCGCGGGTGCTCGCCAAGCGTGCCAGACGCTACGGGTGTTGCCGTATACATCGGGTTCGCCGGGTTCACGCGAAGCCATTGAGAAATCGACCGGTATCTCGCCAGTGTCGCCGGCAATGCGCGTCGCTGCGCCGAAATCGTCATTGGCTGGAGGCACAGGCGCGATTGTGCTGCCTGCCCCGTCAAACATGATCGTTCGCGTCGCTGAACGCGCGTTCCATGAACTCGCCGTGATATGCAGCGGCGTGTCGGCGAGCAGCGCACTCCGGTTGAGTTGAATTTCGAATTTTCTCGGTGCTTGCGGTGCCACTTCGCCGAGGCTGAAGTAGTGCCTCCCGCCTCCGCCGCGCACGAACCCGTCCTGCTCATAGAAGCGCAATAGGCCGTCTAGCCGAGCGACGCGCACCAGACCGTCCTGCCGAATGATCCGTACCTTCGCGTCCCGCATCGCCACGAGAAGGCGTGTGCAGCCATCTGTAGACGTATCTGGACAGCTAAAGTGCATGGTGGTGCCCGCAGCCAGATAGCTGCTTGTCTCCACATTGATTCTTAGTGTCAACTGATCCGCGTCGATCTGTGAAGTGATTTGCTCGGCTGAGACGCGAAGCTGAGGTGTCGATTCACCCTGGATGATCTTCCAAGCCACAGCTGCCCGCACCGGCTCGCCGTAGACTCGTTGTGGCACGATCTTGATTCGATGCGTGCCGGGGGTCGGCGCTGGCACAATCACCCATTCAACGTTGTCTACCCTCGAGCGCGATACGTGTTCGCCGCACGCGCCATCGCCGCAGTCAGCGCCTTGGTCGAGCCATAGGTCGAGGTCGTTGAGCACCGAATTCGTGAAGGTGTCGGCCGGCCCTTCATCCCAGGTCAGCACGACATCGAGTCGGCTCGCGCCTTCCGGCACCCGCACGTCAATGTAGTCGTAGCGGGATGCGGTTGGTAGCGACTCGGCACTTCCAACCTGCCAGCCGTCGGCGCTATTGAGAGACGCCACGGTTGAGCGCGCCGAGACGAGCCCCATGCCGTACTGGTTCTGCATGGCGCCCGGGCCTTGGGAATTATTGCGGGGAAACTGCTCGTGGCTCATCAGATAGGCGTTGGGACGAATCGCGCCTGCCATCAGTCGCGCGCGAATCAGTGCAGGCTTCTCGCGAAGACCGCCATCGGCTTCGAGCAGGAGCGCAGCGACACCGGCGACTGCGGGCGACGCCTGGCTGGTGCCGCTTTGTCTTGCATAACCGTCTCGCGACATTGAACCTTGCACCGACCAAATGTCAACGCCGGTGCCGACAACCTTCGGCGCGATACGTCCATCGGCTGTCGGACCGCGGCTGCTAAAGTCTGCGATCACGCCCGAATCGCGCACTGCGCCGACGGCAAGCGAGTTCTTGGCAGTGCCTAAATCTGAGAATCCGCGCACGCCTTCGTTCGATTGTGAGACCACATAGAGCTGACCACGCCCATAGACCATGGCGTCGAGCTTGCGCTCGTCAAGGGCGCGGCCGGTCGATTCGTTGGTCGAGCGAGAGAGGCTCATATTGATGATCGACGGCTTGACGATGTGCGTTTCGCGTCCAGGACAGGCGCTTGGACGCGAGAGATAGTCCATGCCGCGGCGAATGCCGTCGTTTGAACCGAAACCCACACGGTTCAGCACCTTGGCAAATCGCAAGTGGCTGAGGTTCGGCGCCATGCCAGCGCGTAGCGGATCAATTCGACCCGCGCCTGCGATCGTGCCAAACACATGTGTGCCGTGACCGTCTAGGTCGATCCACAAGTCCCAATGCTCACCACGCACAAAGCTTGCGCCGCAGATCGACTCGCGACCATGGGTAATATCCGCGTGACTGAGATTGAGACCTGTGTCGAGCACGCCGACAGCGATGCCTCGACCAGTCAATCCAGCAAAGGTTTCCCCGGCGTATTCATATCTGCGCAGACCATCGGCACCCATGATCGGTACGCTAGAATCGTGGGTGGCTGTGACCAAGGCGATTGGTTCAATGTGCATCACGAAGTCCGCGGCGGTCACATAGTAAAAAGCGCGTGCCGGCAGGTTTGCGGTGTAGCTTCGCACGTCTGCATCGTAGGCGCCGACGGTGACACCGAGCGCGGTGAGCGCCTGCTTTGCGTCGCCGCCCGCATCATCGCCCATGAGGGTGATGAATACTGGCGTGACGGTGCTTGGGAGTGCGGAGCGCATTTTCGCTGCGAAGTTGGCACTGAACTTGGCTTCAGGCGGCAAGGCGCCAATGCCGAGCACGCCCGGGATTTCCGCGATGGTTTCAAGCAGCGTGCGCTTTGGCGCAGCAAGCACGCGCAAGTGCTCGCCGGATGCGCCTTCAACACGTGCGCCGAGACGTGTGAGGGATTCGTTGATCGCCTGTGAATCCGCGCTTGGTGCGATGCGCAGCACGGCGAATACTTGATCGCGCTCGCGTAGAGTCAGTTCGAGAATGGATTCAATGCCGATCTCGGGCTGAAGCCAACTTGGGATGGGTGTCGGCTCACTGTCCGGTGGTTGAGATGGTGGTTGAGATATTGATGCGTGCTGCATGATGCCGAAGTGCTCGGCGAGGATATAGCCGTCTGGCATCGAGACCTCGCGCCGTTCATGTTCGACGGCAGGCGTGGCAGGAGTAGGCGGTGCGCGGGCGATGATGTGATCAACGCCCGCTTGACTCTCTCGCAGTGTTCTTTGCGCGACCCGGTCAAGCACCGCCTCGGGCGTGCTTGGAGCGACTGCGACTGGCGCATCGCCCGGCCGAAGCAGCCACCATGAGCCGAGCGCTGCCACAGACGAGGCGGCCAGCAGGATAGTGATTCCTTTCAGGAAATTACTGTGCATGGGGCGGCCCTTTATGATGCGCCTCCGGCACTAGTCTTCTCGAAGACGGTTGTCGCAGCTGCGATCATGGACGATACATCGCTTAGGTTCGCAGGCACGATCAGGCTATTGGTCTCCTTGGCGAGATTGCCAAAGCGCTCAAGGTAGTCTTCGGCGACGCGAAGCTGCATGGCCTTGTCGCCGCCTTCTGAATTGAGCGCGGCGGCGACCTTGCGCAAGCCTTCGGCGGTGGCTTCGGCAATGGCGAGAATGGCAGCGGCCTCGCCTTCCGCTTCGTTGATCTGCTGCTGCTTGGCGGCCTCCGACTCTTTGATGACGCGCTGCTTCTCGCCCTCGGCTTCGTTGATCTTGGCATCTCGGACGCCCTCGGATTCAAGCACCGTCGCACGCTTCTCGCGCTCAGCGCGCATTTGTTTTTCCATCGCAGAAAGGACATCGTGCGGCGGATTGATATTGCGAATCTCGTAGCGCAGCACCTTCACGCCCCAAGGCGTGGAGGCTTGATCAAGTTCCTCCACCACGCGCAGATTAATATGGCTGCGTTCCTCAAAGGTCTTGTCGAGTTCGATCTTGCCGATCTCGCTGCGCAGTGTTGTTTGCGCAAGCTGCGCAATGGCGAACAGGTAGTCGCCGATGCCGTAGGAGGCTTTTCCCGCATCAAGGACTTGCAGGTACAGCACGCCATCGACGCCGACCTGCACATTGTCGGAGGTAATGCAGATCTGCTCTTCGACATCGACTGCGTGTTCTTTCAGCGTGTGCCTGTAGGCGACCTTCTCGATAAACGGCACCAGGATATGGAAGCCAGCCTGCAGCGTGCGCGAATACTTGCCGAGATTCTCGATCACATAGGCCGACTGCTGCGGCACGACGACGGCCGTCTTGACGATGACGATAATGGCGACGATGGCGAGTATGCCCGCCACGATGAGGCTGATCATGAGGTTATTCCTGTAGCTGCGAAGTGATTTTGAGGGTGAGGCCATCGACTTCGGCAATGCGCGCTTGATGACCCGCGGGGACAGTCTCGGCACCGATGTTGACGGCGGTCCATTCCGACCCGCGCATGCGCACGCGGGTCGAAGCCCCCGGCGAGACATCGCTGGTGATGTCCACGAGGCTGCCGATGGTCGAATCCTCAAATCCAGCCGCGCCGCCGCGAAGCTTCTTGTAGAGCCGCTCGCGAAACAGCACCATGAGCACGAGCGCAAGCACGGCGAAGGCGATCCACTGCGCCGTTAGCCCCATGGCCACGCCGAGAGGCTCAAGCAGACCGATGAGGAGTGCCGCCACGCCAATGAAAATAAGATAGAAGGCGGCATCGACGGCGAACATCTCAAGCCCCATAAGCGCAAGTCCTGTGATTAACCAAGCCCACCAAGGCATGCGCGGCTCCGAAACAAAGGGAGGCACAGTGTAGGGCAATTGCTAGGATTGCGCAGGCGGGCCTATCTCTTGAAACAGACGTTGCATGTCCATCTCCAAGGCGGGCAGCACACGATGATGCCTGATGTTTTGTGCGTCTTGGAATTGCTCTTCAACAAAATCAAAGAACGATGGCAGCCCGAGGTCCCAAGGGCCGTTTATGTGCCCTGTCATCGACCAGAGAAGGCCAAGATGCTCAAAGGTTGCTTCCGCATCCTCTATGCGCCCAAGCGCCTCGCTCCTCCCTGTCCGACGCGGCGCATGGGTGAGACCCGATTCAATGACTTCGTAGATATGGCCTTGCTTGATTATCCGGCCTGTCTCGATACTTTTTCGCCACAAGGCGCCCATTTGCCGTGCACAGGCGGACAGGCCTTTCTTATCAAGATCGCTCCATGTCTCGTGGTAGCGCGCGTTCACCCGACGCTCGAAGGTGAGGTCGATCGCGCGAGCGCGTGTGAAATCCGCAATGTCGTCGTTTTGGGATGCGGCAGACAAGGCAGTTGAGCCAAGAAGTTGCAGGAAATACGGGCTGCCTTTGCACTCACCGAGCAGGCGCTCGAACCCTTGCGTGTTTTCAATCGTGATGCCAGCGGCAAGCAACGGCTCTCGAATTGCACGGCCGCAATCATCGATTGAGAGATCGTTTGGCACGGCGGCGAGCCGCCCTTCGAGATCAGCGCGGTCCATAAACCATGTCGCCTTGCAATCTTCATGCCGCAGCGCATTGAGCGTGTCTGGCGTGCCAGCGAGCACAATGCCGATAGAGATGCCCTGACGCCTATCGATAGTGCCCCGAATGCTATTCAAGAGACTGCCGAGCACGCGAGGGTCTGCGGCATGCGCTTCGTCTATTGTCAACAGAATTGGCCGCGTCGCTGACGCAAGGGCTCGCAATAGATGCGCTGGACTCAAAGGCGCTTGTTCGGTTGCCAACTCCGAAGTTGTCCGTTTGAGATGCCCCTCGACACCTGCGCTGATTGCAACTTGAAAGGTCGTCGATGTGCTCTGCTTCGGCGCATATGCCGCGAGATAATTCAGCAAGGCGTCCATTGAAGACAGTTCTCCGCTGCCCGTCATATTGATCACTTGCGTAGCAGCCGTATCTCTCATGCCATTTGAGAACGCCTTGAGCAGTGTGGTTTTGCCGGTGCCGCGAGGCCCATGCAGGACAATGCCAATCAGAGACTGCTGTGCACTTGGCGACTTCTCAAGCAGTTCAGCCGCAAGTGCGGACAATTGCCTCATCTGCTGAGTGCGGCTTACAAGCATTGACGGGATGGCCAAGGAACCCGCTGGGAAAATTTGGTTGAAACGCTGCGCTTCGTAATCCTCTTGAATTCGCCTCGCTTGCTTGTCCGAAAGTACGTCGGTCGCAATACCAGCGAACACATCTTTATCGGCGCGAGTGCGTTGCATGGCTATCTATCGTGGGGGATGGGGCGTTGCTTGCCGCCTATTATAGTGGAGGTGAATATGGGTGCTAAGGTAGTTCTCTTGTCGCGAATGGAAAGGGCTTTTCTGTGATGCCCATACGCACGGAGAGCCGTGTGCAAAAGGCTATACTGTCATTATATTGTGATGTGAGGGCGAGACATGCCAAGCTACGAACAATCCCGCCAACTGCATCATTTGCGCAATCAGGATTTTCTCGAGTACAGCAAGATGGTTGCGCGCCTCGTCTCAGGTGCTTCGCTCAGGGAAGTCGAGACACAAATTGATGCCTTTGAGGACATGAACGAGTGCAACCAAAAAAGCACTGACGAGGTTACCCTCAAAGCAGAGAAGTTTAGCTTCTTTTTGGAGCTACAGAGGCCCAAGGTCAAGAACGCTATCTATGAGGCAGGTTTCGATTTGGGCGACTTTGCCGAATGGCTTCGAGACGGAAGGTTCTCTTCCGATTCGCAAGTGCGGGACTTGCGTCGGGTACTTCCTGATCCTGCAGCGAGGGAAACTTTCCTAAGTGGAGGCGCGGGTTCAATCGGTTCTGCTGTCTCTTTAATTGAAAGCAGGCGTAATCTACAAGGGGAAAACTTAAAAGGACCGCTTGCATTGCGTCAATTGGCGCGAGGTTTGATCAAGGAAATGAACGATTTGAAATTCTCCGAGATCGTTGCAATGAAGAGCGATTCGGACGGAGCGCCCGCCGAGGGTATTCGGGCATTGCGAGAGCTCGATAGTCAGCTCAAGTCGTTTCTACAGATATTCGCTGAATAAAGTGGAAGGTCGAAGCGTTGGGCAGCGCACAGAAATTGAGTTTACCAATGTACGATGTCGCATGTAGCGACAATCTCGAGTACATGGCAGCATTTGATGATGGTAGCTTCAAGCTCATCGTCACGTCGCCGCCCTACAATCTTGGTAAGTCCTATGAAAAACGAACCATCCTTGACGACTATCTCAGTGATCAGGACGCCACCATCTCCGAGTGCGTGCGCCTGCTCGACTCGCAGGGATCTATTTGCTGGCAGGTAGGGAATTTTGTGGACAATGGCAGCATCGTTCCTCTTGACGTTGTGCTCTATCCGCTGTTTGCAAAGCACGACCTTGTGCTAAGAAATCGAATCGTTTGGCACTTCGGACACGGCCTTCATTGCGCCAAGCGATTGTCAGGACGCTATGAGACGATCAATTGGTGGACTAGAAGGGGCGACTACACATGGCACCTTGATCCGATCAGGGTGCCGGCAAAGTATCCGAACAAAAAGCACTTCCGCGGCCCTAAGGTGGGTCAGCCGTCGGGCAATCCACTTGGCAAGAATCCGAGCGATGTCTGGGAGTTTCCCAACGTCAAGAGCAATCATCCTGAAAAGACGCTTCATCCTTGTCAATTTCCGGTTGAGCTCGTGGAGCGACTCGTGTTGTCAATGACCAATGAGGGTGACAGTGTGCTCGACCCGTATATGGGCGTGGGCACAAGCGTTATCGCCGCTGTCAAGCATGGTCGAAATGGATACGGGTGCGACAATGTACGCGAATATGTCGATATTGCAACGAAGCGCATCGCTTCACTGATTGATGGATCGCTTCGAACAAGGCCGATGAATAAGCCTATCTATGATCCATCGCTACCGAACGGGGGTCATTGATTGATGCGCATCGCCACGAAGTATTCACATATGAACGGCGAGGAGTATTTGCTCGTTCATAAGCCTGAACTATGGCAAGAAGTCTGCGATGCGATCGCAAAGGTGGATGCCGAGGCATGCAAGAACAAGGTCTCAAGGGAGAAGACCATGCCCGGCAAGATGCTCTATTCGCCGACTGACATGAATCGGGCGTTTGATCTTGAACTTCGCGCAAAAGGATGGACTGAGCGTCGCAATACGTTCTGGGTTGCCCACGACGAGATGCTCCTTCGTCAAATTTACCGAGAGCCGGAAGATGAGCAAAAGAAGGCCATCAGGGAAGCCGGTTACGAACCGATCATGTCCTACAATCAGACAGACTTCGTCAAGCAAAGTGTGGCTGTCGAGGTGCAATTTGGCAAGTACGCCTTCGTCGCCCATGATCTCTTTGTCAAGCACTTGAGTTTCTATGTATCCGGAATCATCGACGTTGGCATTGAGATTTTGCCTATGAAGTCACTCGAGTCGGAGATGTCCTCTGGTGTCCCTTACTACGAGAGGGACCTCCTGAACCTTGTAAGGCAGGGGCGTGGTGTGCCAGCAGTGCCGCTCGTACTTATTGGCGTCGTGCCTTAATTGAAGCATCCAATCACGCGCCGCTCCCCTCGATAGCAGGCGCGTACAATGCCTATTCCCTACCTCACGCGGCTCAAAGCGCCTTGGACATCTTCTCGCCACCCCTGCCGGATGAACCCAAGTCCCGCGTGAGCTGGGGCGGTCTGCCGCATGGGTCAGAGGCGCTCGCCATCGCCAATGCGGCCGCTCAGCATTTGGGCAGCACGCTCGTTGTGGCGAGTGACGCTAATCGAGCTTGGCATCTGCAGCGCGCCATCGCCTTTTATCTGCGCGGCTGTGAGAATGCGCCGCGGGTCGAGCGATTCCCGGACTGGGAGGTGCTGCCTTACGATGTCTTCTCGCCCGACCCTGAGATTATTTCCGAGCGACTGCATGTGCTGCATCGATTGCGCCTCGGCACGCGCACGCTCATCGTTGCGCCGGTGCGCGCGCTCGCACAGCGCTTGCCGCCACGGCATTTCTTGGATAGCCGCATGTTGTCGATCGCGGTGGGAGACCGTCTTGATGCTGATCGCTTTCGTGGTCAGCTCACCGATGCGGGCTATGCCAACGTGCCCAATGTGCGTGAGCAGGGCGAGTTTGCGCTGCGCGGCTCTTTGTTCGATCTCTATGCCCTTGGCGGCAGCACGCCGTATCGACTCGATCTCTTCGACGATGAAGTCGCTGAAATTCGCAAGTTCGATCCGGTCAGTCAGCGCACCACCGGGCGCATCGAATCCATCAAAATCGTTCCGGCGCGCGAGTTTCCTATGGACAAGGACAGCATCATGCGCTTTCGCAATGCTTGGCACGAGACCTTTGATGTGGACGTGCGCCGCTGCCCGCTCTACCGCGAAGTGTGTGACGGGCACGCATCGCCTGGCGTTGAGTTCTATCTGCCGCTCTTCTTCGAGCGCCTTGATTGCCTGTTCGATTACCTTGATGGCGATACATTGCTTGTCACCGACCAAGACTCGCACATCGCCGCCGAACAGTTTGAACTCGAAGTCAAGAAACGCTTCGAGTCGCTTCGCTACGACATCGAGCGTCCGGTGCTTGCCCCCAAATCGCTGTTTCTCGAGGCGCCGAAGCTGTTTTCGCGCATCAAGCGCTTCGCCGAGGTTCGTATCGGCGGGCCGCGCCATATTCATGTGCTCGACACCTTCGAGTTGCCGGATGTGCGCGCCGATGCTGCACGCGCCGAGCCAGCGCGCCGCTTGCAGCACTTCGTGCGCAGTGCGCCTAGCATGAGAATTTTGTTTGTCGCCGAGTCCGCAGGGCGTCGCGAGGTACTGTCAAGATTTCTTGCGCAAGCTGGCATCAAGGCAGACGCCTGTCCCTCCTTCTCGGCCTTTCTCGCATCCGATGCCCCCTATGCCATTGCGCTCGGTCATGTTGAATCTGGCCTTGCCAGCCTCGGCTTCGCGGTGATACATGAAGATCAGCTTTTCCGAGACGATGGCCGCATTCGCGAGCGGCGCTCGGCGCGCACTCGAAAGCTCGACCCCGATCAGATCATCCACAATCTCACCGAGCTTGGCCTTGGTTCTCCGGTTGTGCATGTCTCGCATGGTGTCGGACGCTACCGTGGCCTTACAACCATGCAATCAGGCGGTCAGACCACCGAGTTTCTCATCATCGAATACGCCGAAGGCGCGATCCTCTATCTGCCGGTGACCTCGCTTGAGTTGGTATCGCGCTATTCGGGCGGCGATCCGGAGCAGGCGCCGCTCAATCGACTTGGCTCGGATGCGTGGCAAAAAACGAGGCAGCGTGCGGCGTCGCGCATCCGCGACATGGCGGTCGAACTGCTCGATCTCTATGCGCGCCGCGAGGTGCAGGCAGGCGAGGCGCTGCCGCTCGCAAGCGAAGCCATGCAGGAGCTCGCGGCATCCTTCCCTTGGGAACTGACGCCCGACCAAGAAAAAGCCATCAATGACACGCTCGCAGACCTTGCGCTTGACAAGCCGACCGATCGCCTTGTATGCGGCGATGTTGGCTTCGGCAAGACTGAGGTGGCGGTGCGGGCGGCCTATCAAGCAACGCTCGCGGGACGACAGACAGTCTTGCTTGTGCCGACCACTTTGCTCGCGCAGCAGCATTTCGACACCTTCAGCGAGCGATACGCGGACCTTGGCGTCACGACCCAAGTCGTCTCTCGCCTTCGAAGCGGCGGTGAATTGGCCGAACTCCAGCGACAAGCGGCGCGCGGCCAGCCCGATCTCATCATCGGTACTCATGCACTCTTGGGCAGTGCTTGGAAGTTTGCGCGCCTTGGTCTCGTGATCATTGACGAAGAGCATCGTTTCGGCGTTCGTCAGAAAGAAGCCTTGCGCAAGCTGCGCGCCAATGTGAATGTGCTTTCGCTGACGGCGACGCCCATTCCGCGCACCCTGAACCTCGCCTTGAATGGCATTCGCGACTTGTCGATCATCGCCACTGCGCCCGAGCATCGCCTGCCCGTGCGCACCTTTGTGCGCGAAGATAATCGCCGCCTCGTGCAGGAGGCCATTCGCCGCGAACTTGGGCGTGGCGGACAGGTGTTCTATCTGCACAATGAGGTGCGCACCATCGAGCAGTCGGCATTTGAGCTTGGCCGCCTCGCACCTGAAGCGCATATCGGCATTGGTCATGGACAGATGCCGAAGCACGAGCTTGAGCGCACCATGCGCGAGTTTGCGAACCGGCAAACGAATATCCTTGTATGCAGCACCATCATTGAATCGGGCATCGATATCCCGAATGCCAACACCATCATCATCGAGCGCGCTGACAAGTTCGGCTTGGCTGAACTGCACCAGCTGCGCGGCAGGGTGGGGCGTTCGAACCGTCAAGCCTATGCGTATCTTTTGACTCCGCACCCGAAATCCATGACCAAGGATGCCATCAAGCGCCTAGAGGCGATTCGCGATGCGGGCGAGCTCGGCATTGGCTTCTCGCTGGCAACGCACGATCTTGAAATTCGCGGCACGGGCGAACTCCTCGGCAAGGATCAATCCGGGCAGATCGAGTCGATCGGCTACAGTATGTATCTTGACATGCTCTCTCGGGCGGTCGATGCCTTGCGCAGCGGCCGCGTGCCGGATACCGACTTGCCGGTCGAGCTTGGCGATGAAGTCTTCATCGGCGAGTCTGCGCTGATTCCCGAGGACTACCTGCCAGACGTGCAGCAGCGGCTGATCCTCTACAAGCGCATCGCCAGCCAGCAATCGAAGTCTGATCTTGAGGATTTGCGAGGTGAGGTGCGCGACCGCTACGGGCGACTGCCAGCACCGCTCGTCAATCTCTTCTGTATCACGCGCCTCAAGCTCGACGCCAAGCCGCTCGGCATTCGCACCCTTGAACTGAACCCAAATGGCGGTCGCATTCGCTTTCACGAAGGTGCTGAGATCAAGGTCGAGGCTATGGTCGCGCTGATCAGCGCCAAGCCAAAGGAGTTTGCGCTTCGCGGGGAGCACACGCTTGGGCTGTTGAAACGCATTGACAAGATCGAAGCGCGGGTGCGCTACCTTGAGGCGCTACTTGCTGAGTTTGCGCAATCGGGCCTCACGTCTCGCCAGCACACGAGAGTCGCCGCATGAGGGTCTTGGTCGTGCTGCTTAGCTTGAGTTTGCCGGCGGCGAGCCTCGCGCAGGTCGCCGATGGCTTCGACCCGGATGCCTATGCGCAAGTCGAGGTGATTTTCTTCAGCACGGAAGCCGCTTCGGATGCCACCAACCGCACCGGCGTGCGTGCGGAAATGCTAGCGCTCGACCGTCCAAGGACTTTTCCTCGCCGATTGCTGAGTATTGAGAATTCGCAACTGACCAAGGATTGGGATGCGTCGTGGTTCGAAGACGAATGGTCACTCGTCGCGCCACGCTTGCTCGATGCGCTCCCGCAGCCGGAATTGCCGGAGGAAGTCGTCGAGTCGGAGATGCCGTTTGTACCAGATGTCATCCTGGAGAGCCCGCAAGAGCCAACGCTTTGGCAGCGCTATCGGGCTTGGTATACCGACCTGATGGCGAATTGCTTCGTACAGCGGCACAGGGACGACTGGCACTTGTCACGCGCGCTCGCTGCGCTAGAGCGGTCAAACGCGCACCGAGTGCTCATGCACGGTGCGTGGATTCAGCCGGTCTCGGTGCAGCCGAGGCCGGTCTTACTCAGCGGAGGCGGCCGCGGCGAAGTCGGTTTCCTGTCGGTCACGCGCGAAGGCTTCTTCAAGGCGGAGGTGCGTATCTGGCGTCCGCTCGGTGCTGGCTATGCCGAGCTGCATGAAGTTCGCCCCATGCGCGGCCGCCGCGCCTATTATTTTGATCATCCGCTCATGGGCGTGGTGCTGCGCATCGATCCTATTCGCGTGCCGAGCGAGTTTCGGTAATGTCGTTGACACGCGCTAAGCTGGCGCTGGCCGCTGCCGCAGTTGCTAGCCTGTCCCTTCTGGCGGCTTGCCAACAAGGACGAGCAGGCGACGATTACGATGTCGTCGTCATTGGCGGCGGGCTCATGGGAAGCAGCGCAGCATGGCATCTCGCAAAGGCAGGAGAGAACGTGCTCTTGCTCGAAAAACAGGCTGCCGAGTACACGCAAGGGTCGAGCCTCGGCGAAGCGAGAATCGCGCGCAGCCTAGGCGGCGCAGGCAATATCTGGTCGTATATGCACAACCGCACTGTGGCTGGGGTTGAGGAACTGATCGCGTTTCTGAACGGTTATGAACCCGGTCACTCGATGAACGATGTCTACACAACCTCGCCCGTCAGTTATGTTCGCCATCACAGCCAAGCATCCTGGATCGAAAATATCCGGCACAATCAAGTTGATCGCTATGAATATGCGAAGACGCCCGAAGAAGCCGAAGCGTTGTTCAATCTGAAAATGCCGCCCGATACCATCATGTGGCGGGAATACAAAGCGCATTCAGGAACGATCAACCCCGAGACGCTGATTGCCTATTTGCACAAGGCTTTGGCGCTGTTAGGGGCGGATGCGCAATACCGGAATCAGGTTGACGAGCTATCGAGGGACGGCGGTGGCTACAGTCTGCTGGTGACGAATACCGAAACCGGGGAAAGCAGACGCTTGCGTGCGGACAAAGTGGTGAGCGCTGCCGGCCCCTACACCGGCCGCCTGCTCTCGAACACAGCCCCCTACTTTGATTCGCTCATCAACCCGCAACGGGTGTTCTTGGCTTTCTTCGCGATAGAGCCTGATGTCTATCATTCTTGGGCGGAGGCGGACAAACAGCGCTTCAGGGAACTCTACCCAGCCATCAACAGTACAAATCCAACCCGGCAAGGCAGTTTTTTCACTATGCTTGAAGGGCGGACTCCGCAAGGCTCGCCGGTCATCAAAATTGGCGGACATTTTCAACGCTCCGACATAAGCGATCTTGATTCCGTATGGCAAGAGGCACTCGCGGAAGCTGAAATTCAGTGGAGCCGGGAAAGCACAGCGAGGCATTTGAGTTTGCTCGATCTTGAAATCGGCGAACAGGACTTGAACTATTTGAGCGGCTATTCCTGCGTCTATTCCTTGACCGCGACCGAGGTGCCCTACGTCACCCATGTGCGCGGTGGTCTTGGAGAGCCCGACCCCAATCTCGTGGTCATTGCCGGCCTATCCGGAGTCGGCGCCAAGGGCGCCCTCGCATACGGGCTGATCGCCGCCAATCTGCTGCTTGGCAAAGACGACCCGCACCCGATGTACCAAAAAGCCAAGACAGCGTTTGGCTACCAGCGCCTCGTGTCGGACTTGTCGCATTGACGAACCCCCAATGAGCATCTTTCACTACGCATCGGTATATCCCTTTCCTATCGCTCATAGCTGGCCTATCATATGACCATGATAAAGATCAACATTGCTGAAGCAAAAGCGAATTTCTCGCGTCATATCGAATCCGTCGAGCGCGGAGAGACGATCACCGTATGTCGCCGCAATGTCCCTGTTGCGGAGATCAGAGCGCTGCCCCGGCCTCTGCGGGAGAAGCGTCGAGTGGGGATCGACCGAGGTATGGCGATTCCCGCTAGCTTTTTTGAACCGCTTCCCGACAGCCTGCTTGCCGCTTTTGAAGGAGAGAGCAATTCGGAATGAGGCTATTGCTCGATACCTGCACCTTCCTGTAGTTGGCGGCAGACGATACGCATTTGACCGACACGGCAAGAGACTGCTGCCGCGACCCTCGCAATGAAGTTTTCCTAAGCACCCTCGCTGCATGGGAAATCGCCATCAAGTATCGTCTTGGCCGACTGCAACTGCCTGAACGTCCAGATAGATATGTTGCAAGTAGACGGGAATGGTTGCAACTAGAATCCCTACCTTTCGATGAGATTAGTGCTGCGCACGATGCGCTATTGCCAAACCACCATAAGGATCCATTCGACAGGGGAATGGTTTCCCAAGCTATTTTGCACGGATTGATGATCGTTACACCAGACACTCACATCGCACGCTATCCTGCGCCGATCATTTGGTAGCAGCGACACCAACCCGGCAAGGCAGTTTTTTCACTATGCTTGAAGGGCGGACTCCGCAAGGCTCGCCGGTCATCAAAATTGGTGGACATTTTCAACGCTCTGACATAAGCGATCTTGATTCCGTATGGCAAGAGGCGCTCGCGGAAGCTGAAATTCAGTGGAGCCGGGAAAGCACAGCGAGGCATTTGAGTTTGCTCGATCTTGAAATCGGCGAACAGGATTTGAACTATTTGAGCGGCTATTCCTGCGTCTATTCCTTGACCGAGACCGAGGTGCCCTACGTCACCCATGTGCGCGGCGGTCTTGGAGAGCCCGACCCCAATCTCGTGGTCATTGCCGGCCTATCCGGAGTCGGCGCCAAGGGCGCCCTCGCATACGGGCTGATCGCTGCCAATCTGCTGCTTGGCGAAGACGACCCGCACCCGATGTACCAAAAAGCCAAGACAGCGTTTGGCTACCAGCGCCTCGTGTCGGACTTGTCGCATTGACAGCCTAATTGTAGTCACTTTATAGTCTCAATCTAAAGTACAAACAGTCGTACACTATCTTGAATCAGCCTTTTCGGTCGAAGAATATCGTAAGGGTGCTGTCGCAGGGGATGACTATGGAATTGGCCATACGCGAGGCAAAGGCGCGTCTTTCAGCATTGATTGCAGCAGCCCGAAGCGGCGAGCGGGGGGTCATTACGCGGCACGGACAGCCAGCGGTGGAATTGGTGCGCTGTGACCAGCGCGGAGGGATGGACTTCAAGAAATTGCAAGAGGTGCGTCAGCGCCTCGGCATTGCGGGGGAAGGGGAAGGCTGGCCAGAAGAGTTTGACGATCCGGTGTTGAGTCGGCGAGTGCTTGGCCTATAGCGCTTAGAGATCCGTTCGACGAGATGTTGCTGGTGCAAGCTCAGGAAGAGGGATTTAGACTGCTGACAAGAGACCGTGCGCTTTCAGGCCACCCGTTGGCGGTCGCTGCCCGAGACCTTGCGTGAAGAAGCCCGAAGTTTGACGTCAAAATGAGAATCATTGCCGACCGGGCCAAGCGCTTCGGTGCGCCGCCTCTGTTCTACGCCAAGGCATTGCCGTTTCAGCGGTTGTTCGGCGTGCTTGGTGTGCTGCTGTTGATGATCGGCAGCTTGTGGGGGCTTGGGTTTGCGCCAGAGGACTATCAGCAAGGGGACAGTTTTCGCATTATTTTCATCCATGTGCCGGCATCGTTCCTTGCGCAGTCCTGCTATATGCTGATGGGGGTCGCTGCTGTGCTCGTGCTCGTCTGGCGCGTCAAGCTCGCCGATGTGTGCATCGATTGCACGGCGCGGCTTGGCGTTGGGCTCACCTTGATCTCGCTTGTCACCGGCGCCATTTGGGGCAAGCCGACTTGGGGCGCTTGGTGGGTGTCCGATGCGCGCACATTGTCGATGGTTGTGCTGCTGTTTCTTTATTTAGGCGTGATGGCGCTCAAGCGTGCGCTTGACGGTCAAAGTTCGGCGCAGCGTGCTTCCGCCATGCTCGTTGTCGTCGGGCTCGTCAACCTGCCGATCATCAAGTATTCTGTCGATTGGTGGCTGACCTTGCATCAGCCGGCGACCTTTACGCTAACTGCTGCGCCGAGCATGCCATCCTCCATGTGGCTGCCGCTGCTGGTCAATGTCATCGGGCTGTACGCGCTGTTCGCATGGCTATTGCTGCGCTCAATGCGCGTCGATGTGCGCATGAGACACTATGGCGCTGACTGGACTCTATGAGAATCTATGAAGCTATCTGAGACTTCTGCATGACCGAGCTCTTTCAATTTGGCGAGCATGGCGCGTATGTCTGGAGCGCTTGGGGCCTTTCCATCTTGATCCTGCTTGCGATGGCGGCGATGCCGAGCCTGCGCTGGCGAGCATTCAAGCGCCGAGCCGATCTCATGTCGGGTCGCGAGGAGGACGAAGATTAATGCGTCCAATCCGAAGGCGACGCCTGGCTTTGCTGCTGTCGGTGCTTGCCGGCGCCGCGCTCGCTACCACGCTCGCGCTGCTGGCACTCAATCAAAATCTCGACCTTTTCTATCCGCCTGCGGACGTGGTCTCCGGCAAGGCGCCTATCGGCAAGCGTATTCGCGCCGGCGGCATGGTCGAGTCGGGCTCGCTGCGCCACGGCATCGATGGCTTGGAAGTGCGTTTTCGCGTGACAGACATGCAGGCCAATAGCTTCTCAGTCCACTACCAAGGCATTTTGCCGGACCTCTTTCGCGAGGGTCAGGGCGTGATCGCGACCGGCGAACTGCAATCAAACGGCGTGTTGAATGCCGATCTGCTGCTCGCCAAGCATGACGAGAACTACATGCCGCCGGAACTCGCCGAGATCATCCCTCATTAAATGACCCCTGAGTACGCCGTTTTCGCGCTGATTCTCGCCTTCGGGCTGGCCTGTCTCATCTGGCTCAATCCATTGCTTGATCGTGTTGGTATTGGGCGCGTGTCCACCGACCTGCGGCTTGCGGCGGGTGTCACCCTTCTCATCGGCATCGCCTTCGTGATGCTCATCTATGCGTTCTTGACGAGCGACTTCTCGGTCGCCTATGTAGCGCAGAACAGCAACACGGCCTTGCCGAGCTATTTTAAGCTGAGCGCGGTCTGGGGTGCGCACGAGGGTTCGTTCCTATTATGGTGCTTGGTGGCGTGCGTCTGGATGCTTGCGCTCGGCTTCAAATTGCGTGACAGCGCATCGCTAGAGTTGCAATATGCCGTGCCCGTGATGGCTTTGCTCATTACCGGCTTTCTGCTGTTCATGCTGCTGACGAGCAATCCGTTCGAGCGTTCCTTCCCGTTCGTGCCGAGCGAAGGCGGCGACCTCAATCCCTTGTTGCAGGATTTCGCGCTCATCGTGCATCCGCCAATGCTCTACGTCGGCTATGTGGGATTGACCGTGCCCTTCGCCATTGCCGTGTCCGCGCTCATTCACGGCCAAGAGTCGCGCAACTTTGCCGCCTTGATGCAGCCGTTTGTGCTTATCGCTTGGGCCTTCCTCACGCTCGGCATCGCGCTCGGAAGCTGGTGGGCCTATTATGAGCTCGGCTGGGGTGGCTGGTGGTTCTGGGATCCGGTCGAGAATGCCTCCTTCATGCCTTGGCTCGTAGCGACCGCGCTCATTCATTCGCTCGCTGCCACCAAGCTGCGCGGCGTGTTCATTGGCTGGACGCTACTGCTGGCGATTCTCGGCGCGGGCTTGTCACTGCTCGGCGCGTTTCTGGTGCGTTCCGGTATTCTCACGTCGGTACACGCTTTTGCGCTCGACCCTGAGCGAGGCCTATTCATCCTGCTGCTGCTCGTTGCGAGTATCGGCTCAGCGCTCGCGCTGTTCGCGTGGCGGGCGCCGCGCTTCGGTGCATTGGCCAATTTCGGGGTGTATTCGCGCGAGTTCTGGCTGCTGATCAATAACGCCTTGCTTGTGGTGGCGACTTCGGTGGTGCTGCTCGGTACGCTCTATCCCTTGCTGCATGAGTTTTTGACGGAGGAAAAAGTGTCCGTCGGGCCGCCGTATTTCAACGCCGTGTTCGTGCCCTTGATGGTGCTCTTGAGCATTGCCATGGGTGTTGGTCAGTACACCGTCTGGGGTGCGCGAGCGTTCCCCGGCACGCGCGAGCTGATGTGGATTGGCGCACTTGCGCTTGGCTGCGGGCTGCTGCTGCCGCTCGTCTTCACCGGCGCACTGAGTATTGCAGGGTTCATGGCGACATCGCTCGCAGGCTGGCTCGTGTTTGGCGTCATCGAGCAATGCCGCACATCGAAAGGCGGACGCGCCTGCCGTGCCGGCATGTGGATAGCGCATGTTGGGTTCGCCTGCTCGCTGCTTGGTGTCGGATTCACAAGTCAATATTCAGTGGAGCGCGACTTGGCGCTCAGTGCCGGCGAATCGGCGCAGGTGGGCGACCTTGTGTTCGAGTTCCAAGGCGTGACTGAGGCTGCGGGACCCAACTACCTGGCGGAACGTGGCCGCTTGCAAGTGCGAGCCGTGAACGGCGGGCAGTTCTTCACGCTTTTGCCGGAAAAGCGGCGCTATCGCTCAGGCGGTCAAGTGATGACTGAAGCGGCGATTCAGCCCGCGCTCGTTCGCGATGTCTATGTGTCGCTTGGCACGCGCATTGAAGATGACCGCTGGTCGCTGCGCATTCAAATCAAGCCGTTTGTGCGCTTGATCTGGCTTGGCGCACTCATCATGCTGTTGGGTGGACTCTGTCATGCGTGGCTGATCCGTTCCGGGAGGCTGGCATGAGCAGCCGGCAACTATTCTACGCGCTGCCACTCCTTGTGCTGCTTGGCCTCGCGCTCGTTTTTGTCATGCGCATCATTGACGAGGACGCTGCTGATCGAACGCTTCGGCCAATGCTTGGCAAATCCGTGCCAGCGCTCGAATTGCCGGTGCTTGGTGACCCAAAACGACAAGTCAGTGCGCAGGATTTCGCTGGTCGCTGGCTGCTCGTGAACCTGTGGGGGAGCTGGTGTGCGCCCTGCCGCCAAGAGCACGGCGAACTGATGCGCATCAGCCGCGAAGGAGATGTGCCGATTTTTGGCATCAATACATGGGACACCTACCAAGCGGCGCAAGACTTCTTGGCAGAACTCGGCGATCCGTTTGACGTCGTTGGATTCGATGTGGACGGCGAAGCGCGTCTTGAGTTTGCTGTCACTGGCGTACCGGAGACGCTGCTTGTCGATCCAAACGGCGTGGTCGTGGTGCATCACATCGGGCCGTTGAGCACGGGGCTCTTCGAGCAGGTATTTCGCGAGCATTTTTCACAATGAGAGCTTGCTTGGTCATGGCCCTGCTGCTTTCGAGCGCAGCACTTGGGAGTTCGATCGACGCACTGTCCTTTGAGGACCCCGCGCTCGAACAACGCTACCGCACCCTGATCGAGAATTTCCGCTGCCCAGTATGTCAGAACACGAGTCTCGCAGGGTCAGATGCGCCCACCGCACGCGACCTTCGAGCGCGTATCTACGAGATGCTTTCGGATGGTCATTCGGACGAGGAGATTTGCGACTGGATTTCATCGCGTTACAGCGATTTTGTGCTCTATTCGCCGCGTGCCGAGGGCGCTATGCTGATCCTGTGGATCGTTCCATTCGCGCTGCTGCTGCTTGCGGGCGTGGTCCTGTTCGCTGTGCTGCGCAAGGGCAGGGCATCGTGAGCTTCGCATCGTTCATAGGATTCGCGCTGCTGCTCGCTATCGCGGCGGCGTTTTTGTTCGCTGGTGCGCCTGCGTGGCGGCGGTCGATTGTTGTTTTGAGTGTGCTCGCGGCCTTGTCCTGGCTCGCGTACTTGGAGATCGGTGCATTGCCCGACCTGCGTGTGCAAGCATGGATGAGGCTCGTGCAGCAAGGCGAAGCTTTCAGCGCCGAGGAGCGAGGCGCCTACCGAGCGCTGCTTGAAGACCTCGGTGAAGCAGAGGGTGGCGAGCGCTACGCCTTTCTTCTCGGGCACGACTACTTGGCCGAAGCGCAGTACGAGCGTGCGCGCGACATGTTTTCTGGCCTTCGAGCGCGCGGCATTGAAGACACTGAAGTCGATATAGCGTTCGTACACAGTGATTTTCTTGCGCGTGACGGCGTTCTTGGGCCGCAGGCGAGAGCGCTTGCGCAAAGCCTTGCTGAGTCGAACAATCCCGTGCTGCTTGAAATGCTCGTGCTCGATGCGCTGCGCAGCAACGATCAACAGGCGTTCATGCGCTACTGGCCGAGTTACTCAACCACGCCTCGGGGCGCGCAGCTCAGCACGCGCCTTGGTTGGGGTGAAGAGCTTGAGGCGAGCGATGAGGTGGCCATTGAAGTGAGCGTGTCGGCGGCAGCAACAGTGCTTGCAAAAGCGGACACGCCCGTGTTCGTGCTCGCGCGCCAGTTCGAAGCGCCCGGCCCGCCGCTCGCTGTCAAGCGCCTGACCTTTGCCGATCTGCCGATACGCATTCGCCTGTCTGATCAGGATGCCATGCTTGAGACCAATCGATTGTCCGGTGCGAGCCGCGTGCAGGTGGTCGCGCGCATTGCCTATTCAGGTGGCGCCATCGCCGCCGAAGGCGACCTTGAAGTCGCATCGAGTATGATCGACCTTGCCAGTGAAGACGCGCGCATCGAGCTGCTCATCGAGTAGATGAGCGTTGTCCAGCGCGCGTGATGCTCCTGTCCACGAAGTCGAAGCGCGCGCCGGCCGTGCCTAGAAGCCGAGGCGCGCCTCGATCGAGACGCCGTGCTCGTCCCCGCCGAGGAGGCTGGTGCGGCGCACCAGCTGGAAGGCCATGCCGGCGTCGATGGCCGCCCGGTTCGTCGCCAGAGGCTTGATGCGCCAGCCCAGCGCCTGCAGGCCGGCGCCGCCCGCGGCCCCGTGCGCGAGGAAGGGCGTGCCCAGGAAGCGCCCGCCGGGCAGGGGCAGGCCCCAGCCGAGCTCGGCGTCGAGCCTGCGCGCCCCCGACTCCA
>JAPYNO010000089.1 GCA_028283025.1 Pseudomonadales bacterium | reverse complement strand
GTTCTCTTTCGGGTTGAATTGTTGACAACTTGGGCCATTATCGTGATTTCGCGGTCGAAAAGCAATGTCCGTACACTGTGCGGGCTCAGAAACATATCGGGACGTTTCGCTGCGAAGTGACTTGGCAGCGCACAAAGACGCACAATGATGCCCGCCATTCCTTCCCCTGCGCGCTGTGACGTGCTGTGAACGGTTATTTGCGTGCGCAGCCGCTGTCGCCCATACGCATTGTGCTATTGTCAATCGCACTTCTGATCAGCGCAAATTTCTATTCATGAAATACCTCCACACTATGGTTCGCATCACCGACCTTGATGCTTCCCTCGATTTCTACTGCAACAAGCTCGGCCTTGTCGAGCTACGCCGCTATGACAATGCACGAGGACGATTCACGCTCGTGTTCCTCGCCGCGCCAGGCAATGAGTCCGCACAAGTCGAACTGACCTACAACTGGGATGCGGAAAGCTATGGTGAAGGGCGAAACTTTGGCCATCTCGCCTACGAAGTTGATGACATCTACGTCACCTGCCAACAACTCATGGATGCTGGCATCACCATCAATCGCCCACCGCGCGACGGACGCATGGCGTTCGTGCGCTCGCCCGATCATATTTCCATCGAACTACTGCAAGCTGGTGAGGCGAAGCCACCTTCGGCCCCTTGGGTAGATATGCCGAACCAGGGGCATTGGTAGCGATCATGTTGCGCTGTTAACTTCTCTCCTTGAAAGGCGCGTTACAATGGTTGATTGCATGCGCCATCAGGTGCCGCAAACGTATTGAACTCTTGGGGGAATGCCATGCCCAAGCTCGGATTGAGAGCATCGAACGTGCTGGCAGTGCTGATCGCGCTGGCGATGCTTGCATGGCTGGCATCCGGCGTCCTGTTTGAAGAAAAGGAGGTCTCGCTCACCATCTCGGAGCGCAACGCGGCCTTTCAAGCGGCGAGCCGTGATGCCGGTCCCAAAAAAGTCCGCACACTCCTCAGCAACGCCCAGACAACGAGCCCGATCGTCACCTTGAGGGGCTTCACGCGCAACAAGCGAACGGTTGACGTGCGCTCCGAATCCGATGGGCGCGTCGAGCAGCGCCCGATAGAACGTGGTTCGCTCGTCAAGGAAGGCGACCTCTTGTGTACGCTCGCCATTGAGGATCACCAAGCAAGACTCGATGAGGCCATCGCCGCAAAGGCGCGGGCACAGATTGACTATGAAGGCGCTACCGAGCTCTATGAAAAAGGACTTGTTTCCGATGTCGAACTTGCCGAGCGCGCGGAGAACCTCGCCCGAGCCAAGTCGTTGCAGGCATCGAGTCAAGTTGCGCTCGACCGCAGATACATTCGCGCCCCTTTCTCCGGCATCATTGAGGCCGCCCACGCCGAAGTTGGAGATTTTCTGACCAAAGGTCAAATGTGCGCAACCCTGCTCGACCTTGATCCAATGCTCATCGTGGGTCGTGTGTCCGAATTTGATGTCGGAACGCTCGCCGTCGGCAACCAAGCCTCCGCAGTGTTGATCTCTGGCGAAGTGGTTGAAGGCGTGGTTCGCTTTCTTGGACGCGACAGCAGCGATGGCACGAGAACCTACCTAGTGGAAGTGGAAGTGCCTAATCCTGAGCAGGCGTTTCGCAGCGGTGTGACTGCCGAGATTCAAGTGCCACTTGCGCCCGTCCTGGCACATCGCATCACCCCGAACCTGCTGCGACTTGATGATGCTGGTCGTCTGGGCATCTTCACGGTCAACGCAGAGTCACGCGCCGAATTTCACACCATCGACATTCTGCGCGACGATCAAACTGGGTTTTGGGTGACAGGACTGCCTGATGCTGCGCAGCTTGTCGTGCGTGGCCAAGGCACTTTGGTGGTTGGCCAAGCCCTTGAGCCAGAAAATATCAGCCTCACCGCACTCAATGCCGGCAACGAACTCGGTTCGCTGCAAGGCTCTCGCGTGCATCACACCGACACGCCCGCTGGCTAAGGAGAATACGACCCGTGCGACGTGTCATCGACTTCGCGATTCGTCGTGCACGCACCACCATCCTGGTGATGCTTGTCATTGTGATTGCCGGCATCTACTCGCGCATCAACATCACTGTCGAGCCTGAACCGCAGATAGACATCCCCTTTGTCATCACCAATCTGATGCTGCCGGGCATTTCACCAAGCGACGCTGATCGTATGCTCGCGCGGCCGGTCGCGCCGGAAATCATGGGCATAGAACACCTCAAGGAATTCACCACCGCCGCCTATGAAGGCGGCGCCACCTTGTTTGCCGAATTCCATGAAGAAGCAAGTGTGGATATCGTCGAATCGGAGGTGCGTGAAGCCGTTGACCGAGCGCGCCCGGAGATGCCGGACGACATGGAAGAACCCATTGTTTTCAAAGCCTTAGCCGACGACTGGCCAATGCTCGCAGTGAATCTCATTGCCGAGGAAGAAGTCTCGCACAGGCTTCTTCAGTCGCTTGCCGTGCGTCTTGCTGAAGACATCGAGCAATTGACCGAAGTGCGCGAAGCTCGCATCGATGGCGAGCGCGCAGAGATCATCGAGGCGCTCGTAGACCCGCTCGTGCTCGAGTCCTACGGCATTTCGCTTGAGGAGGTTTTCTCGGTCGTGCAGCGCAATAACCGTGTGATTCCAGCAGGCGCCCTTGATTCTGGCGATGGTCGCTTTCGTATGACAGTGCCGGGTGTCATCGAGACGCTCGCTGATTTTCGCGCACTGCCTGTCAAGAATGTGCACGGCACTGTCATCACCTTGGACGACGTGGCAGAAGTGCGTCGGGTATTTCGCGATGATTCGAGCATCGCTTGGATCAATGGACAGCCCGGCATCAGCATTGGCGCATTGCGCACCCCAGGCGTCAACGCGCTGCAAGGTGTCGAAAAAGTCAAAGCGGTGACGGAAGCCTTCAGATCGCAGATGCCCGCAAGTATCGATATCAGGTACACGCAGGATCAAGGCTATTTGGCCGAGACCATGGTGAGCGAACTCGAGGGCAATATTTTCACTGCTTTGATACTCGTGATCATTGTAGTTGTATCGGCCTTGGGCATTCGCAGTGCGCTCATCGTCGGCCTCGCCATCCCCGTCACCTTCATGTTCAGTTTCCTGTGGCTGTTTGCGATCGGCAACTCCTTCAACTTCATGGTCATGTTCGGCCTGATCCTTGGCCTTGGGATGTTGATCGACGGCGCGATCGTCATCACCGAATACGCAGATCGCAAAATGGCCGAGGGCATGGAGCGCAAGGATGCTTATTCGCTGGCCGCACGGGAAATGTTCTGGCCGGTGACGGCATCAATTTTCACCACCCTTGCCGCGTTCATCCCACTCATTCTCTGGCCGGGCATTTCCGGTCAGTTCATGCGCCATTTGCCAATCACAGTCACGATTGTCTTGATTGGCTCGCTCATCTATTCCATCTTCTTTGGTCCTGTCATGGGCACGCTCTTTGGCAAGGGGCCTGGCCGGGATAGCAAGCTCGCCCGTATGCTTCGCCAGCTCGAAGAGGCAGACCCACGCCATCTTCGCACCTTGACCGGCGCCTATGCGCGTCTTGTCGGCAAGTGCGTCGAACATGCGCCGCTCACCCTGCTCGCCGGCATTGCCATTCTCGTATCGATATTCTCGCTCTACGCATCGCGTGACCTTGGCACACGATTCTTCGCTGAAGTCGAACCGGAAGTCGGCGAGGTGTCACTCATCGCACCCGGCAATCTATCCGTACAAGACACAGCTGTGCTCGTTGATGAATTGCAGCAGAAGCTCCTCGGCATTGAAGGCATGGCCGATATCAGCGCGTCAGCATTCCGCGGCACAACTTTCGCGAATGCCTCAATGCGCACCGATGTCGTCGGACGCATCTTTTTCGAGGTTGAACCCTCCGCCAAGCGCAACCGCAGTGCTTGGGAAGTGATTGAGGAGGTGCGCGAGGCGTCAGCCACGCTGACGGGCGCACGCGCCGAAGTAAGGCTCTACGACCCGGGCCCGCCGGTCGGCAAGACCATACAAATCGAATTTCGTTCCCGCGACCGTGAGCGCCTTGAGCCATCGATCGAGCGCTTAAGCGAATTCATGGGCAGCTTGCCGGGGGTGCTCAATATCGAAGAAACCCTGTCTCCGCCTTCGATCGAATGGCGCATCATTGTCGATAAAGCGCGCGCCGCCGCGCTCGGCGTTGATGTCACATCGGTAGGCATGATGGTGCAGTTTTTGACTGAAGGCGTGCTTGCGAGCAAGTACCGCCCTGATGACCTCAATGAAGAAATCGACATACGCCTTCGCTTCCCAAGCGACAAGCGCGCCCTTGGCCTGCTCTCGGATTTGCGCGTCAACACATCGCAAGGCTCCATGCCGGTGTCAAGCTTTGCCCGCATCGAACCGGCGCCCTTGATCGATAGCTACATCCGAAAGAACAGCGTGCCCACCGAATATGTGTACGCCGATGTCGCGAAAGGCGTGCTCGCGGATGATATCGTCGCGCAGATCAAGGCGTGGATATCAGCGCAGGATTTCCCTCAGAGCATCGATATACAGTTTCTCGGCGCCAACGAAGAGCAGGAAAATGCAACCGCCTTTGTGCAAGTCGCGTTCATGCTATCGCTGCTGCTCATGTTTGTATTGCTCGTGACGCAGTTCGACAGCTTCTATCAGTCGCTGTTAATCCTTTGCGCAGTCATTATGTCCACGGCTGGCGTGCTCTTGGGGCTGATTGCCGTCAATGCGCCCTTCTCCGCCGTGCTCACAGGACTCAGCATCGTCGCGCTCGCTGGCATTGTGGTCAACAACAATATTGTCCTCATTCATACCTACAATCAAATTCGCCGAGATCATCCCACCCTCGACTATGTGCAGGTGATTGTGCGCACAGCTGGGCAAAGGCTGCGTCCTGTGCTTGTCACCACCTTCACGACGGTGTTCGGCCTGCTGCCGCTCGCAAACCGCGCGAGCGTCGATCTGATCGAACGAACGATTATCGTCGATGGCTTTGTCGCCGGGTTCCTCTCGCAGATGGCGCAAGGCATTGTCTGGGGCTTGAGTTTTTCGACTTTGCTCACACTGGTGATGACCCCAGCGATGCTCGCCCTGCCCTACCACCTGCCACGCCTGAGACCGGCGAAGCGCCGCCGTCGCACGCATGTCATTGCGCACGGTAGGCCGTCCGATACTGCGCAAGTCGCTTCCTAGGCAAATGAAAGTGAAGCGGCGCTTGAAAATCACCAAGCGCCTGCTCGCAGCACTGGTAGACGCCGACATGCAGGGCGCGCCTGCGGCAAACCCCGGATGCAAACGCCTCTTTCTCCTGCCGCGCACATCTTTCTCTGATCTCGCGGTGTTCAGCAATGCGTATCAAGCCGACACTGAAGATTGCGCATCGCTCAGTGAAGACACCGGCTGGTTCAAGCGCCGCGACGTGATGAGGGCGTACCCGCAGGCATTACGCAACGCACATCAACTTGCAGCCCTTGGCGAAGATGTGGAGATCATTCCTGTCAGCGTGTTCTGGAGCCGCTCGGCTGGCTACGAAGCATCGTTCGCCAAACTCCTGTTGTCCGAGCGATGGGTGCCCACATCGCACCTGCGCCGGCTCTTTGAAATCCTTGTCAACCGCAAGATGGTACAAGTGGTCTGCGCGCCGCCAATCAGCCTTGGCGCACTGTTAAGTGGACAGACCGATCCGAGGCGCGCACTTCGAAGAACCGCACGACTGCTGCGCGTCGTCTTCAAGCATCAGCGTCTTGCGCTGCTTGGCCCTGAGCTTTCGCTCAAACGTCGGGCACTTGCAAGCGTGCTCTCGCAACGCGAAGTGCGGCTCGAAATTGCAAGACAGGCTGCCGTTTCAAAGACACCGAAAACACGCATTGAACAACAGGCCCGCCGCCTGCTCGCTGGCATGGTCTCGGATTTTTCTGCGATCACGCTGCGCCTCGTATATCGGTTCGCGAGCTGGTGCTGGAAGTGGTCAGATGCCAAATTCACAATTCGTGGATTAGCAGCACTTCGAAGGCACGCGCAATCGGCAAATCTTGTCTATGTGCCGTGCCACCAGAGTCATCTTGATTACATCGTACTGTCCTATGTGCTCTATGACCAAGGGCTTGCGCTACCACACATTGCCGCCGGGCACAATCTGAATCTGCCAGTCCTCGGCAGGCTGCTGCGCCAGTGCGGCGCCTTCTTCATCAGGCGCAGTTTTCGCGATGATGATCTGTATCGCAGCCTCATCACGCACTATCTTCGCCTGATTCTCATGCGCGGTCATACGGTTGAGTTCTTTCTCGAAGGCTCGCGCAGCCGAACGGGCTTCCTGATGCCAGCAAAGCACGGCATGCTTGAGATTGCACTCAGTGCCGCCCGCACCGCGCCACCGAGACCCTTGGCGCTGGTGCCCGTGAGATATGCCTATGAGCGCGTGCTCGACGCAGCGAGCTACGCTGATGAGCGCGGTGGCGCGGCCAAGCGCGGCGAGTCATGGCGTGATGCCGTGAAGAGCTTCTTTCGCTTGCGCAAAGGCCTCGGGCAAATCGGCATCGCCTTCGGCGAACCAGTGCTGCTCGATTCAACTGTGTCCATACCCGCAGACGAGCTTGCGCTCACGCTACTGCACAGAATCAACGCGCATTTGATGCTCACTGGCACGCACATGCTCGCGCTCATCTTCGCTCACAAGCATCGATTGGATGTGTCGGTCGCGATCGCGCAGCTTGAGTTCTATATTGACTGGCTTGAGGACTGTGGCTTTGATGTCATGGCGGGCGATGCCGAATCGTGCCTCCGTGCTGGCACACGCCAGTCGCTGATAGCATGTGAGCAGTTCGCCGGCGTCCGCTGGCTGCATGTCACAACGGACGGACAGCGACTGCTTCCTTGGCATAGGAACAACGCCTTGCATGGCCTCGCGCTGCCTGCGCTTCTCTCGATGCACGATTCGATTGACACCGCTTCGCCATTGCTCGATGTGCTCAGCTATGAGCTGCACATCGCAAGTCCCACCAGCGCGGACATTGATCATTGCCATGCGCGCATGAAAGAGAGCGGCGTATACGAAGTGCCCTCGCAGCGGGCGCTCCTCAAGGCACTGCTGCGCCCCGCCTTGGAGCGCCATCTACTGGTATTGCGAGCTGCCGAGGAGCGGCCTGCGAATCCTGCCTCGTTGGTTGCCGAGTGTCTTCGCCGCGCGGCATTGCTTGACGATCACCTCACCGAACCACTCAACCGAGAGACGGCCAAGCTTTCAGCCTATGCACTCTTAAGCGCCGCGATGATCGAGTCAACAAGCCGAGGCATTGGCCCTACAGAGCGCGCCGAAGAACTGGTCTCAGTCATTCAGTCATGCCTACCGAGCAGGCTGTGCGATGCACTCAGCTCGGCTTCGCACCCATAGCGCCCCAATCGGCATCGGCTTGCAAGTAGACTGGCAGCGCGTGGGCCGCATCGCACGCTTTGATCGGCGGCCGCGCGAGCATCAGCACCGCTTCAGCACTTGGCAGCAGCTCAGGCTCGCTCGGGATGTGACCGCAATCCACTTCTAGGCAGCCATCGCCGACAGCCAGGTCAATCGACGCATCAAGCTTGACAAGCGATACCCGCGTTCGCTGCGGGGCGCTCGTTTCCCGAAGGGCTTGACCATCCCATGCGAAGTTCCCGACATACACTTCGCTGCTGCGCGCCCTCACCATCGTGCAGATGTTGAGCGCACAAATGCCCGCTGATGCGCCTCGTTCCCACACGGCCCGCAATGCAAGCGCGGCAAGACTTGACACCGGGTAGACAGGCAAGTTGCCCGCCATTCCCCACGCCTGCGCTGTCGCCGCCGCTAAACGCAAGCCTGTGAATGAGCCCGGCCCGCGACCAAAAGCGACTGCGTCAAGGGCATCACGGCTCACGCCTGACTCTTCCATGAGTTCTCGAATCAAGATCGGCAAACGCTCTTGATGCCGGCGCGGCAGCTTCTCCTCGCGCGTGAGCACGCGCTTCTCAAATCGAAGCGCCACTGAACAGGCTTCGCTTGAGGTGTCTATTGCAAGAATGTGATCGCTCATAAGGCATGGCGCTGGCGAGCGCAGCAGTCTACTATGCTTAGGCGTTTGCTCTCTTGAGAATGACAGGTGCTTCAAGTTGAAGAGGCGCGGCAGCGACTCATGGATGGCATCGTGCCGATTGCCGCTACACAACGCATTGGCGTGCCCGATGCGATCAATCGCATTCTCGCCGAAGACATTTCTGCGCCCGTTGATTTGCCACCGTTCGACAACTCGGCAATGGATGGCTACGCGGTATGCAGCGACGACCCGGTGTGGCACGGAGGAGCGCCCTATGCGTTGCAGGTCGTTGGCACGAGCTTTGCGGGACGACCTTGGCACGGCGAACTCAAGCAGGGTGCCGTGCGCATCTTCACTGGCGCTGCCATGCCGAAAGGCGCCGATGCCGTCCTCATGCAAGAGGACGCGAAGCGTGCTGGCGAGCAAGTCATCTTGAGCGAGGCTCCTGTGAGACGCCGCCACGTGCGCCCCGTTGGCGACGATGTCGCGCAAGGCAATGCGGTCTTCTCACGCGGCGATCAATTGCGCGCCTTCGAACTCGGCTGGGCAGCGGCCTGCGGCATCGAGTCGCTTGCTGTCTTCGCCCGCCCGAAGATTGGCGTCTTTGCAACAGGCGATGAACTACGCTCGCCCGGTACAACGCTCGCCTATGGTCAGATCTACGAATCGAACAGGCTGATGCTGCGTAGCCTGTGCGCGAACCTGCCCGTGCAAGTCCACGATCTTGGCATTCTTCCTGATGATCGAACGCAATTGCTGACAGCACTAGAGCGCGCCGCGCAGCATCACGACATGCTCATCACTTCGGGCGGCGTGTCGGTGGGCGAGTCAGACTATGTGCGCGAAGTGGTCGAGACGCTCGGCCGCATCGAATTCTGGCGCGTCGCCATCAAGCCTGGCAAACCCTTTGCAAGCGGGCGCATCGGCGATTGTCTGTTCATGGGACTGCCGGGCAATCCGGCATCCGCGGTGGTGACGTTCCTGCTGTTCGTCGCGCCTGCCATCCGCAAGCTCAGCGGCGCTCACGCACCCCCGCCGCTTGAGGTCGATGCCATGCTCGAAGTCGCCATCACGCCTTCGCTCACGCGCACAGACTTTCAGCGCGGGCGCTACATGCGCGAGCACGACGGCCTGCATGTCGCGCCTACCGGCAGCCAAGGCTCGAATCGCATCGGCAGTTTTCGCGATGCCAACTGCCTCATCAAGCTCGAACCCGGGCCGGAGATGCGCATGGTGGGCGAAGATGTGACGATTCTGCCCTTCGCAGGACTGCTCGGGTAAATTTTACTCGGGTAAATCGCCCCGCCTAGCCACGCATCCCAAGGAACTCGTACACTGCTTGGCAGGCATCTGTGTTGTTTTCAAAGGTAACCTGCATAGCGATTTGACTCGGACTTGACGTGGACAAGTGGCGAACACGCCAAGTGCCCGACCTCGAATCTGATGAATCATATTGACCGAACGCTTGGAATTCTTCGGCTTCAAGAATTGCTTGTCCGGAAAGATTGAGCACACTGCCGTAGAAATTATCGAACGTGAGCATCACTTCCATGCCTCGCACTTGCAGGTCTAGTTTGGTGGAATCAGCAAGGGCAATGCTGCCAACGCAATCAGGGCGCCCTTCGGAGACCATGCTCTTGCCTTCATATTGACCGGCGAGGGAATCGTAGCCTTCGGCGGCCATTGCCTGCACGCCCATGATCGGCTGCTTGAACTCAAGTTCGGCGTCCACGCGCAATGATTCGTCCGCAAGCACCACGGAATCCCGATAAGCGCCATCGAGGTGTCCATTGTTGGTGATATCAACAAAAATATCGTAGCTGCCAATCAGTAGGTCGTCGAACACCACCTCGCTTTGTCCCTCGGCGAGTGGTTTGCTGTACGACCGTCCTTGGCTGACAAGATCGACGGTGACCTGCGGTTCGAGCCCGCCTCCAACGACAGCGTCCTCGCCACCATCGGCAAGCCCGGTGAACGAGAGCTTTCCTTGGCAGTCGTTGCGTTCATTGCGCATCTCCAAGTGAAGCCATATCGACCTCGGAGAAGGCGCGCCAATTTCGCTCAGCGTCCAACTGCCTGTGCTGCCATCCGAAGATTGGTATCGACCTGCCGCCTGCAAGGATTGGCTGCCTGCAGTGCGTTGTCCGGAGACATTAAACTCTTCGCCAGGGATGATTGCGAGGGTGATATCGATTGCATCGCCGACAATATCGATGTTCATCTCCGAGCGGTGGGTGCTGTGTTGTTCGCTGCTGATGCAGCCTGCCGGGGAGACCCGCGCCATGCCTTGATATTCCTGATCGAAGGTGAAGGTCAAGGCGGGGGTGATAGTGATTGTGCCGCGCAGGAAGCGAAGCGGGGCGGTGATGTCGAGAAGGCTGGTGCCGACTTGCACAGGATAGGCGTAGCTGCCGACCTCCTGTCCATTGCTCACATAGACGATGGTCAGCTCGTAGCGGCCAGCGACGATGTTCTCGAAAGAGACCTGACTTGCGGTGGCATCCACGTTTTGCGTCGTGCGCATCTCGTCGCGCTGCAGCGAGACTGTGCCAAGCGCGTCCTCGGGCAACCGCGCCCGTGACCTTGAAGGGATGCGCACAAGCAAGCTGCCTTTTGGCGGCTCCACAACGCGCGGCGCAATATCGGGCACTTCGACCTCCTCGACGACAGGCTGTGCTGGAGAAGGTTCGGGGGCAGGCGCGCTCTCGCACCCAGCGACTAAGAAAGCCAACAACCACAGGTATCTTCGACCACATGGATTTGACAACCCAGTCAAAGAGGTGGTCATAGAGGCGGGCGCAGCATTCACGGTCATACAAGTACGGACAGTAATCGGTTAGGCTAGCAAACCTTGCATTCGTGGGCAAGCTGTACCCTATGAAAGAAACGAAAGCATCGGAAGCTTCAAAGCGCCCAACACAGCCACGGGCGTATCTTGAGAAACTGTCGGGCGAGCTTGCGCAAAGGCTGCGGACATTATCGAAGAACTTGGCGCAAGGTGCGCGCGAGCGGGCGCGTGCTCTGCGCGAGGGCGCTGCCGACTATCCGCTGACATCGCCCCTGTTCCGCCTTTCAGGACAGCTCTACGGCGGCATCGGCATGGCCGCCGTCTTTACCTTGATCGCAAGTGTCGCCGCATGGTTCGCATTCGACCAGGTGAGCGATGCACAGCAGCGCGTGAATGAAGACAGCATCCCGCAGCTCACGGCATCATTTTCAGTCGCGCAGCAGGCAAGCGCGCTTGCGGCCGGCGCACCTAGGCTGGCATCTGCCACCAGCGAAGACGCACTCTTTGAAATCGAGCGCAATATCCGTGAGCAACGGCAGCGGTTCGAGGCCGAACTCTTGACGTTGACGAGCCGCAGCGGCGAACGATTTGACCGCGTGCGCAATCGAGGCGGTGCACTCATTACCAATATTGATGCCTTGATTCGCTCGGCTTCGCAAAGATTCGCGCTTCTTGACCAGGCATCCCGTCACAGCGAACTGCTTGATGCGCTGCAAAGCGAATTTGACGCGCTCATTGCCAACCATTCATCCCTCAATGGCGGCGAGATCAGTGCAGCCATGTTCCTGCTTGCCAGTGTGCCGAGCGCGCCCGATGAATTATCGCTTGGCCTCTTGCAGCAACGTTTCAACACGGCTGCCGACACCCTTGCCGGGCAGGTGCGGCGTTATCCTGCTGCCAGCCAAGTGTCGAGGTCGCTCTCTCGGCTCATTGACCGCTTGTCGGACATCGGCAACGGACGCGACGGCATGTTTGAACTGCGAGCAACCCAGCTTGAGATGGAAAAGCTCGAGAGATCATTGCTCGTTGAGAATTTTGATCTCGCCGGTGATTTGCTAAATTCAATCGAAGGCTTGGTTGGCGGCGCAGAGGCGCACGCCGCCGATGCGACGCTTGCCGCCGAGCAGTCGCTTGACACAGGGCGACTGCTGCTTGTGCTCATTAACGGTATTAGCATACTTGGTGCGTTGCTCGTTGCTTGGCTGATTGTCGGACGGCTGCTGCTGCCGCGCTTGCAATACCTGTCTGACCGAATGCGCGCTATGGCAAAAGGAGACCTCGAAGAGAAGGTGGACATTGACGGGCGCGATGAAGTGTCCGACATGGCAGCCGCGCTCGAAGTGTTTCGCCGCCATGCACTAGAGGTGCAACGCCTGAATCTCGTTGAGAAGCTTGCCGGGGAGCTGCGCTCGAAGAACACGCAGCTCGAATCAACGCTCGAGGAACTCAATCACATGCAGAACCAGATCGTTGCGCGCGAAAAGCTCGCAGGACTTGGCGAACTCACCGCAGGCGTTGCGCATGAAATGCGAAACCCATTGAATTTCGTCAAGAACTTTGCGGAAGCATGTGAAGAGTTGCTTCACGATATGAAGCAAGACATCGTAGCAGGCGAAGTCAGTTTCGATGAGACACAGACTGCTTTCCTGCAGGACTACCATGTCGATATTGGTCAGAACCTGACTCGCATTCAAAAACACAGTGCGCGCGCCGAGCGCATTGTGGCTGACATGTTGAAGCTCGGTTGGATTGGGGGAGAACGGCGCGCACTTGAGGTAAACGATTTTATCGACAAGCAAGTCGGCACCTTGCTTGATAGCATGTCGGAGGACGAACAGATCCCCAATTTCAAGATCGAGCGTCGGTTTGATGAAAATGCGGGCATGATTGAAGTGGTGCCGCAGGATTTTGGCCGTGTGCTACAGAACCTCGTGGCCAATGCCTGTCAAGCGATCTCGCAGCGCTTGCAGGCGGACGATTCGTTTGAGCCTTTGCTGACCTTGACGAGCAAGCGCTATGAAGACCGCGTCGAAGTGCGCATCGAAGACAATGGTGTGGGTATTGCCGAGGAAAACATGGATAAGATCTTCAATCCATTTTTCACCACCAAGCCGCCAGATGAGGGCACGGGACTCGGCTTATCGCAGTGCGCCGATATATTGCGCGGTCACGGGGGAGGTGTTCGCGCCGAGTCAGAATATGGCCGCGGCACCGAGCTGATTCTCGATTTTCCAATTCGTTCCGAGTGAATCTGCGGCCTGCTTCGCGCTAGCTAGTGTCCTGTCCCATAAATAAGTGTGCGCGCACAGCCGATTCCACCTGTTCGCGAATGGCGTCAAGTGCGCCGTCCGCTGAAATGCGCACGTAGCGCGTGTGCCCGTCAGCCGCCGCCTGTTGGTAGTAGTCAATGAGCGGCATGGTCTGCGCTCGATACACGGCAAGCCGTGCGCGCACCGTCTCATCCCGGTCATCGGTGCGCTGCACCAAGGCTTCGCCGGTCACATCGTCACGCCCGGGCAATTTTGGAGGGCGATGCTGAAGATGGTAGACACGTCCTGAACCCGGATGCACACGACGCCCAACAAGGCGTTCTATAATAAGTTCATCTTGCAATGTGAAGTCGATCACCATATCGATTGGTACACCGCCCTTGCGCAAGCCTTCCGCTTGCGCCACAGTCCTCGGTACACCGTCAAAGAGATGGCTCTGCGTGGAAGTCTTCACTAAATCGAGCACGAGTCGAATAATGACATCATCGGGCACGAGGTCGCCTGCGCTCAAAATTGACTTGACCTGCTTGCCGAGTTCGCTGCCCGCCGCGATCGCTTCGCGCAGCATGTCGCCAGTAGACACCTGACGAAATCCAAAGGTTTCGCACACATACTGCGCCTGGGTGCCTTTGCCAGCACCTGGCGGGCCAAGCAGAATGATGTTCATGAACGCTGTTTGATTCCCGCAAAAGGCTCGCGAGTATACCTGTAAGCCTTGTCGCTATTCGTGCAATCCACGGCTCATCAGTGGCGCCGGCCCAATATGGGGCGCGATGGCTGCGCGCGTGAGGCGCTTTGCCGTGCGCCGCACTTCCAATTCATCGAAGCGACGCGCCGCGATTGCGAGCAGCACTCGCCCTGAATGGGCTGCGCAATCGGCGCCCGCAGGCACCAAGCCAAGGCTGGCATCGAACTGATAGACCATGCCTGCATCGAGCTCATCTCCTTCACAGTCAACGTCAAGATTGAGGCCAAAGCCGATCGCCGCGAGTAAGGCAAGTTCGTAGCAGCGCAGCAGCACTTCTATCTGCGAAACTGAGCGCACCTCAAGCAATCCGTCGAGCAATCGTTCATACGCCTCAAACAGAGATTCTTCGGCCTTGTAGCGACGCAGCGCGCGCAGGGTGATTTCATTCGCGTAGAGCCCAGCGAGCAGCGCATCGCCTTGCAACCACCGGTGCTGCAAAAGCTCATGACGCTGCATTGATTTCAGTTCCTCGCGTCCAGACCAAGAGAGCGCCAAGCGATTGAAGGGACGCAAGGCATGGCCACCCTTGGCGCGCTTCACGCCGCGCGCGACAACACGCACACGTCCGTGCAGTTCGCTCAGCACATCGAGAATGCTCGATGTCTCTCGGTACGGCCACGCATGAAGCACATAGGCGGGCTCATCGTCAACACGCTCGACTTTCATAGCCTTTCATCGATGCCGAGTGCGCGCACCGCCTTTTCGGAATTAGACCAATTCGGGCGCACCCGCACCCACAGCTTGAGGTTGACTTTCTTCTCAAGCAGGGTCTCAAGGCCAGCGCGCGCCTTGCTGCCGATGGATTTGAGTCGTTCCCCCTTGGCGCCGATGACGATCGCTTTTTGCCCCTCGCGCTCAACGAGAATGACCGCGCGCATGTGAACTATTTTCTCGGATTCCTCGAACGCTTCGATGTGCACGGCGGTCCTGTGCGGCACCTCGTCACCAAGCTGGCGCATGAGCTGCTCACGAATAATCTCTGCCGCCATGAATTTGAGCGACCGATCTGAGAGGTGATCATCAGGAAAGTGGTGCGGGCCGGTCGGCAACAGCTCACTCACAGCCTGTTCGAGATCGTCCACACCGTGCCCCTTGCGAGCACTCAAGGGGATGATGGCATGCCAGTTCCTGATGGCATGAGCCGCCGCGATGCGCTCAAGCAATTGCTCGCGCGGACGCACTAGATCACTCTTCGTGAGGCAGCAAATCCACGGCAACGCGTTTGCTTTTTCGATGCGCATCACTCGCTCAAGCGCAGCCCGATCGAGTGTTTGCATAGCAGATGCCTCGACCAAGAATAACCCGACATCGGCGTTCTTGATGGCGGATAGCGCGTTTCGCACCATCACGCGATTTAAGACTCGAGCCGCATCCTCATGCACCCCTGGCGTATCGATGAGCGCCGCTTGCACATGACCGCGCGTGCAGATGCCAAGCACTGAGGCGCGCGTTGTCTGTGCACGGCGGGAGACAATGCTGACCTTGGCACCAACCAAGCGGTTGACAAGCGTTGACTTGCCGACATTAGGCCGCCCCACCACCGCCACATAGCCAAAACGGCGCGTTTGGCTCGCAGGCTCGTCGCTCATGTGTTGGAACTACCGCGCACATGCGCCAAAGCCCGCTCTGCCGCCTCGGATTGCGCTTGCTTCAAACTCCATCCGCTGCCCGAGAAACGCAAGCCAGATGACAGAATCTCGCACTCCACTGCGAAGAATGGCGCGTGATCGTCACCACTGCGTGAGACTTCCCGATATACTGGCAACGGCTGCCCATGCGCCTGCATCCACTCCTGTAGTTCGGATTTGGGATGCCCAGCATGTTCGATGTCGGATTCATCAAATAGACGCTCCACGACGCACAACACTTCATTGATACCGCCGTCAAGCTGCACCGCGCCAAGGAGCGCTTCAAAGGCATCGGCCAACACGCCCTGCCCTGCTTCGTCGCCACGCAGCGTCCCGAAATGACCAGATATACGCAGGTGGCGAGCGAGTCCAATTCGCTCAGCCAAGTCCACGAGATAGGACTTCTGCACAAGGGTAGCGCGCACTTTGGACAATTGCCCTTCGTCCCAATCAGGATGACGCCGATAGAGCTGAAAAGCGACAGCGAGCGACAACGCCGCATCGCCAAGGTATTCAAGTCGCTGAAATTCGCCGCCACCTGCGCTTGAATGCAGCAGGGCTGCCGCACAGAGTTTCTGATCTCGAAACTGATACCCCAGCGCTTCTTGCAAGTCCTCGGGGCACGTCACTCAATGAACCTATTGCGCGCAAAGGTCGGCAGGTTCCAGCCAGCCTCCTTGTGTGCCCAGATCGCGATCGCCTTGCCAACTACCTTGTCTTCCTTGACAAAGCCCCAAGCGCGGCTGTCCTGGCTAAAGTCGCGGTTGTCGCCCATGACAAAGTAATGTCCGACTGGCACAGTCCATTCGCGGCGCATGCGCGGCGGCCTGTTGCCTGCCGCGTGAATGCGATGCGCATGTTCACCGAGCGATTCCTCAAAAGCCTGAATACCGCCTTGACTGTCCACGAGGCGCTGCGAAATGCGCGCGCCATTCAAGTAGAGCGACTTGTTGACATAGACAACACGGTCGCCTGGCAGCCCGATGACGCGCTTGATGAAGTAGCGATCATCGTGCGGCGGCACGAACACCATGACATCGCCGCGCGCAGGCGCATCGACCTCGAACACCTTGGTGCCGAGCACTGGCAGGCGCACGCCGTAGGCATGCTTGTTGACGAGCACAAAATCACCGATTTCGAGCGTCGGAATCATTGACCCGGATGGGATTTGGTAAGGTTCGTACAGGAAGCCGCGCACCAACACAATCAAGGCAAGCACTGGCAGCAAGGAGCGCGCGTATTCGACCACGACGTTGCGCGCCTCAGAGACTGCATGACCGAAGCGTGACGCAACGCGGCGATACACAAGATCGCCGAGCCAAATGGCGAGCGCAATGAGCGTCGCCATGGTCAGCAGGTAGGTGAAGTCAATGTCCATGCGGGGTATTGTAGCCGAAGGCTAGCGCATCCCATGAAGTCGAGCGCACGGAGTATCCTGCCATTTTTCTCAAGAGATACACATGAGCCAAATCATCGAGCAACTTGCTGACACCTTGCGCGAGCGGCGAGACGCATCGCCAGAGACATCCTATACGGCGTCGCTCATCGCCGCAGGCGTACCGAAGATTCGCGCCAAGCTTGAGGAGGAGCTTGGCGAATTGATCGAGGCGGCTGAGGCGCTCGACTCCGATAGAGATGCTGAAGAGCACGCACGGGCACTCGTACACGAGGCGGCGGATTTGTGGTTTCACAGCATGGTGCTACTTGTCTCGCAGTCGGTGAACCCGACGCTCGTACTCGGCGAGCTTGAGCGCAGATTTGGCACCTCCGGGCACGAGGAAAAGCGCGCACGCCTGTCAGCCGCATGACATCGACCTCATCAACCTTATAATGACGCACTGATTGAAGAGAAGGCGCATCCGGCATGTTTGGACTCGGCCCTATGGAGCTCATCATCGTGCTCGCCATTGTCCTGCTCATCTTTGGCTCAAAGCGCATCGGCTCCCTCGGCGCAGACCTCGGACGGGCGATCAAAGGCTTTCGCAGGGCGGTCAAGACCGACAAAAATGATGATAATGATGAGGGCGATTCGCGTTCCGAGCGCATCATTGACGGCGAAGCCAAGGACGCCGACCCAGATACGTCAAACAAATCCGACAAGTCTTAGCCCGTGTTTGACATCGGCTTTCCTGAGCTCCTGATCCTTGCGCTCATTGCGCTCATCGTGCTCGGCCCCGACCGACTCCCCGAAGCCATGCGCACGCTTGGCCTCATGTTCGGTCGCCTGCGCCGCTCCTATCTGTCGGCACGCGCCGAAATTGAGCGAGAAGTCGGCATGGACGAAGTGCGCCGCCAGCTTCACAATGAATCAATTATGAAGGAATTCAAATCTATTGAATCGGAGATCAAGTCCGATGTGAGCAACATCGACAACCAAGTCAAGGCTGCGGCGCAGCCACACCAGCATGACGAAAAAAAGTCTCAAGCGTGAGCGTCGCCACGACCAAGCGGTCGATGAGCACTCCGCACCTTTCATTGAGCATGTGCGCGAACTCAGGCGGCGCATTATCTGCAGCCTTGCGGCCATTGTGCTGCTGTTCGTGCCTATCTATTACTTTGCGAATGAGCTCTACCTCATCATCGCCGCCCCGCTGATCGCCGCACTGCCTGGGGAAACCAGCATGATCGCCACGCGCGTCGCCGCGCCCTTCATCAC
>JAPYNO010000088.1 GCA_028283025.1 Pseudomonadales bacterium | reverse complement strand
CCAGGTCCAGCAGCCGCGCCTTGTCGCAGGTGCCCCGGATCATGGTCTCCAGTGAGACCACCCCCTCCTCGCCTTCGCTGTTGATCTTCTTCCACTCGGGCGAAGTGCTCCCAGCTTGCGGTCATGCTGCCGATGCGGCTTTCGCTGCCGTTGGAGAGCACGATCAGGGCGTTGTACCAAAAGAGCTGCGGAATCGCTTTCTTGTAGTCGCTAAGATTGCCGGTGTAGGCTGTCTCCAGCCGGGTATAGGCCGCCTTCAGCTCGATGAACACCAGCGGAATGCCGTTGACGAAGCCTACCAAGTCGGCTCGCCGGGTGTACATCTCCCCGGTCACCCAGAACTGGCTGACCAATAGAAAATCGTTGCCAGTGGGTGTTTTCCAGTCGATCAGCTTGACCGACTCCACCGTCTCGCCCTCGCCGTCAGGAGCCGAAATCCTCACCTGCACGCCGTTCTTCAGTAGCAGATAGACTTCGCGGTTGGCCTGCGCCGGGGCCATGGCGCCGCGGTCGCGGATCAACTCCCCGATGGCTTGGTCGAAAGCGTCCGCTGGCAGGTCGGGATTCAGCCGCTCCAGCGCCGCCCGCAACCGCCCCTCCAGCACCACCTCGGATTTTGCCTCCCGCCCCAGAGGGCTGCCGCCTGCCTGATCAAACTCATGGAAGCCGTTGACCGTCTCCCACCCCATCGCCGCGAACAGCGCGATGGCGGGTTGTTCGACCAGCGCGTCTTCGGAGTAGTCGGACATCGGTTTTTTCTTCTATCCCCGGCGCATCACGCCGTGCTTCCCAAGACAAAACGCGCCCGCTCATGGCGCAGCATTTCGAAAGGCGTCATCACCTTTACGCCCAGCCCGACACAAACATTGGGGATTTTTACCTTGTTGGGCGTATCCGCGGGTTTCTCGTGGGTGACCACCGCCAAACCGTGCGCCAGCGCATGGGATACCAGCCAGTAGTCCGCCACCTGCAAGAAGTTGTTCACTGCCGCGGGGGTGTAGCCGTTTTCCGTCACCCACTGGCTGACTTGGGTCATGCCTTTCAAGGTGTCCGAGTCCGGTTTGAGAAACAGATGTTTGCCGGGGCCTTCAGCCCACCTGGTCAAAGCATCGTCACCAGCCGAGATTTCATCTCCCACTTTCTCGATACTGAAAACCTTCCGCTGCGCGTTGCTCATGATCAGCCAGTCCCAGAATGCGGGACAGAAATCCAAGCCGTAGTGAAGATTGTTCGCCGCCATGAATACATTGGCGTCCAGCAGATATTTCATTCGTGCAATCCTAGGCGCCGGGCCTCCTCATAGAAGGTGGCGGTTTTCTTGATGCCCAGCATCCTGAACGCATCGGTAAACTGGGTTTGCCCCTCTAGTGTGCTGGCTACAAGCGCTTTTACAAACCGCTTTCCGGTTCTGGCGGACAGCGTGTTGTAGAAATCACCGCCACCGCCTTCACGGGCAGACAGCGCCTTTACGCGCTCAAGCTCCGCGCGATAGGTCTTCATCAGCGTCTCTTGGTCAAACACTCCCATGTCGAACAAACGGCGGACGATAACCAGCGTGCTGACCTTGAATCGGAGGGCGAGGCACTGCATCTCTTCATGCAGTTCATTTTCTGGGTCGTAAACCGGACGCAGTTGTTCGAGCGGAACCAGCAATTCCGCCGCTACCGCGTTGCACCAGCGCTCGATTCGCTGATCCGGCTGAGTCGCGGCCTGGGTATCGGATACGCCACTCTCTCCCAGCCACAGATGGGCCAGCTCATGGGCCAAGGTAAACATTTGCGCCGCCTTGGAATCCCTGCCGTTGATGAAGATCAGCGGCGCAAGGGGGTCAGCCAGAGCAAAACCGCGAAACTCCTCCACATTCAAGGGGCGATGGGTATTGCTGCCCACCACGCCGCTGACCATGACCAATATCCCGACCTGTTCGACCCGGGAGATGAAGCGACGCAGCGCTTCGGACCAATTTGGCGACTGCTGTCGCTCGGCTAGATCAAAACCAATGGCCTGGGCGATCCCGGCTGCCACCCCGAAGACGCCATCCGACACTGAAGCGGAGCCAACAAAAGTAACTGCCTCCGAACTATGCAGGCGTTGATAGTCCCGGTACCAGGCTTGGCGTTGCTGGCAGAGATAGATGGTGTCCAGAAGATCGGCGCTCGGGCGGGACAACCGCGCATCGGGCAATGTGCGAAAGTCTGGAATCGGCAATGGCTCTTCGGGTGGCTGCGGCAGAAACAACAGACCGATAGCGGTATGGGTCGCCTTGGCAAAGGCTTCCAGTTGCTTGCAAGTGGGCGCAAGCTCACCCCCCAGCCAGTCATTCAGTTTCGGGAACTTTCCCGCAAGCGCATCAGCACTTATACCGGCGCGTTCCAGCGCCCAGTAGAGTAGATCGGGATTGACCGGAACCCGGGTACTCATGCCGCCTTACCAATGTCGATGTCCAGTTCCGAGACGTCCAACTCGCCGCCCTTCTGCCCTTCGGTCATGGCGAACTTGCCGAGGAAGTACTCGTAGATCCTGCCGAAGGCGTCGCCCTCGATGTCCATGGGGATGAAGCCCATCAGCTTGAGCAGCTCCACCAGGGTGGCGTTCTCCAGCCGGTTGTAGGTCTTGGGCAGCATGTCCCTGAGGTCGGGATTCTCTTGCTCAATGGCGCGCATGGCGTCGTTGATCGCCTGGCCGATGTTCTCCCCCTCGGGCAACCTGAGCAGGTTGCCGAACCGCGCCGCCTCGGGCAGATAGAGCACGCCCATTGCCTGATACCGCTCCTTGTCGCCCGCACTGCGGCGGCGACCACTGCCCTGCTCGCCGATCTGCTTTTCGGCCTCAGCGAACTTCACGTCCGCATAGCGCAGGAAGATCATCCCTAGCACCGGGATGGAGTATTCCGACGCCTTCAGTGTTGAGTTGGCCCACAGTTCGTCGGCGGCGCCCCAGAGACGATTTTCGAGTGGGTTGTTGTTTGCGCTCATGGTCGTTTCCGTGTGGCAACCGCTCAACCGGACTGGCGGCTCGCCGTGAAATTGCTGCCACTTAAGATTCTGCACCAACTGAAAGGTACTGGCTCGAAAGCTGCCCCATCACTGCGAAGAATTCCCTCTGCACTTCGGCGATTACTTCTCCCACCGGTCGCACAGCGTCGATACGTCCGCAGACTTGGCCGGAAAGCGGAATCGCAGCTTCCATATCGCCCCCGAAATAGAGCGACTGTGCATCGCCGAACTCATGCATTGCATTGACTTCGGGTGTTCGTTCTAGGCGGCTGGTGCGCTCGGTTCTGAGTGCGCGCAAGGCGGGCGAGTGATCGCGGTTAAGAAACACCGTGTCGGTCTCCTTGGCGCTCACCACCGCGTCCTTCCAGTTCTGATGAATGGGCGATTCGACTGAGGACATCATGCGCGTGCCCATCTGGATGCCTTCGGCGCCGAGCGCGAAGGCCGCCGCCATGCTCTTGCCATCGACGAAGCCGCCAGCGGCGATAATCGGCACATCGACTCTTGAGCGCACCAAGGGCAGCAGCACCATGGTCGAGACTTCGCGTGGATTCTTAAAGCCACCGCCTTCGCCGCCTTCGACCACGAGGCCGTCCACGCCGCACTCGACGGCTTTGAGCGCTGCCGCCAAGCTTGGCACGACATGAAAGACCGTCAGTCCCGCCGCCTTCAGGTGCGCTGTATAGCGTTCGGGATTGCCAGCGGAGGTGGTGACAAACTTCACGCCTTGATCGATGACGAATTCGACAATATTCGGGTCACGAACAAAGGCTTGCGCGATATTGACGCCGAAAGGCTTGTCGGTCAGTTCGCGCATCTTGACAATCTCTTGGCGAATTTGCTTGAGCTCGCCGGACGAGGTTTCAATGATGCCGAGGGCACCTGCGTTGGAGACGGCGGATGCGAGGCGCGAACGCGCGATCCAGCCCATAGGCGCTTGCACGATGGGAATGTCCACGCCAAGCATATCGGTCACGCGGTTTGCAAATTTCATAGCACAGCTTCGATGCGTTTGATGGCAAGAGAAGCGCACATCATACGGTCATGCGTCTACACTTGGCGGCTCATCAAGCCGCTGCGCCTGAACTTGCAAAAAATCGACGTGCACACCGAGCAATTCTGCGAATGACGATTTGCCTGTCCCTTGATCTTGAAGTTCGTGAACGCGATGGTCGCATCCTTGAGATTGGCGCCGTGCGGACAGACAGGGAAACGGACTTCCACTCTCCAGGCGGCAATCTCAAGTCCGCACTGCGAGCACTCGACGACTATGCCGAGGGCGCGGACTGCCTGCTCGGTCACAACATCATCGAACATGACCTCAAATACCTTGATGGGGCCAATCCGCGGCTCGGGCTTTTGAAGCTTCCGGTCATCGACACCCTGCGCTTGAATCCGCTCGCTTTTCCCGCGCATCCCTACCATCATCTCGTCAAGCACTATCAGGACGGCGGGCTACTACGCGGTCAGAAGAACGACCCGGTGCTCGATGCGAGGCTCGCGCTTCAAGTCTTTGACAATCAGCGCGCGCAGTTGAAGGGCGCAGACCCCGATCTGCTCGGCGCTTGGCATTTCCTGTGTACGCCCGACCATGCGCGGCGAGATGCCGCGCTCGACCAGTTTTTTCGTGCGCTTCGTGGCTCTTCGCGTCCTTCCAAGCAGGTCGCGCGCACCCTCATCAGGACGCGCCTCGTATCGCAAGCTTGTGCCACCTGTACAGACAGTGTCGTAGCCAAGGCGAATCGCCATGGCTGGTCGCTCGCCTACGCGCTCGCGTGGCTGTCGGTGGCCGGCGGCAATTCGGTGATGCCGCCTTGGGTGTCCCATCAGTTTCCGCTCGCAAAGCAGCTGCTGCGGGATTTGCGCGACAAAGCCTGCGGACGCCCAGCCTGCGCTTGGTGCAGTGAGCGCCACGATGCGCGCAAGGAGCTGCGTCGCTGGTTCGGGTTTGAAGCCTATCGAGAAGCGCCGAAGCACACTGATGGGCGTTCGATGCAAGAGGCGATCGTCCGCTCGGCGATGGCGGGCGAGCATGTGCTCGGCGTTCTGCCGACTGGTGCTGGCAAGTCGATCTGCTATCAAGTGCCGGCGCTTTCGCGCTATGACAAGACGGGCGCCCTGACGGTCGTGATTTCACCCTTGGTGGCGCTCATGGAAGACCAGGTGAAGGGGCTTGAACGCCAGGGCGTCGGCTGCGCGGTCGCCATCAACGGCCTGTTGTCGATGCCGGAGCGCGGACACTCGCTTGACCGGGTGCGCCTCGGCGATGCGGGCATTCTTATGATTTCCCCCGAACAGCTGCGCTCAACCACAGTAAGGCGCGTGCTCATGCAGCGTGAGATCGCAAGTTGGGTGATCGACGAAGCCCATTGCCTGTCGGGCTGGGGACACGACTTTCGACCTGACTACCGGTATGTGTCGCGCTTCATCCGTGAACGCGCCCCCGAGATACCGCCCGTCCTGTGCCTGACCGCGACCGCCAAGGCCGCGGTCAAGGACGATATCGTCAATCACTTTCAAGACAAGCTCGGCATCAAGCTGCGCGTCTTCGATGGCGGTGCTGAGCGCTCCAATCTCACCTTTGAAGTAGTGCCCACAACCCAAGCCGAAAAGTTTGCGCACACCCACCAGATACTCATCGCGTATCTGCCACATGATGGCTCCGGAGGCGCCATCGTCTACTGCGCAACCCGCAGACAAAGCGAGGAGATGGCTGAGTTTCTTATCAAGAAGGACATGGCTGTCGCACACTTTCACAGCCGAGTGTCGCCTGAGTCGAAGAAGGATGTACAGGCTGCGTTCGGGCGTGGCGAACTGCGTGTGATCGCCGCCACCAATGCATTCGGCATGGGCATTGATAAGCCGGATGTGCGCGTGGTCATCCATGCCGATGTGCCCGGCTCGCTCGAAAACTATCTGCAGGAGGCAGGCCGGGCGGGGCGTGATCGCGAGCAGGCGCGCTGCGTTCTGCTTTATGCCACCGATGACGTGGAAGATCAGTTTCGCTTATCGGCGAGCGCCCGTCTCACGCGCCAGGAGATCCACGGCATCCTGCGGGCGCTTCGCAATATTGACCGGCGCGGAGGCCGCCGCGGACATTTTCAAGATGATGTCGTCGCCACAGTCGGCGAGATCCTCACCGCCGATGAGGACAGCCTCTTCGAACAGGATGCCACGACCGATGATACGCGCGTGCGCACGGCGGTCTCGTGGCTCGAAGAGGCCGACCTTTTGACGCGCGAAGAGAATCGCGTTGAGGTGTTTCCATCGTCGCTGCGCGTGCATTCGCTGGGCGAAGCGCGCAAGCGACTTGAACGCAACGAGGTAACCCGCGACTACCGGCAGCGCCTGCTTGCCATCGCGACAGCGCTCATGCAGGCGAATCCTGACGAGTCGCTCACCACGGACGAGTTGATGAACGCATCTGGTCTTGAGCTTGCGGCGTTGCGCAAAGCGCTCTACGATTTGGAGCGACTCGGCATTGCAAGCAATGACACCGCCCTGACGGCCTTTGTGCATCATGGGGTGGAGCAATCTTCAAGGCGGCGTTTTGAGAACGCTGGCGAGTTGGAAGTCGCGCTGATCGATCATATGCGCCTTGCTGCGCCTGATCAGGACAAGGGGGAGGCTTGCGACTTGCATCTTCGCGTGGCCGCGCAGATGCTCCGCGATGCTGGCATTGAAGAGCCTTTGCCAGAGCGTCTCTGGCGTATTTTGCGCAGCATCGCCGCCGATGGGCGCGATGAGGACGGCGGCATTGGCAGTCTCGATGTGCGCAAGCGTGACGCCGAATGCGCGCGCATCGTGCTGCGCCGGGACTGGCAGTCACTTGCCGAAACTGCGCGGCTGAGACGCGATGCGGCGTATCTTCTACTGAACCATCTGCTCGCGAACCTGCCGGACGGTGCGCGCGGTGTCGATCTCCTTGTCGAGACGACGCTCGGCAAGCTGACAAGTTGCATTGATGATGATCTCGAAATGAAAGCCCGTGTCAGGAACACCGCCAAGCTCATGGATCATGCGCTCTTGTGGCTGCATGAGCAGGAGGTAATCCGCCTCAACAAGGGCTTGGCGGTGTTTCGTCCGGCCATGACGATTCGTCTTGCGCGCAGCGAGAAACGCGGCTTCAACAACGCGGACTTTCGACCTCTTGCGCTGCATTACCAAGGCAAGGTGCTGCAGATTCATGTCATGAAGGCGTTTGCTGAAAAGGGGCTTGAGGCCATGGCGGATGCCATGCAGCTCGCCATGGACTACTTCAGCCTATCGCAGGATGCCTTTTTGCAGCGCTGGCTGCCGGATAGTGAAAAGGAGCTTGCCCGTCAGACAACCCCGGAATCCTGGCGCACGATTGTGGAAAGCCTGAGGCATCCGGTGCAGCAGCGCATCGTCGCAGATGACCGCGAACAAACCAATGTGCTGGTGCTGGCCGGGCCTGGTTCTGGCAAGACGCGCGTGCTTGTGCATCGCATTGCCTATCTCGTGCGCGTGCGGCGCGAAAACCCGCGCGCAATTCTTGCGCTCGCCTACAACCGGCATTCAGCACTTGATATCAGGCGGCGCTTGCAGGCGCTGATTGGCAAGGATGCCAAGGGCGTGACGGTGCTGACCTGCCACGGCCTTGCTATGCGACTCGCAGGCGCAAGCTTTGAAGGCAATGCTGAGCGGCCCGACAGCGAACTCTTTGATGAAGTGCTGCGATACGCCGTCAGCATCCTTCGCGGAGAAGACCTGCCGCCCGAGGAAGCTGATACGCGCCGGGAACGGCTCTTGTCGGGCTTTCGCTGGATTCTCGTTGACGAGTATCAAGACATCAACGCCGATCAATATGCGCTCATTTCAGCGCTTGCCGGACGCGCGCTCGATGAGGATGCGGGCAAGCTGACGCTCTTTGCTGTTGGCGATGACGACCAGAACATCTATGCCTTTGCCGGTGCATCGGTGGCGTTTATCCGTCGTTTTCAGGAAGACTACGGGCCGCGCCCGGAGTATTTGACGGAGAACTATCGATCGAGCGCGCGCATTATCGGTGCTGCCAATGCAATGATTGAGCCAGCGCGTGCGCGCATGAAAGCCGGTCATGCGATCAAGCCTAATAAGGCGCGAGTTCGAGATTTGCCGGGCGGCGAATGGGAATCGCGTGACCCGGTAGGTCGCGGTTATGTGCAAATTTTGCAAGCCGGAAGTGATGCTGTGTCGCAAGCGATGGCGGTGGTCGGGGAACTGAAACGACTTGAACGGCTCGATGCAAATTGGAACTGGTCGCGCAGCGCAGTGATCGCCCGAGAATGGCGCACGCTCGCCCCTATCAGAGCAATGTGCGAGCATGAGGGCGTGCCTGTGCAAATGGCGAATGAGGAGGCGCCGAGCTTCTTCAGGCTGCGGGAGACGCAGAATCTGCTGGCATGGGCTTCGAGTCGCGAATCGGGGCTTGTCGATGGACGCACCTTGGCTGCCCAGGCGAGCGTTATAGCGCCAGGGCCTTGGCAGGCGCTCATCGTTCAGGCCGTTGAGGACTATGCGCTAGAGACGCAAGAAGAAGAAACGCCGGTCGCGCACTTCATTGAGTGGCTTGCCGAATGGGGCAGGGAAGTGCGCCGCGCGCAGCGCGGATTGCTGCTGCTCACCGCGCACCGCGCCAAGGGTCTTGAATTTGATCATGTGGCCGTGCTTGACGGCAACTGGGACCGGCTCGGAAAAGACGAGGATGAGGACGCGCCGCGGCGCTTGTACTATGTGGCGATGACGCGCGCTCGCCAGACCCTTACGCTTGCGAGCTTGGATTGTCCGGCTCGCCTCTTGCAATCCTTGCACGGCCATGCCGATGTCAGGCAGCGCACGCCGAGTGTGAAGATTGCCGATGCGTCAAGCTTGCATAAGGTCTATCAGTCTGCGAGCTTAGATGAGGTTGATCTTGGCTTCGCCGGTCGCTTTGCCCAAGGGTATGGCGTGCACCGTTCAATCGCGGCCTTGTCCGCTGGCGATGAGCTTGATTTGAAGCCTTCGCCTCAGGGCTGGCGTCTTTTCGATGTGCGCGGCGCGCCTGTGGGCAATATGGCGAAGCGCTTTACGCCGCCTGCGGGCAAGGCATGTCTTTTGGCGAAGGTGCGTGCCATCGTGCGTTGGAATCGCGCCTTGTCGGGTGCCAAGTATCGGGATTCGGTGAGATGCGACGAATGGGAGGTTGTCGTACCTGAGCTTGTGTTTGAGTAAACACATACGCGCTACACTAGCGCTTTGCCGGTGAAAAATGACGCAGATGCAGCGTCGAACAATCATCACGCTTGGCCGTCTCGCCATGCGCGAGCTTCGCTTGCAAGCGGCGCGCGAGGCGTCCACGAACCTGCAAATACTCACCATGGAGCAATCCGCGGCGCGTCTCGCAGGCGGCTTTGTGCGCGCCATCGATAAGGACACGCTGCGCGCCGCCATCCTGAGGGTGCTGGCGAAGACAGACATCGGAGAACTCGAAGCCATCAAATCCTTGCCGGGCTTCGCGCGTGCGGCTGCGGACACCTTGTCCAAGGCGTGGCTCGCGGGCATTGATCTTGAGCACCGCCAAGGCGAACATCCGCGCATCGCTGCCATTGCTTCTTTGCAGAAGGCGGTGCTCTGCGAGCTGCCGCCTAATGTGCTGAACCATAGTGAACTTGCAAGCAGGGCGCTCGCAAAAGTGCAGCACGCTCGCGCCATCTTCGGCGAGGTTGAGATCAGAGGCTTTACCGAGCTAGCGCCTTGCTGGCGGACGCTCATTGTGTCGATCGCTGAGCAGACACAATTTACTTGGCACGCCGGCCCGCGCCGAGTCCCCAAATGGCTCGATGGCACAGGTGTTGAGATCAAGACATCGCCGGGCGCACGCCCAAGCGTCACCTGCGTCAGCGCTGCCACCGCTTACCACGAGGCGATTGAGGCCATGCGCTGGGCACGAGAACTCATCGTCCGAGGCGCGGCGCGCCCTGGCGACATTGCGATCGTAGCGGCGGCCTGTGACGAGTATGACGATCATCTTCTCGCGCTGCAGGACGACGCCAATATCGATGTTCACTTCGCGCATGGCGTGCCGGTGACAGCGACGCGCGATGGGCAGACCTGCGCCGCGCTTGCTGACCTGATTTTGCGCGGGCTGTCGCGCACAAGGATTCATAGGCTCGCGAGGCTGCTCGGCAATTCGCCCGGCCCCTTCGAGTCCTTGCCATCGGATTGGTTCAGCGCGTTCCCTGAAGGCGCGCCACTGAAAAGACTGCAAAGCTGGCGCAATCTGATTGCGCGCGAGCAGCTCTGCTATGGAGAGCAATTGCAGAACATCGTTGCGATGATTGATCGCGGTGCGGCATTCGCAAGAGACACGGGCGAAGCCCTACTGACGGGCAAGCCGCGTCTGATATGGCGGCGGGCGCTTTTGCTTGGTCCGCCCGAATCGTTGGATTTAAGCATTGAACGGCTGCGCACCGACGATTGTCTAGAACCAGGCAACTCAATCATCTGGACGCCCGCGAGTTCGCTCGGTGCCGCACCGAGGTCGCACGTGTACCTACTTGGCCTCAATTCACAGCGCTGGCCGCATGTCGCTTTTGAGGACAGACTGCTCTCTGATCATATCGTTCCGACTTCGCAGCTCGATCCACTGCCGGTGAATCTTGCCGATACCCGCGACTTCGAAACCATCCTTGCGACGAGCGCAGCGTCGGTGGTGCTCTCATATGCAAGACGAGACGGTGAAGGGCGACTGCTTGGTCGCAGCGCACTCCTGCAAGGGCACCCGCGCGCGACGTATCTCAGGCGTCATCGGGCGCCAGCCCATGCGTTTAGCGAAAGTGATCGCCTCGCCGCGAGAAGTTCGGAGTTCATGGCTCTGATGCAAGCGAAGACGGCCGCTATGTGCTGGCGCAATTGGAACAATGGCGAAGAATTAACCGAACATGATGGCATTGTCCGCGCCCATCATCCTGTCATTGAAGCAATCTTGCAGCGCACTCAGTCGGCGCATTCGCTACGCCTGCTGCTGCGCAATCCAATTGGCTTCGTGTGGTCTTACGGCTTGGGCCTGCGCGAGCCGAAGACAAGCGAAGAACCCTTGACCCTCGATGCGATCACCATGGGCGAATTGGTACACGAGATACTTGAGCAAGCGCTGGTGGCGCTTGAAGGCGGTCAAGGGCTTGCCAATGCCAGTGAGGCGGATGTGCGGCAGGCGGTCGATCAAGCCTCGGACGAGATTGCGGCAGACTGGCGGCTGTATCGCGCAGTGCCGCCTGAGAGACTTTGGCAACGGAGCTTGACGGACGCGCGTGCGCAGAGTGTGCGCGGACTGCTGCGCAGAGAGGATGGGGCGATTGCTCACGCAGAAGTGCCGTTTGGCGGTGCGGCAATCAAATCAACACGCGAGTGGCCGTGGGATGCGCAAGCGCCAGTGCAAATTCCGCACGCAGACTTTTTCATCCAAGGATATATCGACCGGCTCTCCTTAAGCGCCGATGGCAAATCGGCTTGGGTGCGGGACTACAAAACAGGCAAGGTGCCCAAATCTGCCGATGGGCATCCGTTCGTGCTTGACAAGGGACGCGAACTGCAGCGCTGTCTCTATGCCTATGCTGTGCGCGCTATGCTCGGCCCGGATGCGCAAATCCGTGCGTCACTACATTACCTGCGCGATGATGTGGATCTTGCGCTTCCCGAATCAGACCTCGTGCTTGAGGCGCTGTCGTCGTTTCTCGCAGCGGCGCGCACAGGCCTCAAGTGCGGCGCATGTGTGATCGGCGCCGATGCCGGCGATGTCTTTGACGATCTCGCCTTCGCACTGCCTGCGAACGCCGCCAACATCTATTGCGAGAACAAGCGCATCCTCGCGCACGAAAAGATCGGCACGGCCGCAGAAGTCTGGGAGGCGGAGTAATGTCGCTTGCGCTGCCCGATAATGAAGCGCGCCGCTGCGCCATGCGCGCCCATGATCGCACCTATCTGGTCGAGGCGGGCGCCGGCTCAGGCAAGACGGCTGTGCTCGCCGGGCGAATCGTCATGCTGCTTGCCTCTGGCATCACGCCGAAGCACATCGCGGCGGTGACGTTCACCGAGCTTGCCGCAAGTGAACTCTTGGTTCGCGTGCGCAATTACATGGATGCTCTGATTGAGGGCAGCACGCCTGCGGAGCTCGCAGTCGCTTTGCCGGACGGCCTTGCCGCGAATGAGCAGGGGCACATCAAAGCTGCCTTGGAGCGCTTCGATGAGATCACCTGCTCGACCATTCACGGCTTTTGCCAGCAGCTAATCAAGCCGTATCCAGTGGCTGCGGATTTGGATCCCGGCGCGAGCATCATGGATCGCGGTCAAGCGGACTTGACTTTTTTGGAGACGCAGACCGAATGGCTCAAGGCTGCGCTCGATACCGACGAAGACACGCCGCTTGCCGGTCTTGTCTGGCATGACCAAATCGAAGCGCTGAAGCTATTTCAAATGCTATTGGGTGGCCTGCGGCAGCATCCTGATCTCATCGTGCAGCAATCTGCCGGACTTGATGCTGCCGGACTTGATGCCAAGTGGGACGAGTTCAAGAGTGCTGCTGCAAAGTTCTCCGCATTCATGGGCGAGTGCCAAGTGGATGAGCCGGAAACCGCGCAAATCGTCAGTGATCTTCGTGAGATCGCAAGCGATGAACATCCGAGTGACGAAATTGAGCGCCTGATCAAGATGATGTCCGTGCGCGGAAATTCGAAGCTCTTTACAGGGGACGGCAAGCCGCGCGCTTACAAGAAGAAAGGCAAGTGGGAGAAGGCGGCGCAAAGCGCGGGCCTCTCCAAGGCCGAGGGTGGACGCTGCTTTCAGACAGCCGAGGAGAGTTACGACAAGTGCCTAGAGATGCTCGATGCGTTGCAAGCCATCGCCTGCTCGCAGCTCCTTGGCTTGACGATCGCCGCTCTGAGGCCGGTGATTGAGGCCTACACCGAGCACAAACGGCGCACGGCGCAGCTTGATTTCGAAGATCTTATTCACAGTGCTCGCAAACTGCTCTGCGAGCACGAGCAGATTCGCGTAGCTCTTGGGCAACGCTATACGCATGTGCTCGTCGATGAGTTCCAAGATACCGACCTCATGCAGACGGAGATCTTCTGGCGGCTGTGCGGGGATGCGCCTGCAGGCGCGCCGTGCGATGACTGGACGCAGTTTCGTATTCGTCCGGGTGCGCTATTCCTCGTTGGCGACCCGAAGCAGGCGATCTACCGATTTCGCGGCGCCGATGTGGCCGCCTATGTGCGGGCGCGAGCTCTCCTGCTTGCCGAGGACTCGGATGCCTTGCTGAGCATCTCGACCAATTTTCGCTCGCTCGGCCCCATCCTTGATTATGTGAATGAGAAGTTCGAGGTGCCTTTGTCCGTTGAGGCAGGGCAGCCTGGGTTCACACCGCTCGATGCGATTCGCGATTCGGCCACTTCGCAGAGTCTTGTGCGCCTTGATGTCAACATCGAGCCGGACGAGCAGGGCAGGGTATCGGTGCGGAGGCAGCGGCAAGCCGAGGCCGATGCGGTAGCACAGCTGTGCGCGAGTCTGATCGGCAGCGAGGTCTTGGCCGGAGACGATGCCGAGTCGCGAACAGTCAAGCCGGGCGACATTGCTCTGCTCGCACCTTCTGGAACTGATCTGTGGCGCTATGAGGAAGCTTTGGAGCGATTTGCCATTCCGGTCGCCACGCAAGCTGGCAAAGGCCTCTACCGACGCCAGGAAATCCAAGACTTGGTGGCGCTCACGCGCGTGCTCGCCGATCGTCGGGATACCCTTGCGCTTGGTGCGCTGTTGCGCGGGCCGCTGATCGGACTCAGCGAAGAGGCGCTGCTTGATATTGTCGCGAATCTGCGCAGCAAAGGAGAAGACCTACCGCGCCTATCGCTGTCGATCGATCTCGAGCAGGTCGATAACGCCTACGCTCGCGATGTCATCACAAAGCTCAATTCCCTCTACCGCAAGGCAGGCAGCACGACGCCCCATCATCTGCTCTCGCAAGCCATCGATCTCTTGTGCGTGCGCCCAATCCTCATGCGCCGCCATGCGGGACAAGCGACGCGCGTGCTCGCCAATGTGGACTTGTATCTTGGCATGAGTCGCGCCTATGCGGTGCGCGGACTGAAAGCCTTTGCCGAAGCCATGACCGCCGCTTGGCACGACGAGCAGCGTACTTCGGAAGGACGGCCAGACGCGCAGGAGGAATCGGTCGCGCTATTTACTATGCACGCGGCGAAGGGTCTTGAATGGCGCGTTGTAGTGCCGGTCAACACCATGACGCAAGTGCGAGCAGGCGAGCGCTACTTCTTGGACCGCGCTCACGGATGCTTCTATTGCCCGGCGTTCGGTGCGACTCCGCTTGGCTACAAGGAAGCGAAGGCGACGGAGCAACTTGAACTCAATCGCGAGCGAGTGCGCCTCTGGTATGTGGCGACGACGCGCGCGCAGGACCTGCTCGTGCTGCCGAATATCATCACCGAGCGCAAGCAAAATATGTGGTCTGAGGTGGTCGCTCTTGACATCGAGGCGCTGCCTGAAATTGACCTTGAAGGACTGTCAACGGAACTGCCGACGGTTGCAGGGGAAACGGTGAACGAGCAGACGCGCGAGGTATTCGCAAGCGAGGCGCAGGTCATTGTGGACGCCGGGCAGCGCGTTGTTTGGCGCAGCCCGAGCCGTGATGAAGACATTGCCACGCCGCTCACGACCGAGGCCGAGGACGAAGTATTTTCCGATGACAGCGGCGAGTCCCCGGTGGCCGGGGATGTGCTCAACGTGCAAGGCGGCCTTCATCGCGGGCAGGTGATCCATAAACTCTTTGAAGAGGTTCTGACCGGCGAGTGCCAGGAGGTCGATGCGGATTTGGCGAAGCGCGCCGAAGCGCTCATCGGCGAACTCGGCAAGGCGGCGAGTGAGGATGCTGCGGATGGCTTGTCGCCCAAGGAACTCGCGAACTGCGTGCAGCGCGGACTTGCCCTGCCGCAGATTGCCGAGCTCAGGCCGCGCCTCGTTCCTGAATGCAGCGTCTTCGGGTCGCGGATGGAAGCGGATGGTGAACTCGCATTCGCGGGCATCGCCGATGCCATTGCCTTTGATGAGACGGGCGCGCCGGAAGTGGTCATCGACTGGAAGACCGACATTGACCCGCGCCAAAGCCAGCTCAAGCATTATGGCGAGCAAGTGCGCGCCTATCTTCAACTCACGGGCGCGAAGCGGGGGCTTGTTGTGCTGGTGACTAGCGGGCGGGTGCTTTCGGTCTGATGCTTACAACAACCGTTCCTCCACCGACAGTACGATCTCCGAAGGGTCGCGCGCATCGCTAAATGATTCATTGAAATATTTGGCAAGGTGTCCGGTCACGCCAAGCTTGACCCAGCCATCCTCCATGAGTTCGATTTCGCCCGCGGGTAGGCGGGTATTGGTCGCCTCGTCCAACAGCGTGACGCGCAGGCGTGAAGCATCAATTGCTTCGGCTGCTTCGGCTGCTTCGGCGCGCAATGCTGGCAATGCTTGCCGTGCCTGCCAGTCGCCGATGCCGAGGTCAACGTTTCCACCCGTCCAATCAACTTGACCGGACAATCGAATCATGTTCCCTGACTGCGCGATGCGCAAGTCCTTGAAGCTTATTCGTCCTTCGGCGGCAATGGCGTATCTTGAAAGAATGGGTGCGAGTTGCGCGAGATCGAGCGAGCCGGACAGGTCTGCGTTCAACGTGTCGCCTTCGCTTTTCACCTTGCCGCTCAAGCCTGAATCTTGAAGCGCCCAATCGAGTTGCGGAGAGAGTGTCACTAGCGAGGTCGGCGATACCTGCCAAGCAAGGCGTCCGAAATCCGTCTGCATGACCGAGACCTGCGCGCTGCCGCGCCACAGCGTCCCTTGCGGCATGGTCAGCCTGAGCGCGGAGGCCGTTGTTGACGCTGTTGACTCATGCAGGAAGTTCGTGACGATGCTCGCCGGAAGCCGTGTGAGCAAGGCAAGCGCGAACACCACGAGGCCGAACAGCGAAAAGCCAAGAACGGCCCGCCGCGTCATGTGAGTATTGACTCTAGGATCTTCAGATAGATGCGCTCAAGTGCTTCAAGATCGTCAAGGCTGACGCGCTCGTTGACTTGATGAATCGTCTCGTTGCAGGGCCCGAGCTCGACGACCGGGCAGCCGTGCGCCGCGACAAATCGTGCATCCGAGGTGCCGCCGCCGGTATCGAAACAAGGCGTGGTGCCGGTGGCTTCGCGAACAGCCTGCGCGACCTTGTTCTGAAACTCCGCGCTCGTGTTCAAAAAGGGTAGGGCGGTCGTTTGCCATTCGATTTCGTAGTGCTCGCAGATTTCGGCAATGATTGCTTCGGCGCGGGCTTGCAAGGATTCTGGCGTTGAAGCCGGTGAAAAGCGAAAATTGAAGTGCGCAAGGAGTTCGCCGGGGATCACGTTCATGGCGCCGGTGCCAGCGGCAATGTTCGAGAATGCAAAATTGGTTGCAGGAAAATCCTCGCTCGGCTTGTCCCATGTCGTCTGCGCGAGTGCTTGTATGACATGTCCTGCCATGCTAATGGGATTCTTGGCAAGATGCGGATAGGCGACATGGCCTTGGATACCTTCGATGATTAGGCGCGCGTTCATCGACCCTCGCCGCCCATGGCGAATGGTATCGCCGGTGCGCTCAAGCGAGGACGGCTCGCCAACCAAGCAATAGTCGGGAAGCGCATCTTCGTCTGCGAGCACCTCCATCACGCGCCGCGTGCCGTTGACAGCATCGCCCTCTTCGTCACTGGTGATGAGAAACGCGAGCGAACCGCGCATCTTGCCTTGGCGGACAAACGCTTCGGTGGCGGCCAACATGCAGGCGATGCCGCCTTTCATATCAGCGGCGCCACGCCCGTAAAGAAAGCCGTCCCGAATATTCGGCTCGAAAGGAGGAGTCGTCCAAGCGTCCAATGGGCCGGTCGGCACCACGTCCGTATGCCCTGCATAAGTGAACAAAGGCGGCTCGTTGCCAAGCCTCGCCCATATGTTTGAGACCGAACCGAACGGAAGTCTCCGCGTCTCGAATCCAAGTGCTCTCAGCGTCTCGGCGATCAAGTCCTGGCAGCCGGCATCATCCGGCGTGACTGACGGTCGTGCAATAAGCGCTTTGGCGAGTTCGAGCTGGCGCATGGGGAGCGGTTCAGTTGTGCGCGTGCAGCGCCTCGTTGAGTTCGACCTTGGCACGGTTGGTTCGGCATTCGACGCCGCCGGTGAGACCGTTCCTGATGAACAGCATGTCATCGCGTCCGATGAGTTCGCGTGCTTTGACTTCGCCGATGCGCGTGCCGTCGGCATTGAAGACAGACACCGGCGTGCTTGCGGTGATATAGAGTCCCGCTTCGATGGTGCAGCGGTTGCCGAGCGAAATACCAGTGCCGGCGTTGGCGCCAATGAGACATTCGTCACCGATCGAAACGCGCACCGTGCCGCCGCCGGAAAGCGTGCCCATGATGCTCGCGCTGCCGCCGAGATCAGAATGTGCGCCGACGACCACGCCTTGGCTGATGCGTCCTTCAATCATGCCGGGACCGAGTGCGCCTGCGTTGAAGTTCACAAAGCCTTCGTGCATGACCGTAGTGCCTTCGCCGAGATAAGCGCCAAGGCGGATGCGCGAGGCATCGCCGATGCGCACGCCTGTCGGCACCAGATAGTCAGTTAAGGGTGGGATCTTGTCGACGAGGCGCACCTGCAGGCTGCGTCCTTGCAGCCGTTCACGCATGTGCGCCGCAGGTACGTCTTGCGGCCTCAACGGGCCGAGATTGCTCCAAGCGAGCGTTGGAAGCACGCCGAACAGTCCGTCAAGGTTCATCGTGTTGGGTTTTTTCAGGCGCGCTGAGATGAGGTGCAGCTTGAGGTAGGCGGTTTCGATATGTTCGATCGGAGCGTCTTCGGTCAGTGTGACAGCGACTGGCGAGGCCGAACCCTCTGCTTCTAGCAATGGCGCCAAGACACTGGCGCGTGCGCCGAGCGCAGCCTTGATCTCGTTGCCGAACGCAGGCGAGACCGGTGTGACGATCGAATCCCTGCGCGCTGCCAACACCTCTTCGAGTGCCGGCTCGGCGCCTTGACAGGCGAGGTGCGCGAACCAGACATCGAGCGTCCCAAGGTCGTCCCTCCGCAGCAGTCCAATGCCGCACGCAAAAAGTTGATTCATGATTCGGGGTGATGCATGATGATTGCCTATTGTAGCGGTCGCCGGACGCATAAGAATGAGCGTGAGAATGATGGAGAGAAGAACGCGATGACAATGTCTGCCACATGCCATAAGGGGCCGCTCGGCTCGACCTTTTATGCGCTGCAAGCGGACAGCGAAACGGTTGTGCGTCTTGCATCAATCGATTGGAGCCGCGAATTTTCGCGCGTCTGCATCGACCATGTGCGTGGTCTCATTGTGTGCATGTCCCCCTCGTGGCACCACGAAAAGCTCGGCAAACTCATTGAAGACGTTGTTGATCAGGCTTCTGATGCCTTGGGCCAATTTTCGGAGAGTTTCCGCGCCACTCGCTATCGTGCGCCGAGCGACCCACCGGGAACCGGATTAGAGCCAGACTGCTCATTTATTGTGGGCGACAAGGTGGAAGGCTATCTTGATGCGCTGAAGGCAGGTGAGGCCGCCGTTGATGACTACCTCGAACGTACACCGCCCGACTTAGTAGTCGAGGTGGAATTGACGCACTTTGATCGTGGCAAGGCCATGCGCTATGGGCAGATTGGCGTGCGCGAATTCTGGCAAGTTCGGGTGGTCGGTGAACCAACAGAGGTCTCGATTGAAATTCTCCAGCTTGATCCAAGAAAGCCCCCCGAACCAGTGCGGACTTCGCAAATCTTATCCGGGCTGACCTCAAGGCAGGTGGCAGAAGCGGTCGCGGCGGTTTCGACCGCTCGCACCCGCTCTGCTCGCACCGAGGCTGTCTCAAACATCGTGCTCGGCAAGGGCGCAATGCGAGTGCAGGAAGAGCAGGAGTGCTACAGCCCCTGACATTCAAGGTCGTCTGATACTCATTTTGCGCTTGGTTTTCTGCGCCTGATAAAGTTGCGTGTAGGATATGTCGAATCTGCGAAGTTCTGTACCGCAACCCAATGCCCTACGAGATTTCTGAATCGAAGAGAGACTGGTATCGGCAGGTCTCGAAACGATCTCGTCTTCGTAAGCAAGCTGCCACTCGGGGTGAGCTAGGTCCATGCCGCGCGATGCCGAACCGTCCGCTCTTGCGTCCGGAGACGCTGATGCCCGAACGCAAGCGAAGCAGCCTCACGGCGCTATCGCTGTTCTGCGGTGGCGGTGGCTTTGACTTGGGTTTTGAACGCGCTGGGTTTGAACACTTGGCTAGCTTTGATGTGCTCGATATATGCGCTGCCACGCTATCGAGCAACCGGCCACAGTGGGCGGTTTTTTCCGGTCCTGAAGGGGATGTCGGCGAAGTAGATTGGTCTGTGTATGCGAACGTCGTTGATGTACTGCACGGCGGCCCGCCCTGCCAACCGTTCTCGGTTGCTGGTAAGCAATCTGGGGCGGCTGATGACTGTGACATGCTGCCCGCTTTCACGCGCGCCGTGCTCAGCGTGCGGCCGAAGGCATTTGTCGCTGAGAACGTGCCGGGGTTGCTCGGGCGGCGATTTTCCAACTATGTGGATGAGGCCATTTATTCGCCCTTGTCCCGTGACTACCAGATTGTTGCTTTTCGTCTCGGCGCCGCGAGCTTCGGTGTTCCTCAAGATCGGCAACGGGTTTTCTTTGTTGGATTCCGGTCTCGCGCGTGCGCCCGCAAATATGTTGCCCCGGCAGGAGAGCATAGCGTGCAAAGGGACATGTTCTCCCGCAATGCTCTCACTCTGGGCGCTAGAGCGGCGCTCGGGTTGCCGGATATTGGCTTTGATAGCTGCGCTCCGACGTTGCGGTCTGGATTCACCGGGCCGCGCAAGACGACGAGCATACTGAACAGCCGAGCGAGCCAGAGGTTGTGGAGCGACTTGAAGATTTGGCCAAACGGCGTCCAGAAGTCTCGCCAAGACGCGCTGCAATTCCCGCCTGAGAATGGACACTTCAGACTGTCGGTGCAAGATTGTGCGCTTTTGCAAGGCTTCCCTGATGATTGGCAATTTGCAGGCGCCGTGTACCAAGTGCTTGGGCAAATTGGCAATTCTGTGTGTCCGCCGGTGGCCTACGCGGTGGCCAGTTCAGTAGCCGACGCGCTAGGTGCCTAATGCTCAAATTGCGTGCGCTCTAACCCCTTTGAACTTCAGTATATATCACGCCGTCAAGCTCGTTTATAGTCCCCAGCATTCAAGGTCGTCTGCGATCATGACCAGGCCTTGATAGTGTGCTTCGATCGCGTTCAAGGTTTGTGACTCGCGGCCTCGTGTGCGTGCGCCGCGCGCCGAGGATGAGCATGCGTACATGTGCTCTAGAGGCGATGCGGCCGATCTCCGATGGTAGTGCGAAAGCATCGCGCGAAGCGCCGCGCGCTTCTTCCGGCACGCCAAGGTTGGCTACCAGGGCATCGGAACCCTTGGCGAAATCCGCCACGAGGTTCTTTTGGTTGCTGAAATCACCCGTGAAGGTAATAGCCTGCTCGCCGACAGTGATGCGCCAGGCAAGGCCGCGCGTATCGCCATGATCGACGGGGATTGCGGCCGTGCGCAGCTCGGCGTTGCCGAACTCTGCCCAGCGCTTGCGCCCGACGGCGCTGATGCTTCTCACTGAGGGGCGCGTGGATGCCAACTCGACGCCGGCGAACGACGAAAGGAAGTCGGCATCCTCATCGAACGGTCCCATGAGCGTCAGTCGCTTTCCCGCATCGCTTGCGCGCAGGAATGCCCACAGGTCGGAGGTATTCTCGCGATCAAGGTGGGTGATGGCGATGGCGTCGAGGTCTGAGATGTCAGCGTCGGCTTCGTCGAACCTGAGCGCGGCGCCTTGGCCAGCATCGACGAGTAGCTTGGCCTCGCCGTCCTTCCAAACAAGATAGCTGCTTGAAGTCGAAGTGTCCGCGTAGCGAAGTGCGCCAGCGCGTAGTACTTGAATCCACACGCCTTCTTCGCCGCAAAATGGCGGCTCAAGAATAGCGCTCAAGGTGGTGTTTGACATCATGCACAAGAGTGCGCAGCAGACTTGGAACAAACGCTGAATCATGGTTGCCGATCAGTTGCCGATTAGGGGTCGAACAGTGCGCAGTGTACTTGAGGCGCGCCGTGCAACCTATAATTCCCCGATGCAAACTCGCCTGTTCAGCCTCCCTGCCGTCTTGCTCGCGCTCCTTCTTGTGAGTTGCGGCGAGCCCGATGCAATCGAAGGAGTGGACGCAAGCGTTGGCAGCCTCCCCGAAGTGCGCCTGCGCGTGCGGGCGAGTGCGGCTGAGCACGCCGTGCTCGAACTCGATCAGAGCTTCACGGGTGTTGTCGAGCCATTTCGCGAAGCGATGGTGGCTTCGGAAGTCAGCGCTCGGGTCGTGACTCGATTTGTCGAACCGGGTGATTCGCTCAAGGCTGGCGATGTGCTTGTGGCACTCGACGCTTCTCGGCTCGAAATCGCGCATGATCGCGCCAAGGCTGCTCGCAAGCGAAGCGAGGTCGAATTGTCGGACGCCACACGCAATCTAGAGCGCGGCCAGCGTTTGCTTGCAACCGGCGCGATCAGCGACCATGAGCTTGATGGGTTGACGCTGCTTGTCGAGAGGGCGCGTGCTGATCTCGACATGGCAGCTGCGGCTGTGCGAGACGCGCAAAAGAATCTGGCGGATGCCGAAGTCTTGGCGCCTTTTGACGGTCGAATCGAAGAAGTCTCCGTGCAGGTTGGCGACTATCTCGTCCGCGGTCAGCATGTCGCCAAGATAGTCGATTTCTCGAAAGCGCGCGTCGCTATCGGCGTCACCGCTCGGGAAGCCGCGAGCCTCGCGCTTGGCAGGTCTGTGCGCATTGGCCTTGAGTCGATTGAAACTGGCGTGATCCTTGGTATTGTCAGAAGCATCGGACGCTCGGCGAGCGAGCGTGGATTGTTTCCGGTTGAAGTGTGGGTTGAAGGCGAACATGCAAAGCGCTTGCGCCAAGGCATGGTGGTGTCAGTCAAGATGCGCATGCTTGCTGGCGGCGGACACCTTCTGGTGCCGAGCAGCGCTGTGTTTCGCCGGCAAGGTATGACGCAGGTGTTTCGTATTGATGCTGAAGGCAGGGCGCGTCTCGCGCCGGTCACGACAGGCGTTGCCGCGGATGGTCGAGTGCAAGTGTTCGAGGGTTTGTCGGCGGGTGATCAGGTCATCACCGATGGTCAGTTCGCGCTTGCCGAGGGCGCGCTGGTCGAAGTGATTCGGTGAAGAGCATCATCGCATTCTTTGCCGAGCGCGGGTTGCTCGTCAATCTGCTAGCGGTCGGCATCATCCTGCTCGGCTACTTGGCAGCCATCGATATTCCGCGTGAATATCTGCCGGCCGCGCGCTCGCACATCATGTTTGTGCATGCACAGCTGCCAGGTGCTTCGGCGCGCGACATGGAAACCAAGGTCACTATCCCGATCCAAGAGGCCATCGACGAGGTCGATGGCGTGGAGAGAGTCGAGAGCACGATTTCGAATGGCAGCTCGTACACGAGTGTCGAGTTCTTTGTCGAATCAACCGAGGAGGAGCTCGATCAGGCTGAGCGGCGCTTGCGCGATGCGATTGAAGGCATCACCGATTTTCCACCAGAAATGGAAAACGAGCCGAAGCTTAATCGCTTGAATCCGGCCAAGTGGCCGATCGTGCAAGTAGCGCTGTCGGGTCCTGAAGGGCCGCTGGCGTCCGCCACGCGGGATGTCGAGCGCGCCATCAAAGGCATTGATGAAGTCGCGCAAGCCGAGGTTGTTGGACTCAACGACCCTGAAGTGCGGGTGCTTATCGATCCGCAGAAGGCGGCCGAGCAGGGCGTGACGGTGCTTGATGTGGTGGATGCGGTTCGGCGGCGCAATGTGTCTACGACGGGCGGCGTGCTCGAGTCGGCTGAAGACCGCAACCGTGTCGTGCTCTGGAGCCGCTTCCATGCGCCCGAAGAAGTCGGTGAGACAATCGTGCGTTCAGTGCAAGGTGAGGCAATCGTACGCATTTCGCACATTGCGCGCATCGAAAGCGGGCGTGAGGATACAGGACTCGTCTCGCACACGGACGGCGAGCCGGGCGTCACCATCTATGCGATTAAGCGCGATCACGCCGATGCAATAGAGGCTGTGAAAAAAGTCAAGCAGACGATTGATGCGCTCGATTTGCCGAGCGAAGTGAGCGTCAAGTTTGTGGATGATCGTGCTTTCTACACTGAGAATCGCTTGAATCTGATGCTGATCAATGGCGCCTATGGCGGCATCCTGGTAGCGCTGGTACTGCTCTTGTTCATGCGCGGCGGCGCAACTATCTGGGTGTGCGCGGCCATTCCGCTCGTGTTCTTCGCCGCCATCGCGCTCATGCCAACCTTTGGCGTGACCTTCAACATCTTCTCGTTGACCGGATTTGTCATCGTCATCGGCATGGTGGTCGATGATGCGGTGGTGGTGGCGGAAAATATCGACACCAAGCGGCGTCTTGGATACGCGCCGCTTGACGCATCGATCACCGGCGCGGCCGAGATGACCCGGCCTGTGACCGCTGCGGCGCTGACCACCATGCTTGCTTTCACGCCCTTATTGTCGATGGGCGGACTCATCGGCACCATCGTATGGCAGATTCCCGCTGTGGTTGTGACTGTGCTGTTGCTGTCGCTGTTTGAATCCTTCCTGATTCTGCCGTCGCATATGCGCCACAGCCTGGGACTCAAGCGTATGCGCACATCGAGGTTCGATCGGCAGGTGCTGATGCAGCGGCTTGAGGCTTGGTATGCGAACAGCCTGAAGCGTACCATTCGCCGCCGCGCGCTCATCGTGCCCGCCTACCTCTTGCTGCTTGCTGGCGTGTTCGTGTTCATTCGGCCTTTGCTGGAGATCGAATTGTTCTCGCAGCAGGACGCAAGGGTTTTGTTCGCCAAGCTGTCCATGCCGATTGGTACGCCCATCGAGCACACTGAGTCCATTGCTTTGGCGTTGCAGGCGCAAGTCACCGATATGACCGGCAGTGATTTGGAATCGATCTCGGCGCGTATCGGACACCAGTCAACCGATGATACGAGGAAGACAAGAGGCGATGCCGGCAACGAGGCGCTACTCACCATGGTGTTCAAGCCGCTTGACCGGCGCTACAACAACAGCGAGTGGATGAACATCCTGCAAGAGCGATTGCGCGTGCCCGGCGACGCTCGCCTGATCTTGCAGTCGCAATACATGGGGCCGCCCACCGATCAGCCGATCACCGTGCATTTCATGTCGAACGACGACGAGGTTCGCAGAGGGCAGGCGATGCGATTGTTCGAGCATTTGCGCGATCATCAGGACATCGTCGAGCTTGAAATTGACGAGCGCCCCGGCACGCCGCAGATAGAACTCAATATCAACTATGAGAAGGTGGCACTCGCGGGACTCGACCCGAAAGCGCTTGCCGACACGCTGCTCGCTGCGTTCCACGGCATCGAAGCGAGCGAGCACCGTGATCTTGAAGACACCACCGAAATTCGCATCATGTTCGATCCGGCTTCGCGTGGCGATCTTGATGCCTTGCTCGAAGCGCCCGTGCGCTCGCGCAATGGCGCGCTCGTACCGCTGAAGGATCTTGTGAGTCCGGTAAAGCAGCTTGCGCTTGATCGCATTTATCATCGTGACGGCGTGCGCGTGACCACCCTGCGCGGCAGCTTCGCGCCGGATTCGAGCTTCTCCTCGGTGAGCTTTGCTGCCTATCTTGAAGACGAACTCTTGCCTGAGTTCGACGGCGTGCCCGGACTCGAGATCGCCATCGGCGGGGAAGCGGAGGACACGCGCGAAAGCGGTGCCGAGCTTGGTCAAGCGGCCTTGCTCGCGGTTGCTTCCATCGGCCTTGTGATCTGGCTGCTATTAGGGTCGCTCTTGCAGGCATTGAGTGTGATGATTGTGATTCCATTCGCGGCGGCCGCGGTGATGCTGGTGTTTTGGCTGCACGGCATGAATTTGGGCATGACGGCCTTCATGGGCATTGTCGGGCTCGCTGGCGTCGTCGTGAACGCATCGATTGTGATGATGGACTCGGTGAACCGGCGGCTCAAGGCTGCGCCCGCCGATGCCGATAAGCGCGAAGTGGAGGTCTCGGCGATGGCTGCGCGCCTGCGTCCGATACTCGTCACCACGCTGACGACGTTTGGCGGCGTGATGCCGACGGCCTATGGCATCGGCGGCTATGATGCCATCGTCAGCCCCTTGTCATTGGCACTTGGCTGGGGGCTTGTCATCGCCACGCTCGTCACACTGTTTCTTGTGCCCGCCCTCTATACGCTTGCCGAAGACCTGAAGGCGTTTGTAGGAAGGGGTACTGGCGGGCGGTAGGGGGCTTCGGAAATGACTCGCTCTGGTTAGCGCCTGATCATCCGAATTCGTTGAGGACGGCTGAAGTGTGTTCGCCAAGCTGCGGACACAAAGATGCGAGCGGCAGCGATTCGCCTGCGAATCGCACCGGGCTGCGCACTTGCCTCATGCGCCCCATATGCGGATGCTCGATGATCTCGAAGCTATCGTTCTCAGCTACCTGCGGCTGCTCGAGCGCCGCCTCCCTGGTCATGCATTTGCCAGCGGGCACGCCTTCGGCATGAAGGCGTTCGATGAGTTCATCAACGTCGAAGGACGAGAAGGCGTCCTCAAGAATCTCGGTGTAGGCTTGGAAATGCTTAAGCAACGACTCAATGCTCATAAATCGCTCGTCCTCATTGAGGTTTGCTTGTCCAATCGCGCGATGCAGGCCGAATCGCTGCCTCGGCGTTGCCGCTGTGATCGTCAGATAGCCGTTCTTCGCGCTCGCGATCGTCAAGGCTTCACGAAGTTCAGGGGCGAAGTTGACATCGTCATCAAGCAATGTGTGGTTCATGAAGCCATCGGGGAACATGAAAAAGAGCCCCGCATCAAGCATGGATATATCGATGTGTTGGCCTTCGCCGGTGCGTTCCCTGTGAAGCAGCGCGGCGGTGAGCGCTTGGCAGGCGGTCAGTGCTGTGACCTTGTCGCAGACGAGGTTGCGGATGAGTTCAGGCGCCGCCTTGCCTTGGATGAAGGTGAATCCGGCTTGCGCTTGGATGATGGGGTCGTAGGCGGGGACATCCTTGAGCGGGCCTGACACGCCGAAGCCGGTGATGGCGAGATACACGAGGCGCGGGTCGGCACGGCGTAAGCTCTCACTGCCGAGTCCGAGCTTGTCCATCACGCCGGGGCGGTAATTGGTGATGAGCACGTCCGATGCCGCAATAATGCGTTTAGCCGCTTCAATGCCGTCCGTGTGCTTGAGATCAAGTACGACCGACTCCTTGCCGCGATTGCAGTTGGCGAACAGGCCGGAAGCGCCGCCCTTTGCGGAGCCCATGTGGCGCATCATGTCGCCGATTTGAGGCGGTTCTACCTTGATGACCCTGGCGCCTTGCTCGGCCGCCATCATGCTTGCGAGCGACGCCGTGATCATGCTTGCAAACTCGACGATGGTGATGCCCGCAAGAGGCAGGCCGGGAGGGGTGGAATGTTGGGATTTGTTCATGTGTTGATCTCCTTGGCGGCGGGACGCACCTCGTCCGGCATGCGCCAGTCGCCGCGCGGCGACAGGCTGACGCTGCCGACCTTGGGGCCGGGTGGTAGGGTGGTGCGCTTGTATTGCTGAGAAAAGAAGCGTGATCGGAACTCAGTGAGCCAGTGGGTGATCTCGCCTTGTGAATAGACGCCCGCGAAGCTGCGCTCGGCGAGAATGCGAATCTTGCGTGCGGAAAAGCCGCTGCGCATGAGATGAAAGAGAAAGAAGTCGTGCAGCTCGTAGGGGCCGATGAGCTCTTCCGTGAGCTGGCCGACACCGCCATCTTCTGTTGGCGAGGTCAGTTCGGGGCTGATAGGCGTGTTGATGACGCGCTGCAAGGCGGTTTTGAGCGCATCATTCGCGTGCCGGTGCGCATAGTATTGAATCAAGTGCTTGACGAGGGTTTTAGGCACTGATGCGTTGACCGCATAGCTCGCCATATGATCGGCATTGAAGGTGCACCAGCCGAGCGCGAGTTCAGAGAGGTCGCCTGTGCCGACAACGAGTCCGCCAACTTTGCCTGCATAGTCGAACAGGATTTGTGTGCGCTCGCGCGCTTGGGCGTTCTCAAACACGAGGTCTTCGGTATCTGCATGGCTCAGGTCTTGAAGGTGTGCTGAGACCGCTTCGTGGATAGGGATTTCGATGCGTTCAAGAGCGAGTGCGTTGGCGATCTGTTGCACCGATTCTTGGGTATGTGCGCTTGTGCCCGGGCCCGGCATACTGATCAGAATGAGGTCGGTATTCGGGCATTTGGTCATCTCGAGCGCGCGCAGGCAGACAAGCAGTGCAAGCGTCGAGTCAAGGCCGCCGGAGACGCCGAGCACGAGTCGCTTGGCGCCGGCAGCGATCATGCGGCGGGCAAGGCCGGTGGCTTGAATGGAGAGTATTTCCTCGGCGCGTTCGGTAAGATCATCGCCATCCGGCACAAAGGGCGTGCGTGCGTAGCTTCGGCGAAGATCGGCGAGCGGCTGCGCGACATTACTAGTGTCGATGTGCCTGTAGCCTTCTGGACGGCGCGCGCCCGCAAACGTCGCATTGCGCGCGCGATCCAAGCGTAGTGCCTGCCAGTCGAAGTCGGCGATGAGATGTGTGCCTTCGAGCTTGAATCGATCAGACTCTGCAAGCAGCACGCCGTTCTCAGCCGCAATCAAATGGCCGCCGAAGACGAGATCTTTGCTCGATTCGGTCGCGCCGCTCGAAGCGTAAAGAAGGCCACAGATGCGGCTCGCGCTCGCCATGCGCACGAGATCGCGGCGATAGGCGCACTTGGCGACGACCTCTGGGCTTGCCGACAGGTTGAGAATGATCTCGGCGCCTGCGAGCGCATGTTGATTGCCGGGTGGGTCGGCAATCCAGAGATCTTCGCAGACCTCGATCGCAAAGGCTGTCGGGCCAAGCGGAAAGATCTGACGTGTGGTGATCGAAAAATCACCTAGCCCGCGATGTTTGACGAGGACATCTATATCCTGACCAGACGCAAACCAGCGCTGCTCGTAGAACTCGGCTGAATTGGGGATGGCTGCCTTGGGCACGGCGCCGAGTACCTTGCCAGCGCTCAGTACAAATGCACAGTTGACGAGGCGGCCATCGGGCAGCATCCAAGGTGCGCCAAGCACTATGACACAGGGCAGCTCGGCGGTGTTCGCAGCCAAGGCCACAAGCGCGGCTTCGACGGATTGCTGTAGTTCACGCTGCATGAACAGGTCTTCGCAGGAATAGCCGGTGAGGGAAAGCTCTGGAAAAAGCACGAGCGATGTCCCTTGACGGGCAATGTCATGGGCAATCTCGGCGTGAGTTTCGGCATTCGTCTGCGCATCCGCGAGCGTCACCCGCGGCGAGACCGCAGCGAGTCGAATGTATCCGAGTGTCGAGAAATCCATGCGCAAGTGCATCCGCTTTTCATGCACAATAGCTAATTGATTCGAGTGATTCTAGAGGAAATACGCAACATGAACTTCGAGTTCGACGAAGAACACAATCTTCTGCGCGATCAGGCGGCTCGCCTGCTCGCCGACAAATCCGGCATGTCGGAAGTGCGCAGCGTCCTTGAAGGCGATGCGCCCTATTCCAAGTCACTGTGGCAGGCCGTTGTGGATCAGGGGTGGACGGCCGTCGCCATTCCTGAAGAGTTTGGTGGCCTCGCTATGGATCGCCTCGCCTTGTGCGTTCTGGCCGAAGAGATCGGCCGCGCGGTCGCGCCGATTCCCTATTCATCGTCGGTCTACCTCGCCACCGAAGCCCTGTTGATGGCGGGAACGCAGGCGCAAAAGGAAGCTTGGCTGCCGAAGCTCGCGACAGGTGAAGCGATCGGCACTTTCGCGCTCGCAGAACGGCACGGACGGCAAACACCGAAGCTCATTGAGACTCGCATGAAGAACGGCGCCTTGACTGGCACCAAGCTGCCGGTGGCTGACGGCGACGTCGCAGACTTCGCCATTGTTGTGTCGGCGAGCGACAAGGGCGACGGCGCAAGCCTGTGGCTCGTCGATCTGTCAGCCTCCGGTGTTGTCATCACGCCTGTGGAGACGCTCGACCCGTCAAGGTCGCACGCACAAATCAGCTTTGATAATGCGCCAGCCGAGCTACTCGGTGCCGACGGCGAAGGCTGGGCGCTGACGCAAAAGCTCTTTGATCAGGCCGCAGTACTGTTTGCTTGGGAGCAGGTGGGCGGCGCGGATAGGGCGCTCAACATGGCGCGTGACTATGCCATGCAGCGATATGCGTTTGGTCGGCCGATCGCGAGCTTTCAAGCGATCAAGCACAAGCTTGCGCATGCATATGTCAAGAACACGCTGGCGCGCTCGAATTGCTACTACGGCGCGTGGGCGCTCGACACCAACGCATCCGAACTCACCGTCGCGGCGGCGACTGCGCGCGTGAGCGCGACGCAAGCCTTCTACTATGCGTCCAAGGAGAACATTCAAACGCACGGCGGCATGGGCTTTACCTGGGAGTTCGACTGTCAGTTCCTGTACCGGCGCGCCAAGCTGCTGTCGGTCAATATCGGCAGCGAAGCGGCTTGGCAGGAAAAGCTCATCACTGGCATTGAGCACAGCAATCTGGCTGCCTGACCTGCTCATCATCACACTTCAAACGAGAGAGAAATACCATGGACTTCAACGATTCCCCGGAAGAAGCGCGCTTGAGAGAAGAAGCGCGCAAGTGGGTGCAAGCCAATACGCCGAGCGAAAAGGAATTAGCGGGACTGAGTTATATCGAGCAATCGAAGCTCTGGCAAAAGCGCAAGTACGATGCCAGCTGGGCGTGCATTCGCTGGCCGAGGGAATACGGCTGCCGCGGCGGCTCGGCCATGGAGCAGGTCATTTTCGGCCAGGAAGAAGGCAAGGTGGGCGAGCTTTCCGGTGTCTTCGCCATTGGTCAGGGCATGGCAGGCCCGACGATGATGGCCTATGCGACAGAAGAGCAGAAGAAGCGCTACCTGCCGCCGCTTGCAAGCGGCGAGGAAATCTGGTGCCAGCTCTTTAGCGAGCCTGCGGGTGGCTCTGATCTCGCGGCGCTTCGCACGAGCGCCGTGCGCGATGGCGACGACTGGGTGATCAACGGTCAGAAGATTTGGACTTCGGGCGCCCATTTCAGCGACTACGGGATTCTCGTGACCCGTTCAGACCCGGACGTGCCGAAGCACAAAGGTCTGACCTATTTTTTCTTGTCAATGAAGTCGCCCGGCATTGAAATCAAGCCCATCAAGCAAATCTCGGGCGATTCCAACTTCAACGAAGTCTATTTTAATGATGTACGCATCCCTGATACGCAGCGCCTCGGCGAAGTCGGGCAAGGCTGGCAGGTGTCGATCACGACCCTGATGAACGAGCGCATGTCGATCGGTGCTGGCGGTAGTGGCGTCAATTTCAAGCGCGTCTTCGATCTTGCGCAGAACACCCACATTAACGACCGGCCAGCGATTGAAGACAGCGCGGTTCGAGCCAAACTTGCCGATTGGTACTGCCAGGAGGCGGGCCTCAAGTACACCAGCTTTCGTACCATGAGTGCCCTCTCACGCGGCGCGACGCCCGGACCTGAGAATTCCATCGGCAAGCTCGTGGGTGCGCCCAAATCACAGGAGATGGCGAATTTCGCGATGGATCTGATGGATATGACCGGCGCCATTCGCGACCCCGAACTGAGCGAGCAGGCAGCGCTCTTCCAAGAGGTCTACATGGCGATTCCCGGTCTTCGCATCGCTGGCGGCACCGATGAGATCATGGCCAACATCATCGCTGAGCGTGTGCTCGGCATGCCGCAGGATATTCGCGTCGATAAAGGCGTGGCGTTTAAGGATGTACCGACATCGGCGTCTTCGTGACGCTTCACAGACCGGCACCTCCTGCCGCCCCACGTCTGGTGCCGTCAGCCTGAATCAGCCACAGCGCCGTCAACTCTTTCGTCTTCGGGGATGATGAGATCTCCGAAACTCACATGAAACTATCTTAGTGGTTTATATCACGATATTCTGTTATATTTCGCCCACTTTAATAGTTCAGAAATCCCTCGTTCGACATGATGGCTACATTTGAGATGTTCCGTGGCGGGCACTGGCGGCCTGCAGCGGTGCTGACTGCGTTCGACGAATCTCGCGGGTTCGCTGGCGCTTGTCAATTCGAATATCTACCCGAATATGCAGCTAAATTTGCCAGTGCCAAGACATCAAAAGCTGCGGGATTGAGCTGTCGAATGCCTACTGATTTTCAGCTTTACGAGCTTGATCACTGGCCAGCCTTCGTACTCGACCTATTGCCGAGCGGCTATGGTCGGCAGCAGTGGCTAGAACTGCTAGACCTGCAAAAAGGCCCTGCGGCTGATTGGCCACTGCTGCTTCGAGGCACAGCCTTCCCTCCGGGAAACCTGCGGGTTGCCGAAGCCGTCCTCGCAAAGGACATGAACCTCCGAGTGCCAACCTCTGGCGGCAGTGTCGTGCCAATGAATGACCATCCGGGCTTCACTTGCGATGAGGTCGTGGAACGTCACGAAGCCTTTATTGAATATGCCTTCGAACACGGCATCTATGCGGCGGGTGCGTCAGATGTTCAAGGCGTTGCGCCCAAGCTATTGCTCGCCCAAGATTACAAGGGCGCTTGGCACGCCGAAGGACGGCTCGGCGATGCAGATGTGGCCTCGCACTGGATTGTCAAACGTCCGCGAGGCGACCATCCAGCAGACCGCAAGGTGCTGAAGAACGAAGCCGCCTACATGCGAGTCGCCAAGCGTTTGGGCTTGAACGTATTCGCCGAACTGAAGTGGCAGCAAGATAATCTATTCGTACCACGCTTTGATCGTATTGTCGAACGCGGCAAGGTGCTGCGCATTGGGATGGAAAGCCTCTACTCCGCAGTCGGCGCGGCCGAATACGGCGCGCGCATTACCCATGAGACCGCATGTGCTGCTATTGAAGCTTACTGCTCTAGCCCTGCGGCCGACGTCAATGAGTACATTCGACGCGACGTGGTGAATGTCGTGATGGGCAATAAGGATAATCACGGGCGCAACACTGCCTTGCTTCGCCATGAGTCCGGGAAGGTGGAACTCTGCCCGCTGTTCGACTTTGCGCCCATGTACTTGGACCCAGAGGGCATCGCGCGCTCATGCCGTTGGTCGAGAGATGTAGAGACGGCCGGAGAACCTGAATGGGGCAAGGTGATCGAGAAGTTTGCGAGGTATCGCAACGGCCTGCGCACCGCGCTGCATGAATTCGGATGCGCATTGCAACGCCTGCCGGAAATCATGCGCGACTGCGGCGTTGACGATGACGTGATTGAACACTGCACACCTGCCGTTGATCACCATGCAAAGCAGCTACAAGACTTGGGAGAATGAAAATGCGAGCACAGAAGTCCTCGGTGCCCACAAAACGCGAGTTGATTCGCGCCATCGAAAACCAAGAACTGAGTCTTGGCGAAGCCGTCCGGGGCATGCGCAAGGTCGCTGGCATGAGCCAGAAAGACTATGCCATGCGTGTGGTGGGTGTCGCCACGAGAATTCTTGCCGAAGTCGAGCTCGACCAAGGCAATCCGACCCTAGAGACGCTCAATAAAATCGGGCGGCCATTTGGGTACAAGGTGGGATTCGTTCGCAGGGAATTCAGGTAATAGGACTGAGGCAGGGCGACAATGCGTGTTCAGGTTGTGCGGAGTTGGACGATGGTGGGTGATTACTTCAAGTCAAGCACAAAGTACACAAACAGGAACGCGACCGGCAGAATCATGCCCGCATAGACGGCGAGGTTGAGAATGTCGTTTTGCTCGCCTTCTTCGGAGAAGCGAAATCGACTGCCGAGCGTGAACCAAAGCACGCCTGCGATCAGGCAGGTGATGACAAGTGACATAACCGCGCCAGCCATATGATCGTCTCCCGCAGAGTCTCAGCTTTCGACCTAGAGTTGTAGCCGGCCGCGTGGCTGCGCACCCGCAAGGTCGGTAATTTCTTCAAAGTGTGCGGCAATGTCTTCCGCAGTCGCATGGTCGCCGAGTTCGACATGAAGATGTTCGACGATAGCAGCGGTGCCGTAATTGCCGCCTTGCGCCTGCACAATGATGCCATTCGGCGCATCTTCACTGCACAGATACATGACCGCGGGGGTCACCAGCTCGGGACTTACCTTCGAGAGCGCCTCCTCTGGCATCAGATCTTGGGTCATGCGCGTGGCGGCGACCGGAGAAATCGTATTGGTGTGGACGTTGTACTTGGCGCCCTCGATCTTGAGCGAATTCATGAGTCCGACCTGAGCCAGCTTGGCGGCGCCGTAGTTGACCTGTCCGAAGTTGCCGTAGAGTCCCGTCGGCGAGGTGGTCATAACGATGCGCCCGTAGCCCTGTTCGCACATGATCGGCCACACAGCATGGGAACACATGGCGGCGCCGAACAGATGCACTTCGACAACCGCGCGAAAATCGTTCATGGTCATCTTGTGAAAGCTCTTGTCGCGCAGGATGCCCGCGTTGTTTATGAGGATATCGACGCGCCCGAAGGCATCTATGCACGCCGCCACCAAACCGGCAACACCCTTCTCGTCGCTGACCGACGCACCATTCGCGATGGCCTCGCCGCCAGCGGATGTGATTTCATCGACCACCTGCAAAGCGGCTTCGGAGTTGCCGCCTGTGCCGTCCACCGAGCCGCCAAGGTCATTGACGACCACCTTCGCGCCGCGCTTGGCAAGCTCAAGGGCGTGGCACTTGCCGAGACCGCCACCAGCACCAGTGACAATAGCGACTCTTCCTGCGAAGTCTATGCTCATGGAAACGTACTCTTGTCATTTGCGAAGGCGCGAATTGTAACCCGTTGCCGAATGAATGAATGCGCACCGGGTGGCCATAGGCGAAGCAGTGGAAAATCCGCCGCTTCATCAGTATTATGCGTGCCTCCCGCTTGGGAGGGGATTTTAGACATGCTCTGAGCAAGCTCCATCCTTGGACTTGCTCAGATATCTCCAGAGTTTTTCTGGATTTACATCGGGGTATGGCGCAGTCTGGTAGCGCGCCTGCTTTGGGAGCAGGAAGTCGGGAGTTCGAATCTCTCTACCCCGACCAGTCGAGATGCGCCTGTAGC